>NZ_JAYMFI010000001.1:0-479225 GCF_035830635.1 Adlercreutzia shanghongiae | reverse complement strand
CGTCGGACTCTTCTCGTGTCGGGCGCCGCTCTTCGCTGGGGTCGTTGCGCTCCACGGCCACGAGCGTTTGGGCGAGCACGGCGGCAAGCAGCGAGCGGCTCGAGCTGTCCAGCTCGCCGAGCGCGCAATCCACAGTTACCACGCCGCGGATGCGCCCCTTCAGCCCGAAGGGAAGAAACTTCTGCGTCGCGCTGGGGTACCCCAGCTCGCCGAAGCCCGTGGGACAGCGCTGCGCATAGCAGTCGAGGGCCGCGGCCTCCGCGTCGGAAGACGGCCGACCGAGGGTGATGACTATCGACCGACCGAGGGCCTTCGAGAGGAACTCCTCCGAGAAACGACAGGCCTCATCGGGGGTGGCGCTTTCGAACAGGCCGCAGCTCAGGCGGTTCAGGCGTCCGAGGGCCAAGGCGTTGCGCTCGGCGATGGTCGCCTGGCGGCGCATGCGGTGGGTGATGATGCCCATGATGAGCGCCACGATGAGGAAGATGACCAGGGCTACCACGTCGGTGCGGCTGAGCACTTTCAGCCCATAGGTCGGCTCGGTGAAGAAAAAGTCGTAGGAGAGCAGGTAGCCGACGCCGAGCAGCGCGCCCCACAGGCCCGAATCCGATTCCAAGCAGGCGATGAGGATACCCAGAACGAACACGGGGAACACCACAAGCGTGCTCACGTTGATGAGCGAGAACGCCCATACGGCCGCCATGCCGGCGCCGTAGAGCACGCCGACGACGACCAGGTTGCGCGCAAGGCGGCGCATCCGCCTGTTCCGGGCCGTTTTCGCGTTGCTTGCCTTACTGGTGCCCATGGCGCCTCCTTTTCACTATCATTCCAACCAGGGTACTTGCGCCCATGAACAAGGGGATTATCTCGAGACGTCCCAAGAGCATGCCGAGGCTGGCAATGTCGAGGGCGGCGTCGCTTGCGCTGGGGCCGAGAAAGCCCGTGCCCACGCCGGTGTTGCCGAGGCACGAGGCGAAGTCGAACGCGGCCTCCTGCAGCGTGGCCCCGCAAAGGATGAGCAGAAACGTGCCGACAATGAACACGAGCACGTAGATGACGACGAAGGTCTGGGCCTCTTCGATATCGTCAGCAGAAAGCACCGAGCGCTTGCCGAAGCGGTTGATCTTGATGCTCGTGATGCGGCGCTTGTTCCCGTAGCGCTGGCGAAGCCCGTGGCCCAAGCCCCGCGCCGCCACGGCGATGCGGTAGACCTTGATGCCGCCCGATGTGGAGCGGGCCTCGGCCCCGATGAACATCAAGAGCATGAACAGGAACATCAGCGCCGCGCCTAGATCGACAAAGGAGGGAATGGTCTGAAAGCCGGTGGAGGTGAGCACCGACGATACCTGGAACAGAGCGTCCCGCAAGGCCTCTGCCGCGTTTTCGCTGACGCCCTGGGCCAAAAAGAAGCCGGCCACCACCAGAGAGCCCACGGCGACGATGCCGAAATACACCGGCGTCTCAATATGGGTGAGGAAGGCCCGCACTTTGCCCTGCAGAAGAAGAAACAGCGCGAGGAAATTGAGGCCCCCGGCGAGCATGAGCACGATGGTGATGGCCTCGATGGTGGGGCTGGCCCAAAAGGCGATGCTCTCGGCGTGGGTGGCGAACCCGGCGGTGGAGACCGCGCACATGGAGATATTGACGGCATCGAACAGGCTCATGCCGGCCGCGCAGTAGGCGAGGACGCCTGCGGCGATGATGCCGGTGTAGATGAGCAGAATCATGCGAGCGGTCTTGGCCGTGCCCGGCAGCAGGCGGTCGGTGTGGCCTTCCGCGTTGTAGACGCCGAGTCCTCCGCTTGGGGTGATGACGCAGGTGAGGATGAGCACGAGGCCGACGCCGCCGAGATAACAGGTGAGGCTCCGGTGAAAGAGCAGCACCTGGGGGCACGTGTCGACGTCGACGACGCTCAGGCCCGTCGTGGTCAGCCCGCTGGTCGATTCGTAGACGGCCTGGGGAATGGTGAGCATGCCGGCCAGCACGAAGGGAGCAGCGTAAACGGCGATGGCGATAACCCATATCAGAAGCGTGCAGACGGCGGCCTGGCCCTTCGAAAGGCGAAACGCGCGGCTGGGGCTGGGCACGGCGAAGTACAGCAGGTAGCCTGCGGCCATGGCGATCAGCCCCGGAAAGATGAAGCAAGGGGCAAGCGCCGTCTCGTCGGGGTAGAAGGGCAAAAGGGCGAGGGGGGCAAAGGCGGCCATGCCGATGAATATCGTGGCGATGCCCACGTAGCTTACGATGGGCGCGCAGGAGCGCGGCCCCGGGTCGCTGGGCGGGCCGAAGGCGGGCGCAAGGGGTTCAGGGGCGGTTGCGTGTTCGGAGGGAAGGCTCACGCGCGGCCCTTCCCGAGAAGGTGCCACGAGCCAAGGAGGCGCTCGGTCGGGGCCTCGTCGTCGTAGAGCGCCATAGGTCCGGTCTGCCCCAGCATCGTGCCGATGGGCTCCTGGGAGGCCTCGTTGAGAGCTGCCTGAATGGCCTGGGCGAGTGTGGCGGTGCCGCTGATGGCGGCGGTGACTCCCAGCTGGCGGAAGAGCCCCACGTTCTCGGGATTTGCCACAATGCACAGCAGGCGGCGAATGCCGAGGAAGTGGTTCGCCACCTGGCAGACGGCGAGGTTGTCCGCATCGTATCCGGTGAGGGCCACGATCACGTCGAATCCCGCGATGCCCGCCTCTTCGAGGACCTCGCGCTTGGTGCCGTCGCCCCAGACCACGGTGCCGTCGTGGCGGCTTGCGAGGTATTCGCAGAAGGCGCGGTCGCTGTTGATGGCGACGACCTCCTCGGCGCTTTCGGCCAGCGTGGCCATAAGGTAGTCGGTTCGGGATCGCCCGCCCACGAGCGCCACTCTCATTGCTCGTCGCCCCCTTCGCGCCCAAGGCCGGTAAGGCGGTAGAATTCCTTCTCGCAGATGCGATGGGGGCAGATGGGCTCGGTTCCCAAATCTTCCAGTATCTCCACGAAAGCGTCGTCGTCCACCAAGGGCAGCACATGCCGCACGCCGTAGATCTCGCTTGCCAGTTCGGCTATCAGGAGGTTGGTGGCGTCGTGGCCTGTTGCGGCCACCACGTGAGTCGCCCGTTTGACGCCGCATTCCTCCAGCACCAGCGCGCTGCTGCCGTCGCCGGTAACAGTTTCGCCATCGAAGTCGTCGCCGAGCTGGTCGAAGGCGTCCTCGCGCATATCGACGGCCGTGACCTCGTGTCCCGCCGCCGCAAGGGAAGCGGCCAAAGCGGCGCCGAAGCTGCCGCAGCCAATTACGATAACCCGGGCTGTTCTCGCCATGCCCTCGCCTTTCTTCAGTCTCGATTCCTGCCGGGCGCCTCGCCGCGCGGGGCGCGTGGGAGAGCGGGCGGCGGCGCGCCCTTGATGCGGGCGAAGTCGATGCGCGGGGCCCCTGCTCTCTTTCACGGGCCCATGGTAAGGCTTGGCGATGCGGCCCGCGGCGTCAGGATGGTTTTGTTCGCAACTCGGAACCTTTGGGCCGGGCGACTCTGACTGCGTTCCCGTGAATCCTGAGAAAGAGCGAGCAATCTGCGGAAACGGCATCGGCGCATTGCGGGTATACTGTCTGCAGGAAGCAGGGGCGCACCGTGCGCTTTACGAGGGCGCGGCGAGCGACACCGCACAACGGGGGAGGGCGCATGATTATTCGGGCGATGGAGGGGTATCGAGCCGTCGATGCTCCCAAGGACCTGCTGGCGGGTCTGGTCATCGCGGCGCTGTCCATTCCCATTGCCATGGGCTACGCGGAAGTGGTGGGGCTGCCGGCCATCTACGGTTTGTGGGCCTCCATCATTGCGCCTTTGTCCTACGGGCTGTTCACCTCCACGCGGCGCGTGGTGTTCGGCATGGACTCGGCCGCGGCCGCCATGACCGCCTCCATGCTCGCGGCGGTGGGCGTCACGGCTCAAAGGGACATCATTGCCGCCATGCCGCTGCTCACGCTGTTCACGGCGCTGTTTCTGGTGCTGCTCGGTTGGGTGCGGGCCGGGCGTTTCATCCGCCGTATGCCGCTGCCGGTCATGCACGGGTTCATCTTCGGCATCGCCCTTACCGTGGTCATCGGTCAGGTGCCGCTTCTGTTGGGCACGACGGGAAACACCTCGGGCACCATCGTGGAGAAGATTGCCGGTATCGCCGCGTGTCTGCCGGGTGCCTCGGCGGCCTGCGTCATCGTGTCGGCGACCTGCATCGCGGGCATGTACCTGCTGAAGCGATTCGCGCCGAAAGTGCCGGCGGCCATCGTCGTGCTCGTGGCGGCCGCGGTCGCGTGCAACGGTCTTGAGGCGGCGGGGTTTCCCGTGGTGTTTCTGACGGAAGTGTCGGGAACGCTGCCCCGGGTGGCAACGGTCTACACCGAGGGCCTCGATGTCGTCGGACTGCTTTTGGCGGGGTTCGCCATTGCGGTAGTGGTGTCGCTGGAATCGCTGCTGTGCGTGGAGACGTTCTCGGCTGGAGAAGTGCCGGCGCCGGCGCCCGACGGCGAGATGCGCACCTTCGGCATCGCCAACGCGCTGGCGGGTCTTATCGGCTGCCCACCCTGCTCGGCTTCCATGTCGCGTACGGCTGCGGGCATTGCCTCGGGGTCGGTATCCCAGGTGGCGAGCTTGTTCTCGGCGCTCATCGTGGCCGTGGTGGCCTTCGCTGCCGGCTCGTTCATGAGCCTTCTGCCGCGCTGTGCCCTGTCGGCCATCGTTGTGGTGGCCCTGCTCGACATCGTCGATTTCGGGAAGATATCTACCTATGCCCTGAAGACGCGCCGCGAGTTCATGGTGTTCGCGCTGTCGGCCGCTCTGGTGGTGCTCTTTGGCGCGGTGGCGGGTATTTTGGGTGGCTTCATCCTGGCATTGGCCCTGCGTTCGGCTCGCGAGAAGATCGATTCCTCGGGCCCGGAGCTTTTGGGGGCGGTGCCCTACAAGCCCGAGGACCTGCCGGCGAAAAAGGATATCGACGTCGGGTTCAAGCTGGGCGTGGCGAAGCTGTCCGGCAACCTCTCGTTCATGAACATCGCCAAGGCCGTGGAGGAAATAGAGGCGGCCGCCGCCGGCAACGAGGCGCTCATTTTGAAGCTCTCGAAGCTCGACACCATCGACACCACGGCTGCCGACAAGCTGGACGAGATGCTCGATTCGCTTATGGAACGCGGCGTGCACGTGAAGCTCGTGCGCCCTATCAAGGAGACGAGCGACCACTACACCCGTTACGAGCTGCGCCGCCTCATGCAGGACTTCAAGTTCTACCCGTCGGTGCGCACGGCCATGCACTCGCTGGCCGAAGAGTACGCAGCCGAACAAGAGCCTCAGCGTCCCGATACCTGGCTCGCCGATGCGCCGGCGCCGCGCCGGCTGCGGAAAAGGGCCAAGGGCGGTGCCATCATCGACGGCGACCGTCCGGTCGTGGCCATCGCGGGGCTGCGCAACCATGCCGGCGATGTCGTCGATTCCGACGGCACGCCGTTTCTCGAGGACATCCGTGGCAAGCTCTCCTTCATGCAGTCGCGCCATGCCTTCCAGTTCGCGGCAGATTACCTGGAGGGCGGCGAGCGCGGGCGCGCCGACGAGAACGGGCACTTCTTCTCGAAGCTGCTCGTCTGGGACGATGCTTCTGGGGAAATCGTCTTCGACTACCGCGCCGGCGCCATGCGCACCTGCCGCGACGAAGCCGAGGCCGTCGCCCTCATGGAGCCCATCGACCGCACCATCCGGGAATTCGCTTTGGCGCAGTAGTCGGCATGAAAAAGCCCTGCCAAGCGAGCACACGGCAGGACTCGAAGGTGTGATTTGTAGAAGATGGGTTAGGCGCGCGTGAGCTTCATTTCGATGTGGGGGATGCCGCCATCGTCGAATTCGTCGGAGGTCTGCACGAAGCCGAGCTTGTCGTAGAAGCCGCGGGCCTGCACCTGGGCCTCGATGGTGATGACGTCGGCGTCCAGCTCCTCTTGGGCGATGCGGATGGCCTCTTTCATGATGCATCGGCCCGCGCCGCAGCCGCGCTCGACGGCGATGACGCGCCCGATGGAGGCCGTCTCGTGGGTGACGCCGGCCGGCAGCACCCGGGCGTAGGCGCCGATCGTGCCCTCGTCGTTGCGGAAGTACACGTGGATCGCCTCCTTGTCGGCGTCGTCCACTTCCTGGTAGGGGCTCTGCTGCTCCACGAGGAACACCGCGCAGCGCAGCTTCAGCAGCTCGTGGTACTCTTCCAGCTCCAGCTCATTGAAGCGCTTGATGACAAAATCCATAGTCAGCCTTTCTCTCACGTGTGTGTCGCCGACACCTTAGCATGAAAGGAAGCTTTTCGCATCATGCTCGCCCCGCGCGGTTTCTGCTCGTGAAATGCGAGGACGGGGGAGGCGACCGCGCAGTAAGCTGTGAACCGTAAGGAGGTGCGGGTGTGAATTGGCTCGAGGATTTGAACGCCGCCATGCGCTACATCGACGCGCATTTGACTGAGGACGTTTCCGTGGCGACGGTGGCTCGCGTTGCCGGTTGCTCGCCGTTTCAGTTGGAGCGCATGTTCCCCTATTTGGCGGGTACCACGCTGGCTGAGTACGTGCGGCGCCGGAAGATGTCCCAGGCTGCCATCGATTTGCGCGAAGGCGGCGATCGGGTAATCGACGTGGCCCTGCGCTACGGCTATGATTCCCCGACGGCGTTCAGCCGGGCTTTTCGGGCCGTGCACGGGGTGGCGCCGAGTGCCGCTCGCCGGCCTGGCGCCGTGCTCGCGCTGTATCCGCGCCTCGTGTTCACCCTTTCTGTGCAAGGAGGAAATGCGATGGAGTATCGGATTGTCGAGAGCCCCGAGTTTCGCGTCGTGGGCATCCAGGCCGACAACGGTCCGTGGAGCATTGAGTGCGCCGGTGAGAAGGCCACCGAATTTTGGGCGTCGGTAGGACCGCGCGTGCATGACGTGCTCGCGTGTATGGATGGAAGCGAGCCCGCCGGATTGCTGGGCGTGCAGTTCTGCGAGAAGGGCGCCTTCGATGGCTATATGTGCGCCGTTGCAACGGGGGCGCCGTGCCCCGAGGGCATGACCGAGCGTGTGGTGCCGGCGGCCACCTATGCGGTGTTCTCCTGCGAAGGGCCCATGCCCGATGCCATGGACAGCCTGTGGCACCGCATCCTCGCCGAGTGGCTGCCCAGTTCTGGCTATACTTGGGAAACCCATGCCGATGTGGAGCGCTACCTCACTCCCGGCATGACGGCGCCCGACAGCAAAAGCGAGGTGTGGCTGCCCGTTCGTCCGGCGGAAGGCTAGACGCATCGCAAGCAGGGCCCATGGCATTCGATTTCAAGAAGGAATACAAGGAGGCCTTCCACTGGATCGCGCTGATTCGGCTGCCCGACTTCGTGACAGCCGAGGAGTTCGCGTGGGCGCAGGAAGAGGCGGCGCGCAAGAAGGGCATCGACACCTCGGCCGCCGAACTTTTGACCATCGAAGAGGGCCTGTGCGCCCAGATCATGCATCTTGGCCCCTACGACGACGAGCCTCGGCAATGATGCCGATGCCTTTCTGGGCGCACCAGTGCCGGACGAACTCCTCGTCGCATTCGTCCCAGTAGGCGAGCTGCTCGGCGTTCAGGCCCAAGGCCGTGATTTCGCTGAGGAAGAAGCCGATATTGCGCTTGCGGCGAGCTTTGCGGCAGGCTCGGGCCAGCCTGGCGCGCTGCTTGCTGTCCACAACGCGCAGGGCGGTGAAGTCCTCGGCGCGGGAGTACAGGTCGGTCATGGAGCGGTCGGGCAGCTGGATGAGCTCGTCTGTGCGCTCCGAGAGCTCCTCGAAATGCGCCGGGTCGTCGTACTCGTCGGCTTCCCCGTCCCAGAGAAAATGCGTGACGCCGGTGTTGGGGTCGAGGAAATAGCCGTAGTCCGCGAACTTCGATTCGCGGTCGACGGCATCCATTAAATCCGTCAGGGTGACGTTCAGCTCCATGGGCGCACCGATCTCTCTGCGTTCTTTCGAAGGCCTATTGTAGCAAGCCGGCCCGGGAAGCGCACTTCAGCGGACGTTGAGTTCGAAAGTGTTCTCGCCGGCAGCGCTCGGCTCGATGGCCCAGTGAAGGGAGCAGGCCGATTCCACCAGCAAGGGGTCGTGGGAAACGAGGATGAGCGCGCCGGGATACTCGGCGAGCATGGCCTCGAGCGCTTCGATGGAGCCGAGATCGAGGTGGTTGGTGGGCTCGTCCAGCACGAGCAGGTTGGGTTCGCCCAAGAGCTGCTCGGCCAAGATGAGCTTGCGCATTTCTCCGGGGCTTGTGTCGGCGCCGTCGAGCAAGCGGTCGGGATCGGAGTTGAGTCCGGCCACCAGGCCGAGCACCCGCCCGGCGCTCGCGGCATCCATGGCGTGCAGGCGGGCCAGGGCGCCTTCCCGCTGCGCCTCGCTCACGCTTTGGGGCACGTAGGCGACGCGCACGGTTTCGGGCACGCGGGACAGCAGGTGGCGCACGAGCGTGCTTTTGCCCGTGCCGTTGCGGCCGGCCAGGCCGATGTGGTCGGTGTGGCCCACCCAAAGCTCGGGGACGCGCAGCGAGAAGTCGCCGGCGTGCAGCACCGTGGCCTCGCAGTGGGCGACGGTCTTCGCTGAGGCCGGCCCGCCGTAGATGGAGATGCGCGAGTCGTAGCGCTTGGAAACCGCGATAGCCCCGGCGCGCTCTTCTGCTCGTTGGAGGCGCGAGGCGAACGAGGCGGAGGCTTGGCCGGCGATGCCGTCTTTTCCGGACACCTTCGCCCGCCCAAGACGCTCGCGGGTGTCGCTGTCCCCCTTGGCGACCTTGCTCGCGCTCAAGCGCGCCTTCGACTGGCTGGCTGCCTCGCTGCGACGCACGGCCTCGGCGCGCAGGCGTTGGGCCTCGCGCTTGGCCGCCGCTTTTTCGCGAAGGGCCGTCTCGCGTTCCGAGGCCGTCTGAGCCGATACCTGGTCAAAGCCACCGGGGCGCATGAGCGCGCGCCCGTCTTCGAAGGTGAGGCACTGCCCGACCAGTCGGTTCAGCAGCGCGCGATCGTGGGAGATGAGCAGCCCGACGCCCTGAAACGACGCCAGCGCTTCGGCCACCATGGCTCGCGTGGCGGCATCCAGGTCGTTGGTCGGCTCGTCCATGATGAGCACGTCGGGTCGGCGGCTGAGGGCGCAGGCGATCTGAACGCGTTTCTGCTGGCCGCCGGAAAGGTTCGGAAAATCCCATAGCCAGCTGTCGTCAACTTCGAGTTTCGCGCGCGCGTCGATGGCCTCGGGACTCCAGTCCGAGGCGAAGTCCATGAGATTGTCGGGCTCGATGGAGGAGTCCTGGGGGCAATAGGCGCCGAAGAGCTTTGGCGTGACGGTTCCTGTGTCGGGTGCGATGAGCCCTGCGGTAACGAGGGCCAGCGTGGTCTTTCCGCAGCCGTTGTCGCCGATGATGCCCGTCCAGCCTGCAGGGAAGGTGACGCTTACGTTGGCGATGGCCGCCTCCGATGCGCCGGGATAGGTATAGGTGATGTGGCTAAGATTCAATTGCATGGCGGTCCTCCTGAGGGAAGGGCCGCGCTGGGCGCGAGTGCTTGGCGTGGGAGTGGCACGTGACGTTGCCGGAGCGGAATACACAGCGATGCGGCGCCCAAAGCGCGACCAGAACGGTAAGGTCGTGATGGGGCCCAGAGGGCATCGCTAGTTCTTCATGCACCGTGCCTTTCTCGAGGCGTCGCTTGCCAAAGGCTCCGCCGAAACAGTGGCCCCATTGTAGCAGCCCCGCAACCGACTGAACAGCCCGCGTGGAAAACCCCCGCCGAAAGTCCCACGCCGAACATCCGCCCCGAAAGCCTCGCGCTGGAGGCCCTGCGCCGAACATCCACGCCGAAAGCCTCGCGCCGGAGGCCCTGCGCCGAGCATCCACGCCGAAAGCCTCGCGCAGAAGGCCCCTCCCTTCGCCCTCCCGCCCCGAAAGCCCTGCTCCGAAAGCCCCTCCCCTTCGCCCTCCCGCGCCGAAAGCCCTGCCCGGATAATCCGCCCCGAAAGTCCCGCCCCGAAAGTCCCATGCCGGAAGCCCCTCGACGGAAGCCCCTCGACGGAAGCCCCTTCCCATCCTCCCTCGCTTGTGCCGCCTGGCGCAAACCGCACTTTTGTATAGTTTGCGCCGCGAATAAAGGGAGATGGAGCCGCTTTTGTATGGAACGGGCGGCGATGGCCATACTTTTGCATGGTTTGCGGCGGGAGCGGGAAACGCGCAGCGGGAGCGGGGCACGCAGCCGGGGCAGGGCGCGCGCAGCCGGGGCAGGGCACGTGCAGCCGGGGCAGGGCGCGCGGCGGGAGCGGGAAACGCGCGGCGGGGCAGGGCACGCAGCCGGGGCAGGGCGCGCGCCAAGTCTAGCTCTGGGAGGGCGCGGGGGTCGCCGCCTGCTTTTTGTGCCGCATGATGCGGGCGAACACGACCGATGCGACGAAGGCGACGGCGAGAATGCCGATGGAAATCAGCAGCGTGTGGGAGAAGCCCGAGGCATAGGCGTCGGCCTTGGACATGCCTTGGGCCACAAGGCGGTCGGTGTCGGCGGACATGATGCCCACGAACAGAGCCGAGCCGATGGATCCCGCAATTTGCACCAGGGTGGAGTGGATGGACGACCCGTGGGCGTAAATCGCTTTCGGCAGCGCGCCCAAATCCACCGCCTTCAGCGTGGGGAACACGAGGCCCACGCCGATATAGGAGGTGGCGACGAACGCGATCATCGGAACGATCAGCATTCGCGCTGACGTGAATTCCACAGCCACGTAGCTTCCGAGCAGCAGCAGGAAACCGAGGGGGATGAGCGGCCAGACGCCGTGCTTGTCCTCGATGCGCCCGCCGATAAAGCAGGAGACGGCATAGCACAGGATGGGCGCGCACAGAAGGCAGCCGGCGATGAAGGCGCTGTATCCGGCGGTGCCCTCCAAATACAGCGGTACGAGCAGGCTCATATAGATAGAGCCCATGTAGCCGAGCATCATGAGCAGCTCGCCGAGCACGAAGCGCCCGTGCTTCAGGGGCGCCAGATTCAGCAGCGGATCGGCGATAGAGAACTGGCGCCAGACAAACAGCCCAACAACGAGCGCGCCGACAATCATGAAGCCAAGAGAGGGCAGCATGTCGTGGGTCACTTCGTTCAGCCCGAAAATGAAAGCGCCGAGGCCGACGAAGCTCAAGCCCACGCTGAGCACATCGACGGTCTTGTTCTCGCGAGCATAAATGTCATGCAAGAAGAAGAACCCGAGCACAAGCAGGACGATGGAGATGATAAGCGGGATGAGGAAGAGCGCGCGCAGACCCGCGTAGGTGAGCACGGCGCCGGCGATGAGCGGCGCGAAGGCGAGGCCCACGCCGATAACGCCGCTGTTGAGGGCGAGCATGGTAGCGCTTTTCCCCGCAGGCGCCAGGGTGAGAATGACGCTGGTGACCACAGGGAAGAACAGCCCCACGGTGAGCGCTTGGACGAGGCGGGCGACGAGCATCATGGGGAAGTCAAAGGCCAAAACGCCCAACAGCGAACCGACAAGCGAGGTGGCGTAGCCGAACAGCATCACCTTCCGAATGCCGTAGCGCTTCAAAAGCGAGGCGGCCATGGTGATGACGGTGGCGGCTACGATGGTGAACCCCAGCACAAGCCAGTTGGCCACTGAGAGGCTGATGCAAAAGTCGGTGGCTACGGTGTCAAGGGCGATGTTCATGAGGGACTGGTTGAACGAGGCCAACAGGTTGCTGGCAAGCATGAGCGCCACCATGATGTTCATGGCGCGCCCCGTGGGGATGGCGGGTGCAGCTTGGGCCATGACGCTTCCTTTTGCTGGTTGACGTGCGATAAGTAATGCGCGGCAAGGCGGATTTGCGTTCACGCTACTCCTTCGGCGGGGCGGTTGAGGGGCAGGCGCCGGGGTCGTTGGCGGGGCGATGTCCAACAGTCACTTTGCGGAAGCGCAATTCGTCGCCTGTCTCGTTGACATTTGTCAACAGGGTCGTTGCATGTTCGGTCCGGCGCGCCGCAGCACCGAGTCCTTTGCTACCGTGAAGAAGCGCATATGAGGAGGGAGCCGGCCGAGGGCGCGCGGCGAGACGGCGCGCCGGTGGCTTCCGATGCGAAATAATGGGCGGATGTTTTCGAAAGGACCCGTTATGAACAAACGCGAGATTTACCTGGCCGGCGGCTGCTTTTGGGGCACTGAGGCGTACTTGAAGCGCATTCCCGGCGTGCTGGAAACTGAAGTGGGCTATGCGAACAGCGCCGTGACAGTGCCGACCTATGAAGAGGTCTGCTCGGGCGAGACGGGGGCCACCGAGGCGGTGCGGGTCGTCTACGATGCCGACGTGCTGCCGCTGCCGCTGCTTTTGGCGGCCTACCTGCGCACCGTGGACCCCTTCTCGCTCAACCGCCAGGGTAACGATCGCGGCACCCAGTACCGCACGGGCATCTACTGGACCCGCGAAGCCGACCGTAACGCGGTGGTGTCGGCGCTCGTGGGCATCGCGCGCAAAGGCGGCAAGAATCCGCGCATCGAGGCGGGACCTTTGCGAAACTTCTACCCTGCCGAGGCCTACCACCAGGATTATCTGGGCGTCAACCCCTTCGGCTACTGCCATGTGAACCTGGCCGATGCACGCGCTTTCTCAGAAGAGCACGCGGCGGATTTCGCCATCGCCGAGCAGGGCTATAAGCGGCCCTCCGATGAAGAGATTCGCGAGAAGCTGACGCCCGAGGCGTTCGAGGTAACCCAAAAGGCAGCCACGGATAGGCCCCATGCGCACCCCTATGACCAGCAGTTTGAGGACGGCATTTACGTGGACGTGGTCACGGGCGAGCCGCTGTTCAGCTCGCGGGACAAGTTCGATGCCGGCTGCGGCTGGCCGTCGTTTTCGCGGCCTCTGGCCGAGAGCGTCGTCGAGGAGTCGGTGGACGAGTCCATTCCCGGCATGCCGCGCGTAGAAGTGCGCAGCACTGCGGGCGACAGTCATCTGGGCCACGTGTTTCCCGACGGCCCTGCTGATTTGGGAGGCCAGCGCTACTGCATCAATGGTTCGGCGCTGCGTTTTATCCCCGCCAACTGCATGGAAGCTGAGGGCTACGGCTATCTGCGCGACACGGTGCTTTAAGGGGATGATGGGCGGAGGGGAGGCCGAGAGGGCAAAGGCGGCGCGCGTGTATGCCGACAGCTTTCCGAAGAGGCCGTCGATAAAACTGAGGACAAAATAGCCCGGTTGGTTAATTTGGGGCTGCTTTTTTGTAGGGGGCGCCAGTATCTTTGCCCCAAGCCGGTCGGTACACTTCAATACGGAAAACGGGTCTTTCGTATGGAGTGGCAAAGTGGCCAGACGCAGGCTTTTTACTGTGAGTTTCATTAATCTATTTGTGTTCGATGTCCTGTATCAGCTGGTTGCGTACATGACGAACTCAATTGTTTCCGTTTACGCACTGTCCTTCGGTGCTTCGTACGCGGTTGCCGGCGTGCTGGCGGGTTTGAATCCCGGGTCGTCTTTCGCTTCAAGGCCCTTTATTGGCGCCGTCGCCGATCTTTTTAGCAAGAAAACGCTTCTTGTCGCTAGCGCAGCTCTCTTTTTTCTCGCCACGCTCGGCTGTTCGGCTTTCGAAAGCTCGCTCATGCTTGGCTTGTGCAGGGTGGTCCAAGGTGTCTCGTTTGCGCTAAGGTCTGCTTGCGTTGCGTCTATAACGACGGTCATCGTGCCGGCGGAGCAGCTCGGCAAAGGGATGGGGTGGATGGGGATGTCCTCTGTCGCATCGAGCGCATTTGGGCCGATGGTTGCCGAGCGAATAGGAATTCTTTTCGGATACCAGAACAGCTTCGTGGCGGCTAGCGCGCTCTTGCTCGTGGCATTGCTTCTCGCCGTTGCGCTGAAGAGGCCGCCGAAGCCTGACGTGGGCCGAAAGAAGACTTGGGCAGAAATAGGAAAGAGCATCCATCTGAAAGGATTTATATACAAGCCAGCTCTTCCATATTGCCTGATAGGAGGATTGTCGGCCGCGCCAATTGGAGTCGCAATGCCGCTCATCATTGTGGCCGCAGAAGACAGGGGCATTGCGGACCCTACGCTCTTCTTTGCGTTTTACGCCTGCGTGGCGCTTTTGGGCAGACCCATTTTTGGAAGGGCTTCTGATTCGGTGGATCTAAAGAAGATTGCCCTGCCTTTGCTCGCAGCAGATTTAGCTGCTGTGGTGATTCTTATGTTTATGTCCAATACGGCCATGGTATGCCTTGCGGGCGCTTTGCTGGGCTTGGGCCAAGGGGCGCTGTTCTCCGTTCTGCAAGCGCAATCGGTGAGAGACGTCGATCAGGCTTCGGTGGGCAAAGCGGCCAACACCTACTATATAGGGCCCGATTTAAACCTTTGTATTTCTCCTATAATTGGAAGCGCTCTCCTTGGTGCTTTTGGCGTAACGGCAATGTTCGGTTATGCGGCAATAGCGGTTTTGCTGGGGATTGTTCTCGCGTGTATGTACGACATCTGAGACGGCCCTCGGCGTTAAGGTCCCTCCGCTGCTTCGGGCCGTGCTCGGTGTATTTGTTGGCGAGGGGATTGTGGTGGGCGTCTCGCAAAGATAGCGGCCAGCTTTTTGCGTAGGTGCCGTCCCGTGATGGCCGGGCTTCTCATGTGGCCTCGGTTTTTTGAAGCGCGCGCCGTCATGCTTGCTTGGAAATCTGCTTCTCCAGATCTGCCAGGAGGGCTGTCGCTTGGTTTTCGAGCGAGGCTTTATTGGCATCATCGAGGTCCAGCGTGCTGGTGGTGAACATGGTCCGGGTAAAGCTCATGCTGGTGAAAGTGGCGGGCACGAGGTGCATTTGCAAAAAGTCGAACGTAGGCAGGAGCTCCCCGTGGCTGTAGCGTGCACAGCTGGAGCCGCCGACGCCGCTGACGGTGGCGGTTTTGCCGATGATGACGGCGGGGGAGCCGTCGCAGCGAGCCGAAGATGGCCAGGATGCGCGGTTTCGGATGAGGCGATTGTTCCGGCATGGGCGATTGGCTGGTCACAAATACCCCTTTCTCGCTCTCGCGATGATACTCATTGCGCCCTCAGGCGATTTGGACGGCTGGTTGTTGTCAACTAAATGAGCGATTTCTGCCACGAAATTGCGATTGAGCGAGTTCATGCAACGCGTCAATGGCTCAGGAAGAGTGCCAGCGGTGCAAATCTGAGCGAAATTTAACGATATACGTGTAGTAGAAGAGCTGGTAGTTCCGGAAGGACTCGCACAATCGCACTTTTTGTGACCAAATCGGGCGCTGTTTAGGCAAAAGGGCATTGACTTCCAAGAAATGTAATATATACTTTGCAAATGTAAGGTATATATTGCATGTCGGCGGGCGAAGCGCCTGATGTGAAGGTCCGCCCCGGACAGGTAGCGAATTGTTGGCCATGAGCGCACGCTGCGTCTGCAGCGAGAATGCCCGCGCATGGGCTCATCGAAAGAAGGGAGCGTTTTGGAAGGGGAGAAGAACCTGCGTATGAAGACGGCGCGTATGGAAGCGGGGCTGTCGCAATCCGATTTGGCCGAGCGCGTTGGAGCGACGCGCCAGACCATCGGCCTTATCGAGGCCGGCCGCTACAACCCGAGCTTGAAACTCTGCCGAGCCATCTGTCTTGCGCTCGGCAAGACGCTGAACGATTTGTTCTGGGATTAGAAGGAGCGCATCATGAACCTCATCAAACAATGGAACGAGTATATGGGCCCCAAAGACGAGCGCCTCGAAGCCGAGGGGAACCGGTTCGCGAAGATCGGTTTTGTCATTTTGCTGATCGGCTCGGTGGTTTGCTGTTACTACAGCATCATGCTCGAGCAGGTGTCCGACGTGACGGACACGCCGATCTACACGGCAGTGGGCGAGCGCGTCTTCGACCCGGCGATGCTCCTGTTCGTTTGCATCCTCATCGCCTGCTTCGTCTCCAGCTACCTTGAGACGAAGCACGGGGTCGTGAGCAGCCGCACGCGTCTTGCCGCGGTCGACAGGATTCCCTGGGGGTACGTGGCCTTGCTTTCCGTGGCAACGGGTGCGGTAATCTGCGCGCTCTCGGTGGCTCTGCGCATTGTCGCGGAAATCCAGATCGTCGGGCTTGACGAGGTCGTGTGGCTCGGCGACCTTGCCATCGGCGTCGTCTACTTCACCCTCGGATTCATGGTGGCCTTTGGCGCTTTCGCACTTCAGTTTCACTCGGCCATCAAGCGCCGCCGCGCGCTTGAGGGCGATTTAGAAGACTAGCGCAGCGGCAGGTTACGGCTTGCTGTGAAAAGCGGGCCCCCAAGTTCATTCCGCCGGAAGTGGAGGACAATGGGAGCCGCGAGCAAGCGAGAAAGGAGCCCCCCATGCGGCCCTACGAGAACCTCATCGTCGATATCCCAGATTACCCGAAGCCCGGCGTTGTGTTCAAAGACGTCACACCGGCGCTGGCCGATGCCCAGGCCTTCTCGGCGGTGGTGGACGATCTGTCCGAGCATTTCATGGGCCGCGGCGTGACCAAGGTCGTCGGTGCCGAGGCCCGCGGCTTTATGGTAGGCTCGGCGGTGGCCTATCGGCTGGGCGCTGGTTTCGTGCCCGCTCGCAAGCCGGGCAAGCTGCCTCGCGCCACCATCAGCGAGAGCTACGATTTGGAATACGGCTCCGATGCCCTGGAAGTTCACGCGGATGCGTTTACGCCCGATGACGTGGTGATTGTCATCGACGACCTTATTGCCACGGGTGGCACGGCTGTTGCCATGGCGCGCCTCGTGGAACGCTCCGGCGCCAAGCTCGCTGGCCTGGGATTCTTCATGGAGCTCGCTTTCCTGAACCCGCGGCCGCTGCTCGCCGACGTCACCGATGCCGAGGTGTTCTCTCTCATCCGCGTCGAGTAACGCGGCCTGAAAGGGCTTACAGGAATAGCGTGTTCATCAGCAGATTCAGCACGAACAGGCCGACGATGATGAGGCAAAACAGGCCGATGCGGCGCATGTCGCCCACAGCCAGGCGCGTCTTCGGGTCGATCGGATGCGCCTCGGGGTTCTCGCAGGCGAGTCCGCCGTAGAAGCGCTTGAACACCACGTAGGCCACGACGCCCGAGGCCAAGAACAGCACGGTGGCGAAGAAGTTCTCCACGGGGGCCAGGCACAGGGCGAAGGTGGCGATGCCGAAGGCCAAAGCCGAGTAGATGCGCACGCCCCACTTGCCGCCGCCGATAGAGTATACGTCGGCGGGGCGATTCTCCACGGGATACATCCGGCGCAGCTTCACCACGATGAACCCGAGGAACATGTAGCGGGCCAGAATGAAGATGATGTTCATCTCGATGATGGCCACGAAATCGAACTGCGAGAAGATGAGCGACGAGATGGCGATGGTGAGCACGCCCACATAGGGGCTGCGTCCGGCCTTGTCCACCTTGCGGATGAACTTGGGGAACAGGTTGTCTTCCGAGAGCACCCAGAAGCTGCGGGAGCCCGAGGCGAGGTAGGTGTTGTAGATGGTGCACTGGCTCATGATGGCGATGACGAGGAAGATGACCACGCCGGTACGCCCCAGCACCATGGAGAAGATGGTGCCGTAGCCGAGCACGTCGTCGGTGAAGCCGCCGTCGATGCCCCAGGCCGTCCAGCTGCCCTCAGGGTAGGCCGCCAGGCAGGCCAGGGTGGGCAGGATGTAGGACAGCGCGATGAGCGGCAGCGCGATGCGGAAGCCGCGGGCCACGTTGTGGGAGGAGTCCTCGTACTCGCCGGACATGGCAGCGATGCACTCGTAGCCGCAGTACATCCAAATGCCCAGGCTAATTGACTCGGCGATGCAGGCCATGGGTGCATCGGGCGCAGCGAAAATGGGATAGAAGGGGTTGGTCTGCCAGTTCATGAGGCCGAAGACCGCGGCCATGCCGAACACGACGATGATGAGCACCGAGAAAAACGAGCTGATGCGCTCCACTTCCACGAGGCCCACCAGGTTGATGACAGTGAAGCTCGCCACGACGAGCAGCTTCACCGCGAAGGTGCCGGCGTCATCCAGCGCAAGCAGCTGCGAGGTGTAACCGCCCACCATGGCGATGTAGGCGCCGGAGGAAATGTAGGTGTCCATGGAGGTCCACCAGCCGGCCTGGAAGCCCCAGAATTCCCCGAAGGTCTCTTTGGCCCAGGCGTAGATGCCGCCCTCGCGGGGCAGCACGGCGTTGGCCTCAGCCACAAGGCGGCTGATGGGGCGCGCCCAAATGAAGGGCAGCACGATAAGCATGATAAGGGTGAGTCCCGGACCGGCGGCGGGAATGATTTCCTCGATGCCGAAGGCACCGGCCGATACCAGGCAGAACAGCATGAAAGCGATGCCAAGAGCACTGATCTTGCTCTTGCGGAGGTTGCCGATGCTCCCGTCTGGCGGGGTCGGCGGAAAAAGGTCTTTGCTACCCGGAGGGAGCGCATCTTTGGCAGACAAGCTCAAACCACCCCAATCACATCAGAGGAAAAAGCGACAGAGCAGAAGTGTAGCCTATACGGGGCGGTTTAGCGACGAGGATTTTGCGCAGACGCACAAACAGCCGCCATCGCGAAGATGACGGCTGTTGAAGGTGCGTGCAGGGCGAAGGGTTTGCGCGCGAAATGACGAGTTCGCCCGTGATATGGAAGGCTAGCGCTCGCTGGCGGTACGATGGCGGCGAATCGTCACCGCGCCCATGGCGAGCAGCGAGGCTGCGGCAATGCCCAGGGCAAGCGTCGAAAGCGGGTTCATATCGCCGGTCTGCGGAATGGCCGCGTAGCGGTTGGCCTGGCCAGACGAGGTGCTGCGATGGTAGGGCGTGCTGTTGCCCGTGGCGCGAGCTGTCGAACCCGATGTGCCGGAAGTCCCGCTCGCGTTCTGGCCGTCCTCGGCGCCACCGTCGCCCGTGCCTGCGCCCTCGCCCTCGGCATCGGTGCCCGTGTTGTTGCCGCCCTGGTGGGTCGCGGCGCCGTCGGGGTCGCCTGCCGCGCCGGAGCCGTCCGGCGTGCTGGGACTATCCGGGTTGTCGGTCTCGCCCGGCGTGGTGCCCGGCTTGTCGGGCTCATCGGGTGTCGCGGGCTGCTCGGTGGTCGTGCCGATGGCGTAAGGGGTGTCGCTCGTGTCGCCCCCGCGCCGCTGCTCGCTGTAGCCTGCGGGAACGTAATCTGCCACGCTGCGATTCCAGTGCCCGCCGGTCACGACAAGGTTGTCGGAAGGTGCGGGCTGTCCGCCCCCATCGACAACCGTCGTCCCATCAAGATGGTAGGTGCCGTCTTCGGCACGGACGACGTTTTTCTGCCCGTTGCCGGCGACAAGCGCGCTGTTGGTGCCCTTGGCGTTAACGTCGCTGCCTTCGCCGAATGTCACCTCGTTGTTCTGCGCGGGGGTGTCGGTACTGGTGTAGGGCGTGCTCATGACCACCGCCTGGCTGGCCCCGTTGCTGCCATCGGCGGTGACGGTCGAATTCGTCACGCTCACCTTGATGTTGCGGCTGTCCTGGAAAACGATGGTGCCGAAGGCGTCATCTGGGCCGACAAACCCGTGGCCGGTCAGCTTCGAGCCGTCGCTCACGGTCACCGTGGAGTTGGAGGAACCGGCCGAGCTGTCGGGGCCTTTCAGGTAAAGGGCCGCGTAGCCGCTCACGTCGCTGTCGGCGATGGTGATATCCACGGGATTGAAGGTGATGATGCCGTAGCCGGCGCCTGTGGCCGCAAGCTCGCTGGCCACGATGTCGATGCTCGTCGTTTGGGGCGTGTTGCCGCCCACGGTGAGCACCTGGGTGTTGCCGGTGCCGGTGGTGGTGATGACGGCGTCCTCAAGCTTGAGGGATTTGTAGCCGCCGCGCAGCGAGAGCGCGCGTCCTAAGGCATCGGGGTCGGTGATGGTGATGTTCTTGAAGGTGTAGGCCGCAGTGTCCTCGGCCGAATCGCCGCCGAAAAGATAGATGCCGCGGGCGCCCACGGTGAGGGTATGGCCGGCGCCATCTAAGGTGATGCCGTGGTCGATTTGAAGCACGGGGCGGTTAGAGGCGCCCGATTGGGCGGGAAGGCTGACGTCGGCGAGCAGGGTGACCGTCGAGCCGGCTGGAGCGGCGGCAACGGCTTCGGGCAGGCTCGGGTAGCTGGTGACCGTGCCGTCGGAGGTGGTCACCTGGGCAACGTCGGCCGCTGAATCCGCGGTGGCTAGAGCGGCTTCGCCTGCGGTCGGCGTCGTCTGCGCGGAAGCGCTCTGGGGAATCGTCTCGGGATTCTCGTCGGCGGCAAAAGCGACGGGCACCTGGCCGAAAGCGAGCAGGGCCGCCGCTGCGGCGGCGATGAGAGCCGAGGCGCGTTTCGGTGCGTTCATAGCTTGCTTCTCCTTTCCGAGGCCGGCACGCCAGCGCGCAGGGCACGACGCGACGGTTTTGCTTGTCGAGGAAACCTTAGCAAGCGGCTTGTCGAATGCCGGCCGCTCGGGCAAGCTATGGGGAAAGCGACGATAGGGCGAAAGAAAACGGACGCCAACGCCGCCGGGGCGTCAGACGTCCGTTGTCCTCGGGTTATCGTTGATAGTTCAGGTCAGCTTAAAGCAGCTCGCGCAACACCTCGATGCGCTCGCGGATGCGCGCGCCCTCGTCGGTGTCGGCCACCGTGCGTGGTTCGTCGTAAAGCGCCAGTACGCGGCGGTTCGCGCGAATGTCCGCCGCGCCTTCTGCCGCCGCCTCGCGGGAGGCCAAAGGCTCGTTGGCATCGAGGAACAGGCCCTCGGCGTTGGACACGAGCGTGAAGCCAGCCAGGCCCGTGGTCTTCTGGTAGGCGCTCGAGAAGCCGCCGTCGATGCACAGCACGCGTCCGCCGGCCTTCACCGGGTCCTCGCCGTCTTTCACCTTCACGGGCACATGGCCGCAGATGATGCGTGAGGTGGCCGGGTCCATGCCGAAGTCGCGGAAGATGCCGTCGACGACCGTGTCGTCATCGAGCAGCGAGTAGAAGGCGTTCTTCACTTCCTTGCGCGCCGCCTTGTCGGCGATGAGGTACAGCTCGAAGGTGGCCATCTTGCTTTTGGCGAACAGTGGCGAGCCGGGGCCCAGCCAGAGGTACCACAGCATATCGAGGCCGCGCTTCTTGGCCGCCTCGTCGGTTTCCAAAAACGCGTCGCGCACGCAGCGGTCCACCATGTCGTAAAGGCTCTTGCCGCAGTAGGTTTCGCCGAACAGCTCTACTTTGAGCAGGCTGCCGTCGGGGGCCAGAGGCACGCAGGCGTGCAGCATGAGGTTGCCGTTCTGAATTTTGTAAAGGCTGCCGCAATCGAGGAAGAAGCGCACATGGCGCTGTAGCCGCTCGCTGCCGAGGAAGGAATCGCACAGCGCGCCGATGACGCTCTCCTCAGCCGGCGTGAGCGCGTAGGGGTCGTCCCAGTTCACCGTGGGGAAGTAGGTGTCGAGCACCTCGTATTCCACGCCGTTTACGACCACAGTGCCGCGCTCGCGATCGATGAGATGCAGCAAATTGCGGTCTTCCAGGCCAAACGTGGGATTTTCGGCGATAAGGCGCGCCTCCACTTTGAACTGGATGACGGCCATGGCCTTCTGAATTTTCTCGGTGAGAGCCGTTTCCTCCGCAGAGAGGCCGGGGTTGCCCTTCAGGGCGAAAGCGGTGCAGGGATCATCGGCGTAGGCCTCGGCGGCGAAGGCGGCGAGGGGGCGCAGGTTGATGCCATAGGCGTCTTCTAGAATAGAGAGGTTGCCGTAGCGGGCGCAGATGCGCACCACGTTGGCCACGCTGCCCGGCTGGCCGAGAGCGGCGCCCATCCAGAGAATGTCGTGGTTGCCCCACTGCACGTCGACGTTGGGATATGCGAGCAGCTCGTCCATGATGCGCTGGGGCGCAGGGCCGCGGTCGTACACATCGCCCACGAGGTGCAACTGGCCTGCGGAGAGGCGCTGGATGAGCGTGGCGAGGGCTGCGATGAGCGCTACGCCCTGGCCCGTTTCGACCAGGCTCGCGACGATGGCCTCGCGATAGGCGCGCTTGGCCGGGGTGGTGCGGGCGCCTACGAGCTCTTCGGCGATGGCCAGCCCGTCGGGCAGCAGGGCGCGGATATCGTCAAGGGTGGCGCCGGCTGCGGCACGGCGCGCCACCTTGGCGACGCGGCCCGCGGCCTCGGCAAGCCACGACGCGGCGTCCTCGACGCCTTCCAAAGCGAAGGCGCAGTGCTCTTCCGGGTAACTAATCAAGGCGAGCAGGCGGGCCTTCTCGCCGTCGTTCAAATCGCCGCCGAAAGCCTCTTCGATGAGCGCGCGCACGGCGCCGGAGCCCCCGCGCAGCACATGGGAGAAGGCGTTGTACTCGCCGTGGATGTCCGAGGCGAACAGCTCTGTGGGCCGCGGCAGGGACAGGCGTCCCACAAGCTCCGCGATTTCCGCCGCCATATCCTCTGGTGTCGGGTAAAGCTCCGCAAGCATGTCCCGCATCGCCGTCTCCGTCATGAATCCTCCTACTGCCGAATGACTTCACGGCTCCCATTGTAAAGGCTTGCGCGGGCGCTGGCCTAGTACTTTTCCCAAAGGGCCAATTCCAAGTAGGAGGCGAGGCAGCACAGGCCGAAGCCGACGATGATGAGGGCGAACACCGCATTGGCCGCTTTCGGGCGCAGGCGCATGAAGCCCTCGCAGATGAGTGGGAAGACGATCCATACGTAGAGCATGGAAGCAAGGCCGATGAAGAAGTCGTTCACGAGCCATGCCTGGCCAAACACATTGCCGGGCAGTTGGGAGTTGTCCCAGAACGGGTACTCGCCGGTAACGGGGTCGGGCTGGTTCACGAGCCAGCCCATGACCAGCTCGAGCACCATGGCGATGAGGATAGCGGCCACGAAGCATTCCAGGAAGGCGCCCCAGAGCGTTTTGCGGCGCATGATGAAGCGCTCCTTCAGCGGTTCGATGAGCAGCGTCATGAACACCGCCCCGAACCCGTAGACCCAGTAGGGGTGGTACCACGGATCGCTCCACACGGCGTAGTCGTCCTCCACGATGCCGAACAAGTTGTCCATCAGCCAGCAATAGGGCATCTCCAGCCAGTGCCCGATGATGCAGCACAGGCAAAACGCCACGATGAGAGCCCGCCAAAATTCCCAGGTCTTCGGAGCGAAATAGCCGATTTGGTCGTGCTCGCTTACTTTGCGTATCCTCAAGAATGCCATGGCATGCTCTTTTCTCCGACGTCTTACGATGACAGGCTACTCCTGCGCGCGGCAGACGCGGGCGCGCGGCGCGGCTTATTCCTCAGTCTTTAACTCACCGTTGCTGCAATGTTGCCCAAGCGCGCACCGCCCCACGTCGCAGCGGTTTTTTGCTACACTGCGGAAAACGGCGAGAGAGGGGAGAGCCATGCGCGTCGTCTATCGCGAAGACCAGCTGCAGCGGGAGCACGAGGGGCTGTCGGAGGAGGCCGCCTTCGCCGACGGCACCGAAGGGCGCCGCTATTCTGCCGAGCCGGACGTGCTGCGCACCGATTTCCAGCGCGATCGCGACAAGATTCTGCACTCGAAGTCGTTTCGCCGGCTGTCCCATAAGACCCAGGTGTTTCTGGCCTCGGAGGGGGACCATTTCCGCACGCGGCTCACGCATACGCTGGAAGTGTCGCAGATCGCCCGCACCATTACGCGGGCCTTGGGGCTGAACGAGGACCTCACCGAAGCCATCTCCCTCGGCCACGATCTGGGACATACGCCCTTTGGGCACACGGGTGAGGCGGCGCTGGCCTCGTGCTTAGCGCGGCATAAGGGCATCGCGTCTGGCAGCGAAGAGGCGGCGGCGCTGTACCGTCACAACGAGCAGTCGGTGCGCGTGGTGGAGCGCATCGAAAACGGCGGCGCGGGACTGAACCTCACGGTGGAGGTGCGCGACGGCATTCTGAACCACACGGGGGATTTGCGGGCCGACACCTGCGAGGGCCGCATCGTGGCCACGGCCGACCGCATCGCTTATGTGAACCACGACATCGACGATGCCATCCGCGCAGGGCTTCTGCGCGAGGCCGACCTGCCGGAGGCGACGCGAAGGGTGCTTGGCAAGAACCACTCCGCCCGTATCGAGACCTTGGTAACCGACATGGTACGCACCTCGGCAAAGACGGGCGACATTGCCATGAGTCCCGAGGTGTGGGACGCCATGATGGAGTTGAGGGCGTTTCTGTTCGCGAACGTGTATACCTCGGAGCCAGTTATGGCCGAAGTGGAGAAGGCGACGCACCTTATCGGCGACTTGTTCGACTACTATGCCGACCACATTGAAGAAGTGCCTGAGGACTACCGCGCCATCTCAGAGGGCGATGATCTGCGCGCGGTAACTGACTACATCGCCGGCATGACCGACCGCTACGCCACCGCCACTTACCAGCGCCTCTTCATTCCCCATGCGCTTTCTTATTGAGTGGGTTCTGAAGTTCGCCCCTATCGCGTGCGACTCCTGCGTCTTCCATCTTTGAGACGGTAAAGCTCGTAGGGTCGGGTGATGGCGCCGAGGCGGCAGGCGCGGAAACACATGCCGCAGTGGCGGCAGCGCTCTTGGTCGATGGCGGGCATGGCTCGCGTGGTGACAAGGGCCCCGTGGGGGCAGATGCGCTGACAGGCACCGCAGCGGCAGCACAGCTTCTCATTGATGGCGTAATAGGTCTGTCGCACGGACACCCCCTCTTATTGACCTGCTGTCCAGTGTAGCAGGTTGCAGATAGCGCGGAAAGAAGGTCCGCTGACTCTTGTCAATAGTACCCGCTCGGCAACGGGGCGATGACGCATGGCACAGTATCGGCACAGCTTGGCGACTGTGACCTTTTTCATCATAGGATAGAAACGCATCGAAGGGGGCGCGTCTTGCGAGGGGTTCGGCTGGCCCGCTCGTTCGCCCAAGCCGCTCGGATGTGCGCCGAGGGGCTTAAAGCGGCGCGCCACGTGCGACCTAGGGAGGCCGAAAATGAAACGCTATTCACGTCGTCAGTTCATCACCGGTGGCGCGCTTGCCGCGCTCGGTGGCACCTTGGCCCTTACGGGCTGTGCCCCTATGACGCCTGAGGAGGCGGCCGAGAAGGAGCGCGCCGAAGCGGCCAAGCGCGACGCCAATTCCCAAGGCGAGGTCACGGCCATCGGCGAGGGCATGGGCAAGCACGGCAAGTTCAACGTGGAAGTATCCATGAAAGACGGTGCCATCGACCGCATCACCGTGCTCGATTCCCGTGAGACGCCGGGCATGGGAGATGTGGCCATGGACAAGATGACCAAGACCATCATCGACAATCAGACGCTGGATGTGGACACCATCTCCGGCGCGACGCTGTCCTCCATGGCGTTCCTCACCGCCGTGGGCAGCGCCCTTGACACGCTGGGCGAGGATTCCAACGAGTGGAAGCACCGCGAGCCGGCCGCCTGGGTAAGCGACGTGAAGCTGCCCGATGAGTGCGATGTGGTGGTCATCGGTGCTGGCGGCGCCGGCTTCGCTGCGGCCATCACGGCGGCCAACGAGGGCAAATCCGTGGTACTCATGGACAAGATGGGCGTGCTCGGCGGCGACACCTGCCTGTCCGGCGGCGAGATGGCCGTGCCGGGCAACTGGATCCAGGTGACCCAAGGTGTGGAGGACAGTCCCGAGAACCTCATCTCCGACATGCTCGTCGGTGGCGACAACAAGGGCGACCCGGAGTTGGTGGCCATCATCGCCAACGGCGCGCTCGATTCCGCCAACTGGCTGACCTACGAGGGCGGCATCTCCTGGAAGCACGACCTCATGCAGTTCGGCGGCCACAACATCAAGCGTTCCATCATCCCCATCACCCACTCCGGCTCGGAAATGACCACCAAGCTCACCAACCGCGTGAACGAGATCGACAACATCGTGCTCGTCGACAACACTAAGGCTGTGGAGCTCATCCAGGGTGCCGACGGCGCTATCACCGGCGTGAAGGCGCAGAATGCAGTTACGGGCGAGGAGGCCACGGTGAACTGCAAGGCCGTGGTGCTTGCCACCGGCGGCTTCGGGTCGAACATCGACATGCGCGTGAAGTACAACCCGGATATGGACGACAAGATCTTGTCCACCGACTCGGTGGCGGCCACCGGCGACGGCATCGTCATGGCCGAGGCCATCGGCGCCGACACCATCGATATGGAGTACATCCAGACTTACCCGGTGTGTGACCCCGAGACTGGCGCTTTGCTCTACGTGGGCGACGTGCGTCTGGAGAACTACGGCATCCTCGTGAACAAGGAAGGCGACCGCTTCGTCCAGGAGCTCGACCGCCGCGATGTGATTTCCAACGGCATCAAGGCTCAGACTGACGGTGTGGGCTTCTTGCTGTTCAACCAGAAGGCCGCCGATGCCACCGGCCTGGTCAAACAACATGCTGATGAGTACGAGAACAGCGAGTCCCGCGGGGTTATCGTGAAGGCCGACACGCTGGAAGAGGTGGCGAAGGCCCAGGGCGTTGACCCGACTGAGCTGCAGGCAACGGTGGATAAGTGGAACCAGTACTGCGCCGAGGGCAAGGATCCCGACTTCGGTTACAGCGCCGAGATGAACACCATCGAGGATGGCCCCTACTACCTCATGGCCTGCAAGCCCGCCGTGCACTACACCATGGGCGGTCTGCACATCACGCCCGAGGCCGAGGTGCTCACCGTTGATGAGACAGTTATCCCGGGTCTGTACGCTGCCGGCGAGGTGGCGGGCCACAAGATGGGCACGAACCGTCTGGGCTCCTGCTCCATGACCGACATCTACACCTTCGGCCGCATAGCCGGCAAGAACGCCGCCGATTACGCTGCATAGCAGGTGGTTTCAAAGCATGCGGAATAAGCGAGCCGCCCTCCCTTTGCGGGGGAGGGCGGCTTTTCGCGGTTTGGCATAGAAAAACGGAGCCAGAATCTGGCTCCGTTTCCAGGGAGGGCGGTTGTTTGTCGTAAGGCCTACTCGGTGGCACCGGCCAGGAGCTTGGCTACGTGGCGGCCCTCAACTGAGCTGCGACCGCAGGCCACGCCCACGATGTACTCGGGGTAGTTGCCCGAGAAGAAACTGCCCGACACGTCGCCGGCGGCGTACAGGCCCTCGATGACGTTCAGCTCGGGGTCGAGCACCTGGCAGTTCTCGTTGATACGCAGGCCGTCGATGGTGGTCAGCAGCGATCCGCCGAACCAGCAGCCATAGAAGGGCGCCTGACGGATGGCGGACAGACGATAGGCTTCCTTGCCGAAATCCTCGTCAACCTGATTGTCGAAGAATCCGTTGTAGCGCTCAACTTCGGCCAGGAAGTTCTCCTTATCGGCACCTTCGAAACCCAGCATGTCGGCGAGCTCCTCGATGGTGTCGGCCTTCATGAGGATGCCAGCGTCCTGAGACATAGCCGTGTACTCATCAAACGTCATGCCCATTTCAATATAGGGCACGGTGCGCGAGCAGCCGACGGTTTCGAAGCGCAGCATGTCGTCCATCATGTTGCTGTCGTATACCTGGCACCATACGCCGCCGGGCTGATAGTTGGCAGCAAAGCAGATGAAGTCATAGGGAGAGGACTCGTTGGCGAAGCGCTGGCCGCGGCGGTTCACCTTCATGAACGGCTGGCTGCCGATGTTCTCCTGGAAGATGTTGCCGGGTAGCACCGCGTCGTCGGCGTCGCTCACATAGCCAGCGTCAACGCCGGGGGCTACCGCGCCGCGGTCGAAAATCATGGGGGCGGCGTCGATGTCCTTGGAGGCACCGGCCCACAGGCCCGCGCGAATGCCGTCGCCGGTGCAGGTGGGGTTGAAGCTGGAAGCGGTGCAGCAAGCCACAGTTGAGGGCTGCAGGGCGCGCATCATGACGGGATTGGCTGCATATCCACCGGTGGCAAGCAGCGTGTTCTTCGCGTTAATCTGTTTGTAGCCGTCCTTGGTTTTGAAGATGGCGCCCGTGACGGTGCCGTCGCCGTGGAGAAGCTTCACCATCTCATGTTCGAACAGGATGTCATGGCCCTGACCAGAGAGACGCTCGGCGATAACGTCGTTGCGCATGGGCGGCACGTAGGATTCTTCCCACAGATGCTGCACGTAGGGCACATAGTAGTCGGTGCCGCCGGTGGCGTGCTGGGGCGGCATGTCCAGCATGACTTCTTTGCCCTGGTCTTTCATGACCTCGGTGACCCAGTCGACATATTCAGCACTCTGGTCGATCCACAGCTTGATGAGCTTCTGATTGCACTTACCCGAGGCGTAGCGCGTCAGCTCGTTCAGCAGCTTGGAGCCGTCGACGGTCACGTTGTTCTCCTTGGCGTAAGAAGTGTTCACGCCGCCGAGATACTCGCGGGTCTCGGGCACCTGGTTCGCCTTGTCGCAGACGATGAAGTCCATGCCCAAATCGCCCGCTGCACCGGCAGCGGCCAGACCAGCGGTGCCAGCTCCGATGATGAGAAAGTCGGTGTCGATGGTTTCGACGATGTCGCCTTCGGCAATTTCGGGCTCTTCTCCCAGCCAGGCCGGATTGCCGCTTTCAGCCGCGGGGCTGGTCTCGGAAAGGGAAGACTCGGACGGGGCCTTCGGAGCGCAGCCGGCAAGTCCCATGGCGCCTACGGCGGCCACGGCGCCGAGTCCGAGAAAGCCGCGGCGGTCGAGTTTAAGAGAAGTTTCGTTCATAGCGATGTCCCTCCTTGTGAGCTATCGTTCGCGCTTTGTGCGCAAGAGGGAGCATAGCGGGGCAAAAGAGCGCTTCACCATCCCCTGGGAGCGGCGATTCGCAATATCACCTCTCGTGGGTGATGCCCTAAACAGGGCTTTCTGGGCGTTTGAAAGCGGCAAGTTGCTATACTTCTTCTTGTGAATGGGGAGGAAAATCGTCGGATGGGAGCGAACGTGGGAGATGGTGTGGGGGTTCTGCTAAGCAGAATCGAGAGCGCCTTCAAGCTGCGGCATATCGGCATCGGCTTTGTATGGGCGTGGCTTTACTGCATCTACGACACGCCGACCCTTTTCGACACCTCGGGCATTTCAATCAACGCTGACGGCTCTTGGCTTGTGTCCGCCGTGACCGTCGCCGTGGCCTTTTTCGTCGGGGGCCTCGCTTCTCGACGCAGTTCGGTGAGGCCCCGTTCCTCTCTGCCGCTTCTTGCCTCGCTTGCTCTTTCCTTAGGCACGCTGCTCTCCCTGTTCGGTTCCGCTCTGGGGGATGCGGCCGTTGTGGGTGGAGGCGTGCTGACCGGCGTCGGCTACGCCCTTTTGAGCATCCTGTGGGCCATGGCGCTTGCGCCGGTCGATATAGAGGAGTTGGAGGCGGCCATACCGCTCTCCACGCTTGTGACGGTTCTCTGCGCCCTGGTCGTTCCCGCTCTGCAAACGGAGGTTGCGGCTGTGGTTGTCGCAGCGCTTCCGCTGATTTCGGGCCTGATGCTCATCGCTTGTTTCAGGCAGGACGGCGCGGCATCTGCCCCTGACGGCGATGCGACCGCGCAGCCTGCTTTCGGCTCAGAAGCGAGGAGCGCGGGCGTATCGGAGCGTCGGGCGAATCGAGCCTGGATGCCGTATCTGCTGAGGGTTTCGGCGCTCCTGTTCGTCATTTATCTGGTGATCGGGTGGGAGGCGGCAAACTTTTCTTCAAGCGAGGCCTTCAAGGTGCTGAATTACGACCTGACGTCGCTCGTCGCGAATTCCGCTGCTGTGCTTTTCGCCGTCCTTTTGGTGCTCTTCTCGAAGCGCGTGAGTTTCTCGGGGCTCTTTCGATGGGTCATGCCGTTTTTGATCGTGTCCCTCGTTCTGTTCCTTCTTCCGGGCTCCCTTGCACGCTTTGGAACCAACGTCATCAATTCGACCTGCGACACGCTGATTGAGGTGCTGCTGTTCCTGTTCGTTTTGTCCCTTGCGAAAACTCGCGGCGCCTCAGCGCCCCTTTGCCTGGGCTTGGCAAATGGGTTCGTGCAGGTCGGCGTGCTTGTCGGCAATCTTTTGGGAAGCGCCGGGGCGGGCATGGCGGATTCGGGCGATACGTCTTTTGCGGGGCTGCTGCTCATTGCCCTGGTGGCGTTGGCGATGATTGCCGTTCCGCAGAAGGATTCGGTGACAGAGGGCTCTTCACCGGTTGGCTCCTCGTTGACGATTGATTCCGTGGACGAGGCCATTGGACGTGCGTGCTTGCAGCTCCAAAGCCGTTTCGGCTTGTCCGATAGGGAGACTGAGATTGCGGCTTTGTTGGCCAAAGGGCGAACGCGTCCCTATATTCGCGAGCAGCTGTTTATTTCCACCAACACGGTGGCTACCCACATCAAGCACATCTATCAAAAGCTCGGCATCCATTCGAAAGAGGAGCTCATCGATATGGTAAACAAGGAAGTGTCCGCAAAATAGCGCCCTTGGCTGCTTCCATCCCAATCTGCACCGCTATCGTCTGTTTTGATGCATTTTTACTCGATTTACCCCACAAGCATGGGCGCGATGTAGAGCAGGGCGACGACGGCGACAGCGATGCCGACGACAATCTTCCAGATGCGGTACTCGCGATCCATGGAAGCGGCTTCGGCGGCATCGGGCAGCTCGTCGGCGCCGGGGAGCGCCTCGGCCACCGAGACGGGCGCCGGTTTGCCGTAGCGCGCCTGGCAGAGGTAGAACACCACCAGCCCGAGTACGCACCAGATGGCGCCCACCACCAAAGGCTCGGTGCCCAGCTGGCTCATCATGATGGCGTAGATGATGATGGAGACGGGCACGCCCACGGCCACACCGGGCACGCGGAATGGGCGCTTCAGATCGGGCATGCGGCGGCGCAGACCCAGGGCGGCCGCGATGCCGATGATGTAGTAGAACAAGTCGGCGAACAGCGACAGCGAGGCGATGAAGTCTAGGGTGGAGGTGGCCACGAGCAGAATGGAAAGGGCACCCAGGGCGATGATGGCCACATAGGGCGTGCGGAAGCGCGGGTGCACCTTCGCGAAAATCTTGGGCATGGCACCGTCGCGGGCCATGGTGAACAGGTAGCGCGGCGGCACGGCGATGGAGGCGTTCAGCGTGGAGAAGTCGCCGCCGAAGGCCACGCCCAGGGCCAGCAGTGCCAGCGGGAAGCCGAGGATGCCCGCCGAGATCATGGCATCAGCGTAGGGTGCAGCGGCATCGGCCAGGGCGGGGATGGCATCCACCGGCGTGATGCCCACAAGGAACCACTGGAAGGCGCCGTTGACGGCGAAGATGATGAAGGGCGCCAGCTTCAGCGCGCGGGGGATGTTGATGGAAGGGTAGCGAATTTCCTCGCCCATGCCGCAGCAGGTCTCGAAGCCGGCGAAGCACCACCAGATCATGGCCACGGCGGCGATGAAGCCGAAGGCGTCCATGGATCCCAGGAAGTCGGGCGCGGTCACGAAGGTGGGCAGGCTCACGTTGGGAATCATGGTGATAAACCAGATGGCCGCCACGCCCCAGAAGAAGAACATAAAGCCGTTCTGCAAGCGCCCGGTGGTTTTCACGCCGGCCACGTTGGTGACGATGAACAGCAGAAGGGCCAGGCAGGCGAGGGCCACATCGGGTAGAGGCAACTCGATGCCGAAGGCGAGGAAGATGGTCTTGAAGTAGTAGGCGAAGGCCAAGGCCTCGCCGCCGGTGACGGCCACAAGCGAGATGATGAAGTTCCATCCTGCAAGCATGCCTAAGGGGCGACCCAGGCCGAGGCCCGCATACTGGTAGGTGCCGCCGGCGTAGGGGAGCGCGGCGCCCATCTCGGCGTAGAGCAGGGCAGGGTAGATAGAGACGAGCATGGCCACGAGCGTGGCCACGATGACCGAGGGCCCCATGAGTCCCACGATGTTGCCACCGGTGGTGAACAATCCCACACCGATGACCGTTCCCACGGTGATGGTGACGGCCTCGCGCAGGCCGAACTGGCGCTTCAGGGTCGGTTGGGCAGTGGCGGGATCAAGCCCTTCGGGGCTCTCGTAGGGCGTGCTCATGGCGGCTCCTTCTTCATGGTGCTCGTGCGGCGCTTTGCCCGGATGCGCTGGGATGCGCGGCCAGGCAAAGCGGCACCGCCGGGTCGTCGGCAATGCGTCGACCACTATAGTACTCTACTGTAATAAAGTAAAGAAAAAAGGTGAGGATTTCAATTGTTAGCCGAAGAGCACCCGGAGAAAGTCGATGCGCTGCTGCAGTCCCTCGAATACGAAATCGGTGCGCCCGTACAGGGAGGGATTCTCGTCGAGGAAGTCAGCGGCCCATTCTGGGAATCCGGAAAGCTTGTCCAAATCGAGCCACGACGTATCGTTTACGAGGCGGAGCTGCTGTCTCGCATCTTCGTAAAACGGCCGCATATCGACAACGAAGGGCGTGTAGGCAAGCTCGCGGGTGAGCACGCGGCACCACAGGCTCGACCCCGTGTCGAACAGGGGTGCGGGACGGTACTCCAGCGTCTCCACATCGCGGATTAAGCCGAAGTTGCGCCAGTGGCGATCGGTGTTGGCCATAATGTCATCGCAGATAATCATCTTGCCAAGGGCCGTCTCGATGTCCTCAACACCAAGCGCGGCGCAGCATTCGACGTAATGGCGGTAGCTGTCCCGGTGGGAGGCGCGGGGCAGGACATCGTTCACGTAATAGGCGGGAATAAGCTCCTCGGTGGGGCCGACGAAATTCGGGCAGGAGCTGACATAGCCATTGCCCCATTCTTCAAGACGGTAGGGGACGTAGTCGCCTTCGCTTAAGATGCGTGAAAAAAGCTCAGTGGCTATGACCTCGTTGAAGGGCTCTTGCTCAAGCAAGGTGCCGCCTTTGAGCAGCGTGCGCACGCCATCGCGGCACACCCAGCGCTTGGAGAGCACGCCGTCGGAGGTGTTGTCAGGCGAGTCGAGGCCCACGTCGGCCATCCAATCCTCCACCTTCGCCTCTGCGAAGTCGTTCTCGAAGAAGTTGATGTCGTGCCAGTTGATGTCGCTGTCGTAGGGTTTGATCCAGTATTGGTCCGATAGCGAAAGGCCCATGCTTTTGAAGGGAAGGTCGTAGGTGTCGGCGATACCGAGCTCCGCGAGCTTCGCCTCAATGCCCTGGCGAGCTTTGGGAATGGTGCGATGGGCCCACCAATAGGACAAAGCGGCGCTGGAGGCCTTGGTGCCTCGGGGGGACATGACCGATAAGGGCGCGCGCTTCGCATCGATGATCTCATCAGCATCGAAGAACTCGCCGGTAGCGGCGTCGAACGCAAAAGCAAGCACCTCGTGGTTGCGACTCATGAGCATGAATCTTGCCGCACGAGCGCGTTTTGCCTTGGAGCTTGGGCGTCCGGGACCGGGATTGTTCTTTAAGCGCGCGGCGATGCTTCCCTCGTCGATCAGCCATATGCCGGCCAGCTGCTCCGCCGCCAGGGAGCCGTTTCCGATGAGCTGGCGAACTCGTTCCGTGCTGACTCCGAGCTTCTTGCTTGCCTCGGCAATAGTGATGCTGAACATGGGGCCTCCAAACCTTGGTTTCAGGCAAGGTTATCATGAAAAAACGAAATATGAAAAAACCTTTTCTGAAAACAATGTTTTAATTCTTGCAAATTACTGCGTACGCCGAAATCGAGCGATATAGGACCGGAATTCGTGCGTACGCAGTAATTACGCAGTTGGGAGGTTACGCAGTTGAGAGGTCGGCTTCAAGGCGTTTGCGGGCCTGGCTAACGTATCAACGGACGCCCTAAGGCTGCTCGATAACAGAAATGACGTCGCCGGGGGCGATAGAGCCGCCTTCGATGACTCTGCAGAAGACGCCCTCGCGGGGCATGATGCAATCGCCCATCTGATGATAGATGGCGCAATGGGCGTGACACTGCTTTCCAATCTGGGTCAGTTCCAGAACCGCATCGTTGCAAGCGAAGCGGGTGCCGATGGGAAGGCTCTTCAGGTCGAAGCCCTCCACGATGATGTTCTCGCCGAAGGCGCCGTTACTCACATCGGCACCGCGCTCTTTGAAGGCTTCTATTTGCTCGAAGGACAGCAGACTTACCTGACGGTGCCAGGGTGCGGCATGGGCGTCGCCCTCGATGCCCCATTCGGGCCTGAGCTCGATAACGTCCTGCTCGGTTTTCTGTATTCCCTTGATGTTGCTTGTGCATACGGCTTTGATCACGCCCATGATACACCTTTCTCGCGGTCGGCGGGCCGTGCGCCACTCTCGACCTGCCCGGTGCATGAGACACATTCCCCGACCGCTGCACGACGGAAGCGGGGAAGATTCAGCGCACATTGAAGTCTAGTAAATTGCTAGACTATTTACAAGATGCATGATTGCCCGATGATGATGTCTGAGGGTGATGGTGAGCTGGACGTTTGAATGTGAATTCCTTCTTTTCACTCACAATGAACGATTGGGCGGAAGCGCGGGTAAACCTATACTCGGACTATCAATGAGGCGCAAAGGACATAGAGGGTGGGCTATGAATCTGGATACAAGCTTTCGAGGGGGTCGTGTGCCGTCGCTCGGCATCGTGGGTGCAGGGCTGTGGATTGCTTGGATTACGCTCATCTACAGCACTGATCTGTCGCTAGGGGAGAGCGGGGCGTCGCAGCAGTCGACGGCAAGCGCCTTCGTTTACTCGACGCTCGCCTTAGGGGTGACGCTCATGGTCTTGAGCTTTGTTCCAGATTGGACGCGGCGTCATCTGCTCGCGCCAAGGCCCCTGGCCATCTCCTCTTGTATTGCCGCGGCCATGACGCTTGTTGTGCTCAACGGGTCTTCGGTACCTGCCTTGCCGATCGCGGCTTGCGCGGCCGCTACGGGTTGCATGACGGCGCTCGTGGCTCTTCGCCTCGCCATCGTTTTCTCCGAGGTGGAAAGCAGGAGCATGCTGATGGGCATGGGCGCGGCCTTGCTTCTTGGCGTGCTCGTCTACTCGTTTGCGACCATGCTCGTGCTGTGCGGTTTGGTAATTCCCGCTGCCGTGATTCTTGTGCTGCTCATTCCCTTGGCGGTGTTTACCCTGAACTTGGAAGATCCTGCTGCTGCGTTAGCGGAAGAATCTGCCTCCTTCGACCAGGCCACGCCGTCTTTGTCCGCGACGCTTGTGCGGCTCGCCGTATTTGCCGCCATGTCGCTTTTCCTGCTGAGTCTCACGCGGGGCTATTACCCCTCCCTCATTGAGCCGAGCGCCTTTGCGGTTTCGCGTTGCATCGTGGCTTTGGGGCTCGTGCTCGTCGGGCTGTTGGTAATCGTGGCGGCATGGGCCTCGCCGCGCGACGCGGCCTTCGGCACGCTCTGTTACTGGCTGCTCATCACCGCCGTGCTCGTCGTGCTCGTACTTGCTTTGGTGAATGTGGACGCGACGGTGATGGGCGATGTCTCCTCGGTGCTGTTCGGCGTTACCTGCATCTGCTTGTGGGCGCTTTTGTGTCGCATGTCGTTTCGTTCGGGGGTCGATGCCGTACGCGTTGTGGGGCTGGGCTTTGGCGCTGCGTGTCTGGGCACGACGGCTGGTGTGGGCGTTGGCGCGCTTATCTACGATATGGGCATGCCCGAGGGCCTGCTGTCCTTCGTCATGGCCGCGGCCATCATTCTCTGCGTCGCCGGCAGTCTTTTCCTCTTGCGTCGCGACGACATCGTCCGGCTCATGGAGCCCGCCGACAGTCGGTCGTCTTCTGCTGAGGAAGGACTTGACGCCGGAATCGGTATCGCGGAGGGGGAATCTCGGAATGGCGGGGCGCCGATCGAGGCTGCCACGGGGGCCGATGCCCTCGATGGTTACCAAGCCTCACTGCAACGGCTCTGCGCCATTATGGGCATCGATTACGGCCTGTCCTCTCGCGAGGTGGATGTGCTTGAGCTTCTGGTGCTCGGCAAGGACGCAAAGGCTATTGCCGATGCGCTGTTCATCTCTTTCAACACGGTTCGTTCGCACATTCGACGCATCTACGGCAAGCTTGACGTTCACTCGCGCCAAGAGCTTCTCGACTTGGTGCGAGAGCAAGCAGAATAGCGTTTTCCCAGGTAAAGCGCTGCACTCATTTTGAGTGAATTGCACGTGCGCTGTCTTTTCGCTCACGATGGACGATTTTTCCGACAGGGGAAATCCCTAAGATTCGCTTTGTCGACATGAGGTGGTCGAAAAGACGAGGAGGGGATGCGCAATGGCGATGGCGAAAACCGACGAGCAGCGCGTGCGCGATGTGATCGAGGGCAATCCCGCTTACCGCGAGCTGTACTGCTCGCTCGTCGCATTTTGCGCCAAGGAGCGCACGGTCGAAGAAGCGCAGAGCTTTTGCGAGGAGCGACGTATCTCCAAAGCGCAGATTCTCAGCGGCGCCGCCATGGTGGACGCCATGGTTCGCGCAGGAGCCCTTGCTCGCCGCACATTCGTCGACGGGGATCTCTACGAGGGCGCCCTTGAGGAACTTCAAGCCGATGAGGCGATTCCCGAAGACGCTCAGATCGCCGTGTTCGTCCAGGCGACAGAGGCAGGTGCCGAAGCCGCCTCGGCCGTGTCTGACGAGCGGTCCTTCGAGCGACTCGCCCAGGCCCACCCTTCGCGCGAGGACGCATTCCGCGCCGTGCTCGGGTGGTGCGCGGAGGAGCAGGGAAAGACCACGCGACAGCTGCAGGAGCTTCTCAAAGGGAACGACCTGCTGGAAACCGAGGCTGCCCGAGGTATCGATGGCCTCCATGCAAGCTATTTCACGGGCTCGCTCGAATCGGTCGGCGCGCTCGCGTGGAATGGAAAGGCGTGGATCGCGACGGAAAAGGGCCGGGCGCTCGTTGGGCGCTAGCGATCTGCGGAAGAATCGAGAGAGAGGAAAGAGGAGGAAAAGCCTATGAGCAATGCAACGCTGACGCGGCGCAATTTCCTCGCCGTGGCCGGTGCGGCTGCTGCAGCCTGTGCGGTTGCCGGCTGCTCCAACATGGAGCAGACCGACATGGCCGACACGGGGGCCGAGGAGGCGCCAGAGGAAGAGGCGGCAGAGATCGTCCATTCTTCCTGCCGTGCCTGCATCTCCAATTGCGGCGTGCTGGTGCATGTGAAGAACGGCCGCGTGGTAAAGATCGAGGGCGATCCTATTGATCCCATGTCCAAGGGCCGTGTGTGCCCGAAGGGCCTTGCGGGCATTCAGGCGCTGTACAACCCGAACCGCATGAAGTATCCCATGAAGCGTGTGGGCGAGCGTGGTGCCAACCAGTGGGAGCGCATCTCCTGGAAAGAAGCCATCGACACGATCGCCGATAACCTCATGGAGATTTACGAGAAAGACCCGATGAAGCTCGTCATCTCTACAGGCGGTGGCGGAAACCCGCAGTTCTTCGGCCTCCATCGCTTCCTGCAGGCCTTTGGCGGCGGCAACTTCTTCGAGCCGGGCTGCGCCCAGTGCTACCTGCCCCGCATGTGCACTCAGCCCATGCTGAACGGCTGCAACGACACATCTATCGCCGACTCTACCGTGGGCGAGATCTACTACGACGAGACGGTACCGACCTGCCTGGTCATGTGGGGTACCGATCCGTCTCAGAGCCACGTGCCCTCTGGCGGCCGCGCCGTGAACAACCTCCGCATGAAGGGCATGAAGACCGTGGTCGTCGACCCGCGCTTCACGCCCGATGCCGCCAAGGCCGATGTGTGGCTGCCGGTTCGCCCCGGCACCGATGTGGCCCTGACCAATGGCTGGGCGCGCTATATCATCGAGAACAAGCTCTACGACGAGGCTTGGTGCGTGAAGTGGACGAACCTGCCCTTCCTCATCAACGAGGAGACCATGCTGCTCTATCACGCCGACGAGCTCGGGCTGGGCGAGGCGACCGACTATGTGGTGTGGGATGCCAAGTCCAACTCCGCTAAGGCCATGCCCTGGCCTCAGGACGACGCGCTCGAGCCGGTGCTCGACGGCGAGTTCGAGGTGAACGGCAAGAAGAGCCGCACGGCCTTCCGCGCGGTATGGGAGAACTGCCAGGAGTGGACGCTGGAGAAAACCGCCGAGGTCACATGGTGCGAGGCGTCTGCCATTGAAGAGGCTGTGAAGATCTACGCCGAGGGTGCTCCGCACTCCGGCATCTCTATCGGTGTTGCCACCGACCAGTACGCGCAGTCGGCTCAGGTGCCCGAGGCCGTCACCATCATTGAGTCCCTCATGGGCAATGCGTGCCACCAGGGCAATACCATCCAGAGCCGCAAGAACCAGTCGTTGGGCACCTACTTCCTGTTCCCGTTCAACCTGTTCGGCCCCACGCCGCTCTCTCCTTCCGAGGAAGTGGTGAGCCGCCGTCTGGGCATCATCGAGCACAAGGGTCTGAACTATTGGATGGCCTCGCACATCCCCACCATCATGGAGGCCATGAACACCGGCGAGCCCTACCAGCCCGAGATGTGGATCGACCGCTCCGGCAACAAGCTGGCCATGGTGGGCGATGCGGCCACATTCAAAGAGGCCATGAACAAGATGAAGTTCATCGTCCACATGTACATGTATCCTACGACGACCTCTGTGGAATTGGCCGACCTCATTCTCCCCACGGCCGAATGGCTGGAGACCGCCTACGGTGCCGACCGCTGCAACGTGTGGCTCATCCGCCGCGACGTGGTGCACACCTTCGAGCACGTGGACGAGACGCTCATCTGGTCGTGGATCGTGTCCGCCCTGGCCGATCGCGGCCACAAGGAGGCCGCCATGGCCTTCGAGGCGGAGAACTGCGGCGCTGCGGGCCCGTATTGGAAGACCTACGACGAGTACAAGGGCTACCTGGCCGCTTTCATGAGCCAGTCCTTTGGCGAGCAGTGGAGCTGGGATGAGTGCTGCGAGAAGCTCCCCGCCGAGTTCATGCCCATGGCGGAGTGGATTACCTCCACATATGAGAGCTATGAGAAGGTCGACCCTGAGACAGGCCTGCCGGCGGGCTTCGCCACCAACTCCCATCGCATGGAGCCCTATGCCGAGGCCATGACCATCACCGGTCGCACGGGCGGTCCGCAGGGCGCGTCGTTCTGGGATATGTACCCGCTGCCCCCGGCGTCGGTCGACTACCTGCCGCTGCCCCAGTATGAGGAACCGGCGGAGTCTCCCATCACCGACACGGAGTTCCCCTACGTGCTCACCGAGGGCCGCGTGCCGATGTACCATCACGGTACGCTGCGCAACGTCCCCTGGATGCGCGAGCTGTATCCGGTGCCGCAGACCTGGGTGAACCCGGTCACGGCCGCAGAGATCGGCGTGGAAGAGGGCGACTGGTGCTTCGTGGAGAGCCGTCGCGGCAAGATTCAGGGTCGCATTCATGTGACCGAGGGCATTGCGCCCAAGGTCATCTATCAGGAGCGCTTCTGGAATCCGGAGCTTCTGGACTCCGATGATCCGAGCCGTGCTTGGAAGGCCATGAACGTCAACATGCTCACCAAGAACGACAAGCCCTACAACCCGGAGTTCGGCACGTACACTTTGCGCGGGTTCACTGTGAAGGTGACGAAGGCCGATAGCGCTCCGGAGGGCGTGTGGGTGAGCCCCACGGAGTTCACGCCGTGGCTGCCCGAGGTAACCGAGGAAACGGGAGGAGGTTATGCCGTCTATGACGCGTAACGCCATTGTCGTCGACCTGAACCGCTGCATCGGATGCTTCGGTTGCGAGGTCGCTTGCAAGCAAGAGAACGATGTCCCTCTGGGGCAGTACTGGGGCCGTGTGCAAGTGGTCGGGCCCATGGGAACCTTCCCGAACATCGAGCAGTACTGGCTGCCCACTCTGTGCCAGCAGTGCGAGAACGCCCCCTGCGTGGAGGTGTGCCCCACGGGTGCCTCCTATCGCGATGAGGAGACGGGCATCGTGCTGATCGAGCAGGAGAACTGCATCGGCTGCAAATCCTGCCTGTCGGCCTGCCCCTACGGAGTTCGCGCTTTCAACGAAGCCGAGTCTTTGGTGGGCAAGTGCACGCTGTGCAAGCCTCTTACGGATAAGGGCGATCTGCCCGCTTGCGTGAAGGCCTGCTGTGGCGAGGCCCGCTTCTACGGCGACTTGGACGATCCGGAAAGCGATGCGTCCAAGGCCATTGCCGCTTACGATGAGGCCGACCGCCATCAACTGGCCGATACGGGCAACGGTCCTTCAACCATCTACCTGCTATCGCCTAAGTACGCAACCTGGGTAAGCGATGACGCCGTCCAGGTGAGCAACGCCGAGTAACGTTCCGCTTTGGGCGGGCCGCGAGATTTCCTCCCCTCCATCTTGCGGCCCGTCCCTCTCTTTTCGGATGGGGGCTGTCCATGACGCAAAGGGAAACTATCGACTTCTTCGAAAACGCTCAGGCCTTCTACGGCCTTTTGAGCAGTGTGTTCTATCTTGAGCTTACCGAGGAGCAGATTGACGGACTCGCAGAAAGCGGGTTTTCCTATCCAGACGATGGGTCTGACATGGCTGATGCCTGTGCCGCCATGCGCCGTTACCTTGCTCGCCGAGGCGCTAGTGCCCGACAGGATCTTGCGGTCGAGTACGCCCGCATCTTCCTGGCAGCGGGTGTTTACGAGGGAGAGACGGCCGTGCCTTACGAAAGCGTATACACCTCGCCCGAGGGCATTCTCATGCAGGATTCCCGCGACGATGCCGTGCGCGTGTACCGTCGCCACGGTTTGGCAATTCCCCAAGACTTGAACGTTCCCGAAGATCATTTGGTCTTCGAACTCGAGTTCATGGCGCACTTGAGCGGCCGTATCGCCGAAGCGCTTAAGGCCGATGGGGACGCGCGGGGGCTCATGGAGGCTCAGGCGGCGTTCATCGACGGCCATCTGCTCAATTGGGTGCCGCGCCTTCTCGACCGTGTGCGAAAGTTCGCGAGGCTGCCCTTCTATCCGGCGATTACCCAGATTGCCTTGAGCTATATTCAAGAGAATCGCGCGCTGTTGGAAGAGGAGCTGTCATGACCTTCGCCTTGGTTTTGGCTCTGACGGTGCTTGCCTGCTTCTTGCTGAAGCGACCCATTCACGATCATCCCGCCGTGCTCTATGTATTCGCGATTGTCGTCGATGGGGTGTACCTGGCTGCCGAGCTTATCGGCGTGCCCTACGGGCTGTGGGTGCCGCTCTTCATGCTCGTGCAGAAGTGCATGTTGGCCCTAGCGCTGTTCACCGTGGTCATGTTCATCGGATGCTTTCCGCGCACATCGCGGGTGTCCTTTTGGCTGCGTCCGGTGCGCGCCGAGCTTTCCATTGCGGCCTGCTTGCTCTCCGCAGGGCATATGGCCTCGTATCTGGGAACCTATGTCGCAAGCTTGCTTGCGGGCAGCGCTCGGGGCAACGTGGCGATTGCCTTTGTCGTGGCCATGGCTCTGCTGGTGCTGATTCTCGTTCTGGGCGTGACTTCGCTGCATGCGGTCAAGCGTCGCATGAAGTCCGATACTTGGACCTGCGTCCAGAGATGGGCCTATCCGTTTTTCGCGCTTGCGTACGTGCACGTGGCGCTCATGCTCGCCCCTTCGGCCCTCGGCGGCGGCGCAAGCGCCCAGGAAAGCCTTGCCGTCTACACGGCCGTCTTCGGCGTCTACGCCGTCGCTCGCATTGCCCGCGCTTTGACAGACGCCCAGGTGAAGGGCATCGCAGAGTTGCATGAGGGCTCGCAAGATCCCGTGCCGTGCTTTGACGGCGAAGAAGCCCCGGCCGCTTTCTGAAGCTGGCGGGGCCTCTTCGCCGGTTGACGCGGCATGTGCCGCATTTCCTTCAGCCGTCTTACGGCAGGGCGATGTACTCCTCATCGGTGACGGGCTCGCACCATTCGTTGGAGCAACCGGTGCCCGGGGCCTCGAAGGCGACGTGGGCCATCCAGCTGTCCTTGGCGGCGCCGTGCCAGTGCTTCACGTTGGCGGGAATGTACACGACAGTGCCGGGAACAAGCTCACGAGCCTCTTCGCCCCACTCCTGGTACCAGCCGCGGCCGTCGGTGACGAGCAGAATCTGCCCGCCGCCGGTCTGAGCGTGGTGGATGTGCCAGTTGTTGCGGCAGCCGGGCTCGAAACTCACGTTGGCGATGAACTGGGTCTGGGCCGGGTCGGTGAGCGGGTTCAGGAAGGACTCGCCGACAAAGTACTGGGCGTAGGCCTCGTTGGCCTCGCCGATGCCGAACAGGGGATTGAAGTCAGCCATGGGAATTCCTTTCTTCGGGTGAGGACAGTTTACATCTGCTGGTCGAAGGGCGGCATCTCGTTGATGAAGGCCGGCGCCTCCTCGGGCACTGCGTAGTAGGGCGCCTGTGGGATAGCGTCGATGGCCGCCATTTCCTCGGCCGTCAGCTCGAAGTCGAGCACGGCGAGGTTCTCGCGCATGTGCTCGGGGTTCAACGTCTTGGGAAAGACCACGTTGCCCTCCTGGATGGCCCAGCGCAGGCACACCTGGGCCGGCGTGACGCCATGGGCCTTCGCAGCTTGGACGATGGCGGGAATCTCTAAAAGCTCGGTATCGCCGTGGCCGAGCGGATACCAACCCTCTAAAACGACACCCAAAGGCTCGAGCCACTCCTTCAGAGCATGTTGGTTGCAGCGCGGGTTCAACTCCACCTGCGCCACCTGGGGCGTGACGGTGGCAACGTCCATGACTTCTTGGAACTTATGCCGCGGGAAGTTGGAAAGCCCGATGGCGCGCACCTTGCCGGCGGCAAGTGCCTCTTCCAAGGACCGCCACGCCTCGGTATAGGCGCCGTAGGGCTGATGCAGCAGCATAAGATCGACGTAGTCCATGCCGAGGCGCTCCAGGGACACGTCGATGGCGCGCCGGCAGTCCTCGTAGCCGTAATCGCGGGGCCACAGCTTCGTTGTGATAAAGAACTCCTCGCGGGGAATGCCGCACGCGCGCACCGCCTCGCCCACGGCCACCTCGTTGTAGTAGCCGTTGGCGGTGTCGATGTGGCGGAATCCGCAGGCGATGGCCTGGGGCAGGTGTTCGCGCACCTCGGCTGAGGACATCTGGAAGACGCCGTAGCCCAAAGCGGGAATCTCGACGCCGTTGGAAAGCTTGAAGTTGATCATGGGAACTCCTCTCGGTCGGTTGCAAGGGAAATGGCGGGTGCTGCCTAGAACGAATGCTCCTTAAGCCATGCGGCCGCCTTCTCTACTGCGGCCGTGCCATCTTCGCCGTTGGGTAGCGTTACGGGGCAGGCGGGAAGATCGTCTGCGATATCGAGGTGGGCGCATTCGGCCAGGGCGTTCTTGAAGTAGTTGTTGTCGTCGGCGAAACCGGGGTTGGGCTGGATGACGCACATGGCCCAGGCCTGCAGAATGGCCGTTGCGGGAACGCCGTTCCACAGAATGCCGCGATAGGCTTGCATCTCGTCTGGGGTCATCGGCGCGCTCGCGCGGTAGATGGCCATGGCTTTCCACAGCGCCGCGCGCTCCTCATTCGAGAGCGGTTCGGCTTCGGCGCATGTGGCAAGGTTGTCGCGCATCTGCTCAAGGTCGCTCATACCCGAGAGAACGGCGATGACGTCCTCCATCTCCAGGCAAAAGCGCAGCGACCAGCTCGCGATGGACTTCTCTGGACGGATTGCCTTCAGCAGTCGCTCGGCTTCTTCAGGCAGCTTTGCCAGGCCGCCGCCCTTGACAGCTTCCATGATGACGACCTTCTTGCCGTGGCGACGCGCGCACTCGTAGCATTCGGCGGCTTGAACGAACTCGCTGTCCCAGTCGATGGGGTTGACGGCCAGTTGCACGAAGTCGATTTCGGGATGCTCGGTCAGCACACGATCAAGCAGAGCGGCCGAAGAGTGCAGTGAAATGCCCAGGTGCTTGATGCGCCCGGCGGTTTTCCAGGCCTTGGCGTGGTCGAAAAGATGCGTGGCCGGGATAACGCCGCCCTTGCCATCGATGCCGTCGTAGAGCACCGTCTGCACGTTGTGGAGCAGGTAGTAGTCGATGTAATCGGTGCCCAGGTTCTCAAGCTGCTGGGCGAAGATGCCCTCGATCTGGTCTTCGGCGACGTTCATGAAGGTGGGGAACTTGGTGGCAAGAGTGAAGCTTTCTCGCGGGTGACGCTCGACGAGGGAAGTCCGCACGGCCTTTTCGCTCTTGCCGTTGTGGTAGACGTAGCTCGTGTCGAAGTAGGTGTGGCCAGCTTCCAGAAAGGCGTCGACCATCTGGTTGAGCTGCGGGTAGTCGAAATCGGTGGGATCGTCGCTTCTCAAAGGAAGGCGCATAGTGCCGAAGCCGAGATTGTTCATGGAAAATTGCTCCTTAGACGAGGGTGGGCGAGAGTTTCCTGCTTTCAAGGGATATTCTGCTCGCGAAGACATGTGATGTACAATGCGCTTCAAACGAGTGACCATGCACAATACGCATAGCTTATACAGACGAGATGATATTGGCGCGCGCGAGGACGGTGGCAATGGATATCGAGCAGATACGGCAGCTGGTGACGGTGGCCGAGTGCGGGACGATGTCGGAGGCGGCATCGCGCCTTGCTCTGTCGCAGCCGGCGCTCAGCCGGTCGATCCAACGGCTCGAGGCCGAGCTGGGCGCGCCGCTGTTTAACCGGGGGAAGAATCGCGTAGCGCTCAACACCGCGGGCCGGGCGGCGGTGGAGCAGGGCCACGTTGTGCTGCGTGAGGCTCAGCGGCTGTTCGACGTGGTAGACGAGGCTGCTCGTCGTTCGCGGGCTTTGCGCGTGGGTACCTGCGCGCCGGCGCCGTTGTGGAACCTCACGGCTCGGATCATCGAGCGCTTCCCTGGAGACGTTCTCGAGTCGGAAACCCTTGACGAGCGGGAGATCGAGCAGCGGGTGCTGAACGGCTCCATCGACTTCGGCATCTCGCGAAAGCCGTTTCTTCTGCCGGTCGTTACCAACACGCTGCTCATGACCGAGACGCTTTCCATCGCCGTGCCGCCCGATCACCCGCTCGCTAGGCGGTCGTCGGTGCACTTCAGTGATATCGACGGCGTGGACTTCCTGCTTCTCGAGGACATCGGTGTCTGGCACGATTTTCACCGCCGCTACATGCCGCATTCCCACTTCTTCCTTCAGAAGGACCGAGAAGTCTACCTGCAGACGGCCGCCGCAAGTCCGCTGCCCATCTTTGTGACGGACATTCCCGTGATGCGCTATGCCTTTCCCGAGCGCGTGAGAGTGCCCATCGACGAGCCCGAGGCTACTGCCTCGTTCTATCTGCTTGCTCGGGAAGACGCTTCGCCCCGCGTCCGCGAGATCGTCGACTGGGTGGCCCGATCTTAAGAGGCTAAGGCGCGCTTGAGGGCGTCGGCGAATAGCTCCATGGCGGGGGAGGGGTTGGCAGCATAGACCATACCGTAGGGAATGCGGTAGGGCCACTGGACCGGTCTGGTCGTGAGCATGGGGTGCACGTCTTTCCAGATGGGAAAGCTGAGCATGAGGCAGTTGTCGCGGGAGCACTGGTTGAAGGTGTCCATGGCTGTGTGGGCCGAGCTGTCGACGATGCTCACCGAGGGATGATTGTCCGCGATGTCCTGACGTAGAGCCGCGAGTACGGCGTAGCCTTCGGCTCGGGGGATCATGAGAGTCTCACCCTCAATGTCTTCCCAGGTGAGCTCCTCTTTTTGGGCGAGCGGATGGGTCTTGGGCAGCGAGATTGTCAAAGGGATGGTGCTTAAAAGCAGCACGCTGCACTCCTCGTGCCATTTGGCCGAGTCGCACGGTGCTACGAAGCAGTCGATGTCGCGCCCGAGGCTCGCGCTGAGGTCGTCGATGCCCGTGTTGCCGTCGTCGAAGGGTAGGATCTGCGCGTCGATGACAGCGTCGTGGGCTTGGGAGGCCCACAGATCGGTCACGATGGTGCAGGGGCGCAGAAGCGAGGTGCCGATGCGCACGGTGTAGCTCTCGGCGCGGGCGGCCTCCCGGGTGAGCGTGCGCGCTTGGGCGGCCTCGGCGATGAGCCTTTGGGCCGCGTCGTAGAAGATGCGGCCGGGCTCGGTGAGGCGCACTCCCTGCTTCGTGCGCGTGAAGAGCTTCACGCCGAGCTCCGATTCCAAGCCGTCTATCTGTCGCTTTACCGACACCGGTGCCAAATAGAGCGCGGCGGCGGCCTTCGAGAGGCTGCCCAAATCGGCCACGCTGACAAACGTCTCCACTCTTCGGCTGAGCATAGCGGACCCCCCTCCGTGTATTAGCTTCAGGCTTATACGATGTTACGGGTTTGGCGGATTCCGCGCAAGTACTATGCGGAGAATAATGGCCGCAGAGCCCGGAAGCGCGCAGAGAGGCGCTCCGGGGCATGAGAGGAAAGAACCAGAGGAGGAGACATGGCACTTTTGAATCAGGCCTCTACGCGCCGCAGCTTCTTGAAGGCAAGCGCGGCCGCGGCTGCTGCCACCGCCGCGGCGGGTCTTGCGGGCTGTGCGCCGAAAGCCCAGACGGAGACGGCCGAGACCGGCGGCTCAGCGGCCGGCGCGGCCCATGTGGTGGAGTCCGACGCGGCCATTTTAGAGGGCAAGGGCGAGTGGCTGCCCATGCGTTGCAGCTGCAACTGCAACGGCACCTGCGTGAATATGGGCTATGTGGTGGATGGTGTCGTCGTTCGCCAGAAGACCGACGACAACGGCGACGGCTCCGATGAGCTCGGCTTCTTCCAGCAGCGCGGCTGCCCCAAGGGCCGTTCCGCCCGTCAGGAGCTCTACGGCGTCGATCGCCTGAAGTACCCCATGAAGCGCAAGAACTGGCAACCCGGTGGCGGCGATGCCGCCCATGGCGAGCTACGCGGGCGTGACGAGTGGGAGCGCATCAGCTGGGATGAGGCCCTCGATTTGGTTGCCGGCGAGCTCGAGCGCGTCTACCGCGACTATGGCCCCACCGCCGTGGTGGCCAACGCCTGGCGCTATTCCCGCGACGGCGCCAACTTCCTATACTCCCTCGGCGGCTGTGTGACCCTGGCCGATACCGAGTCCTTCGGCACCTACGCCTTCCGCCCCGAACTTCTGGGCATGAACGTCGTGTGGGGCGACCACGTGGATATTCAGCGTGCCAACGACCGCTACGATATGAAGAACGCCGACTACATCGTGCTCTATGGCAGCAACCCTGCCTGGAGCCAGATGTCCGGCGCTCCGTGGCTGTTTAAGCTGGCCGAAGAGGAGGGCGTGAAGTTCGTCACGGTCTCTCCCGAGCGCAGCATGACCAACGTCATGTACGGCGCCGAGTGGCTTCCCATGCGCCCCGGCACCGACACGGCTTTCCTGCTCGCCGTCATGTACGAGATGCTCCGTCTTGACGAAGAAGAGGGCGACATCGTCGATTGGGACTTCCTGAAGAAGTACACCGTCGGCTTCACCCTTGACAATATGCCCGCCGACGCCAAGCTCAACGAGTGCATCAGCGAGTACGTGAAAGGCGCCTACGATAACATCCCCAAGACGCCGGAGTGGGCCAGCGAGATCTGCGGCACCCCGGTCGAGCAGATCACTGAGTTCGCCCGCATGTGCGGCAAGAAGAACAACGTCATGCTGCTGCACAGCTACGCGCCCTCCCGCTGCAACGGTGCGGAGAACTTCCCCCAGGCCTTCCTCACTGTGGGCGCCATGGGCGGACACATGGGCAAGAGCGGCAACGCCTGCGCGGTGGCTTACTCCTTTGACATCGCCGACTCGGGTGACTGGCTCTTCCAGAGCCCGGACGTGCGCAGTCGCGGGTATTTGGCCAACCCCATCGAGAATGCCAACATCGAGGGCGCCAGCTTCTATGACGCCATTCTGAAGGGCTCCTACCTCTCCACCTGCCCGATTAATCACAATGGTCTCACCGATATCGGAGTCACCTTCCATGAGAAGAAGGAGATGCCGGTCAACGCGAAGATCATGTTCGCCTACAACAACAACTTCGTGCAGTCTCGCATGGATGCCAACAGCGCCATCAAGGCCATGCGCTCGGTGGACATGTGCGTGGCCATGGACATGAAGACGTCCATCACCGTGCAGTTCAGCGACATCATCCTGCCCATCTCCACGCCGCTGGAGGGTAACGACGATCCGGACTTCGGCCCTCTGTGCTGGCCGCCGCTGCGCACAGCCTACCGCAAGGACACCATGGTGTCGGCTTGGCCGCTCGTGAAGCCGGCGTTTGAGTCCCGCACTGACGAATGGGTGTTCCGCGAGCTTTTGACTCGCCTGGGCAAGAACCCCGATGAGGCGTTCAACGAGTCGAACAAGACCTTCTATTTCGACCACTTCGCCAACTCCGAGTACGTCTCCGAGGACGGCCAGACGTGGAACAAGATTCTGAAGTGGACCGAGGAGGACAACGCGAAGTACGGCGTGGACAACGAGACCCACGACGGCGAGATGACATTCGACGAGTTCATCCACGCGGGCAAGTTCCAGGTGAAGCGCTCCGAAGGCGACGGCTACACCTACATCGGCTACAAGGATTTCATCGATGATCCCGAGGGCCACCCGTTGCCCTCCAAGAGCGGCAAATGGGAGCTGTACTGCCAGCTGAAGGCCGACAACTACAACGTGCAGGGCATCAACCCTGAGCCCATTAAGCCCTATGCGAACTACATCGTGCCGGTGAACGGCTACGAGGAGTCCTTCACGGACTGGGCCGGCAAGGTCAAGGGCAACTACCCGCTGCAGGCCTACACCGCTCACTACATCCGCCGCGCCCACACGCGCTTCGACAACCTTCCCTGGTTGCAGGAGGCCTTTACGAATCCGGTGTTTATGAATGCCGAGGACGCGGCCGAGCGCGGCATTGCCGATGGCGACACGGTGCTGGTGAAAAGCCCCTACGGCAAGACCCTGCGCCAGGCGGCGCTGTGGAACTCCATGATGCCGGGCGTCATCTGCGTGCCCCACGGCCCTCACAGCGTTTTCGACGAGACTGACCCCGACGACATCATCGACCGCGGCGGCGCCGAGCAGATTCTCTACGGCCCGGTGCACAGCAACTACTTCCAGCAGCTCGATGGCTACAACACTCTTCTGGTGGAAGTGGAGAAGTATGACGGCGAGCCGCTGGTTCCCGACTGCGAGCGCGAGCCGTTCCTGTCCGGTGCCGGCGAGGCAGAATAGGAGACAATCATGAGCTTGGGATTCTATTTCGACGGCACCCGCTGCATGTCTTGCAAGGTGTGCCAGGTGTCCTGCAAGGATCGCTTCGATCTGCAGAAGCCGGGCCCGAAGCCCCGCCGTGTAACGCTGTTCGAGAAGGGGACCTTCCCGAACACGGCCATGAGCTTCCTCTCGGTGTCCTGCAACCACTGCGAGAGCCCGGCCTGCGCGGCCAACTGCCCGACCGGCGCCATGTACAAGGACGAGGACGGCACCGTGCAGCACGACGACGAGGCCTGCATCGGCTGCCAGACCTGCGTGAAGGCCTGCCCCTACGAGGCGCCGCAATACGTCGAGGATTGGAACATCGTCACCAAGTGCGATACCTGCCGCCCTCTGCGCGAAGCTGGCGAGCTGCCGGTGTGCGTGGCCTCCTGCCCACTGCGTGCTCTGGACTTTGGCGAGATGGACGACCTTCGCGCGAAGTACGGTGATGGCCTGGTCAGCGCGGCTCCCTTCATGCCTGCTGCCGATACCACGACGCCGAATCTTCTTATGAAGCTGCGCGAGACGTCGCTTGACGGAGACTTCCACGAGATCACGCTGTAAGTTGCCCTCCCTCCCTTGGGGCCCGCTCGTTTGGGCGGGCCCTTTTCGTAGAAAGGCCGCGCTATGAACGATGAGATGCGCACCGTAAACGAGCTTTTGGCCGCCCGCGCTGAGGCGTACCTGCTGTTCCATAAGTTGTTCGGCGGCGCGCCGACGCCAGAGCTATTTGATGAGCTTATGAGCGACGAGGCGCGTGGGGCTTTCGAGATATTGGGTAGCGAAAGCGCCCCGCTCAGCCAGGTGGCGCCCCTGCTCGCCACGTTGTCGGCGGGAGACCGCGACGCGCTTGTCGAGGGGGCTCGCGGCGAGTATACGCGCCTGCTCATCGGCCCCGGCCAACCCGAAGCGCTTCCTTGGGAGTCGCCCTATGTATCCAACGAGGCATGGTTTTTCCAGGAAAACACCCTTGTGGTGCGCCGTGCCTATGAAGAGGCGGGCCTGCGTGCCCGTATGCAGGGCCATACGCCCGACGACCATGTGGCCATCATGGTCGATTTCATGGCGGCGCTGGGGCGCCGCAGCGTAGAGGTCCTGCGTGAGGGGCGCCTTAATGACGCTGCCGAGCTGCTGCGCCGGCAGGAGCGCTTCTTGACCGAGCATATGCTGAACTGGTTGCCGCTGTTCGCTGAGAGCGCGCGCCGCTCCAAGACGGCGGTGCTCTACCCGCAGATGGCTGAGGCGCTCTCCGAGTTCGCCAAGGTGGACGCCGTGCTGCTTTCCGAGGTGGCCTATTGGGCGGAACAGACCGAACCTGAAAGCTCTTCTGAAGATGGGACGGTGGGCGAGACGGTCTTCGACGCTGCCTACAACCGTCTGCGTCCCTTGCGTCTCGTCGGCCTTGAGGACAGCGAGATCACGGCCCTGTAGACGCATCGACAGACGAGAAAAGAGGGCCGACGCCATGGCACCGGCTCTCTTGATTGTTCGGGCTTGGGGCCCTATTCCGTCGTTGTGAAGTTCTTCTGGTCGACGACCTGGCCTTTTTCCACCACGATAAGGTCGTAGTCTTTGCTGCCGTAGCCCAGATGCGCCGCATCGTCGATGATTTTGGTGCCGTGCTTGGAGTTGATGCGTTCCAGCAGATGGTCGCGCCCGGGATCGTCGGAGGCCAGTACGGCGTCGATGCAGGCCTGGTCGATGGCCACGGGATCCAGGCTGGCGAAGATGCCGATATCGGCCATGCAGGGGTCTTCGGCCACGGCGCAGCAGTCGCAGTCAACCGACAGATTGCAGGCCACGGACACGAAGGCCAGGTTGCTGCCGAAGTGGTTCACCACGGTCTCGGCGGCCTCGGCCATGGCCTCCAGGAAGTCGTCCTGCTCGGCCAGCTTCTCCCAGAACTCGCCCTGGTTGAGCGTGGCGCCGGCCGTGTGGATGTTCACCTTGCCCTTGTTCGAGGCGCATCCGATGGACAGCTGCTTCAGCGCGCCGCCGAATCCGCCCATGGGGTGCCCCTTGAAATGCGAGAGCACGAGCATGCTCGCGTAGTTGGCCATGTGCCCGCCCACGCGGTTCTCGGAAAGCACGCGGCCGTTCTCGATGGGAAAGATGATATCCTCGCACTCGGCGTCCATGATGTCCACGTCGAATAGCTCCGACCAGCCGTGCTCGGCCATGAGCTTCTCGTGCTTCTCGGTGGTGTCGCGGGCGCCGTCGTAGGCGGTGTTGCACTCGACGATGGTGCCGTCAACTTCTTCGATCATCGGCTTCATGAAGGCGGGACGCAGGTAGTTCTGGTTGCCCTTCTCTCCGGAGTGGACCTTGACGGCCACCTTTCCGGGCAGCTTCACGCCCAGCATCTCGTAGAGCAATACGACGTTTTCCGGCGTGATCTCACGGGTGAAGAACACTTTGGGCTTGGCCATGGCACATCCTTTCAACGGTAACGGTCCTACCATAAACCTTGGAGCTAACTACAAGTCAAAAGGCGGCCGCATCTGTTCCCGTTCGGTAGGGAAAAGCGTCGGCAAGGCCCCTCTACGGTATCTCTCTCAATTGCTCCTGGAGATTTCTGTGCGATAGTAGCGTCTTGTTCTTGTGTTGCCGTCGGGAGCCGCAAGGCCTTCTTCGACGAGTCCTTTAAGGTACTTCGCTGCGGTTTTTGAGGTGACGTGCACTGCGGTGGCGGCCTCGACAGCTGACAGAGAGCCTCGTTTTTCCAACAGCGCGAGTATGCTCAACCGGGTTTGCTCTTTTGGAGCCTTGGCGGCGCTGACTGCTTCTATGGATTTCGCTTTTCGGGGCACAAGCGTCCGGAAAATGTCCCCCTCGTCCAATACCGGATCGCCTCCCAAAAAGGGCTTCGAGTACTTTTCTAGGTTGCGCAGGCCGCTTCCCAGCTCTTCGGCGTAGCCAATCTGAACGAAGAAGTTCGCAATGATAGGGTTTTTGGGCATGGGATTGAAATCGGAAAGTGTCAGCCGTCCCTCGAAGAGAGCGCGGCTGGCATTTTCGGTCCTCAATCCAACCTCATCGATGATGAGCTTAGCGGGAAAGGGGCTCGTGAACTCGCGATGAATGAGAACATTCGAGACCACTTCTCGCACGACGATATCTCGTACGCTCACTCGAAGGCTGCCTTCAAGGTAAAAGGGGTCAGGAAGATGCTTTGCGCAGAACGCATGGAGCTGGTCGTAGGAATCAATGAGGTTGGTTCTCACGGTTTCTCTGTCGTCGTAGCGGTCCGGCTGATCGTGCCGATAGATGGCGTCCGTCTTATAGGCGGGGCACGCGGCTAGAACGACTTCGTCTTTTCCCAGGAGCAGCGCTGCTGCGCGATTGAGTCCTTCAGCGCCGGTTTCTATATCTCTCGTGTAGAGCTGGGCGCTTCGCAAAAGCTCAATGTCATTCATGTTCGTCCAAGGGTGGCCTGGCCTGCGACCTGCTGCCATCTTGCGGCAGCGGTCGATAAGCGAGGAATCGAGGTCCTCCATGCGCAGATGAGGAAAGATGTGCTGTTCGGTAAAAATGGCGTACTTCCTCAAGTAGAGAGCGGCAATTTGGGTGTCGCTCTTAAGCTCCACATCAGCGTCTGCCAACCGGTCCAGCACGTGGCCTTTTAGTCGAAAGACGCCCTGGGTGGGAGGCACCCAGACGCGCAACACGATTTTGCCATCGAATTCGATTTGCTCGAATTCGAGACTGGGCGGCATGTTGAAAAGATTGGGGTTGTACGTGCAGTTGATGAGATTCCGCTCAATTTCGAGCGTGCTGCCTGATGGTATGCCCAGGACTTCGCCCATAGCTGACACACCCAGGAAGATGCTGCCTCCGCTTCGGTTCGCGAACGAGCAGATTGTCTCCAGCGTATCATGGCTTGGTGTGCCGCCGCAACGTTTGAACTCTACCGTTGAGGATTCGCCTTGCTGGAGAATTGATTCAAATGTTGGACGATCCATTGTGGCCCCTTTCCTGTTTCTTTTCACAATAACGAAAAATAAGGGAATAAGGGAAAAAATAAGGGAACAAGGGGAAGGAGATATTGGCCGAATGAGCATAGTGGCATTGAGCAGTTGATTAGATAGAGAAGGAATCTAGACGGCGGATTCTCGCTTCCGGTGTCTTCTCTGAACGATGGATTCAACGATCTTGGCGGCGGCAAGGCCTGCTAGAAGGCCGACGATAAGGCCGGCGAGCACGTCGGTGGGATAGTGCACATAACAGTACAGACGCGTGAAGGCCATGAGCGCTGCGGCGATGCCCACGGCGATGACGAGCGGGCGCGGGCCTTTCGAAAACAGAAGGGCTCCGAAGGCGGCGAAAGCCGCGGTGGTGTGCCCCGAGGGAAACGACGAGCCGTGGGGTCGGGGGACGATCATGTCCACAAAGGGATTCACATCGCAGGGGCGCGGACGCATGAGCAGCGGCTTTATGATGCCGCTGGTGATTACAGCGCCGATCACGAGTGCGACAAGAACCGCGATGCCGAGCCTTCGCGTCTTGGGAATGAGGGCGAGCACCAATCCGAGCAGAATCCAGATCTGCCCGGCGTTGCTCGTGCTCGTGTAAGCGGCCACCACAGAATTGAGCCACGGCGTGTGCATGAGCTGAATGGCGTCAAGTACGGCAAGTTCGTTCAAGGCGTTCCTCCTCGAGAAATGATGAAGAGAGTATAGCAAGGCGGCGAAGGAATACGCTCAGCACCAAAACGGCCGCCCGAAGGCGGCCGTGGGAGGGAGGGGCGGTTTTGCTGGAGGCAGGCTACATGCCAGCAGCGGCGTTCATTCCGGCAATGTAGCCATAGGTCATAGCCAAGCCATGGGAGGTTCCCATATAGGTTACGGGATAGTCGAAGGCAAACCGGGATCCCTGGCTGTTTCCGCAGACGAACAAACCGGGCACTGGGCTTCCCTCCGCATTGAGCACTTGTGCTTCGCAGTTCGACTTCAGGCCATTCAGGGAAGAGAACACCGTCTCTGCCGCCATGCCGGCACCGTTAGCGGTGAACTCCTTCACATAGAACGGGGGAGTGGTGAGGGGAAAGAGGCGACGAGGGTCTTTCCCGAAGTCGACATCGAGGCCTTGTTCGGCTAGCTGGTTGTAACGCTCGACGGTGGCTTTAAGGGTTTCGGCGGGCACCCCGGTCTTCTCGGCGACTTCTTCCAATGTATTGCAGACGAAGTCGGATCCCGCTTCGACGTCGGCGCGCGTCTTCATGCCAGCACCTTCGCAGAAATTACCCCACGGCTGGTTGTCCATGCTGTCGACGATCTTCCAGTATCCTGCATGGCCGCCCTGGAAGGCGTGTACCTGCTCGGCATAGTTGTCGTCGAAAATCTGCCAGCAGTGACCATCGGGGCAGTGGCCCACAGCAGTACTCACCAGATTGGGCAGGACTGCCTCATTCATGAAGCGCTCTCCACGGTTGTTGAACAGCAGATAAGGGTCTTGGCCGAGACCGCCGCCGAAGCCATGAAGAATGAAGGCGTGGGGTATGTCATCGATAGCACCGCCGGCCCAGGCGCCCATGCAGATGCCAGAGCCGTTGGTGCTCAGCTCTCCTTTGGCATCCGTTTGGAACCAGACATTGTTGGGGAACAGTGCCACTTCCTTTGCATAGGTGTCGGCCATTTCCTGGTTGCTCAGATAGCCGCCCGTGGCGATGACAACGCCCTTGTTTGCATTGATCTTGGTTATGTTGCCGTCGATGTCCTCGACAAATACGCCCACCACACGGCCGCTATCGTCGGTAATCAGCTGACGTCCCCAGGTGGAGAACAGCTGGGTCATATTGCCGTCGGCGGCGAAGGTTTCCATAACGGCGTCCATCCAAGGATCCTGCTTGGGAAGGAGCTCGCAGGGGCCCTCCCACACGGGATACTTCTCGGTGCTGTTATCAATTTCGGGATTGCCTGGCCAGTTGTTGATAGTGATGGCGTAATAAGGCTTGCCGTCGGCATCGGTGGTGTTGCCCTCCAGGTCGGTAACTGTTTCGGTTTCCAGATCGAACTTAAGGCCAACGTTGTCGTTGTTCTCGCGCGGGTCGATGACAAGGTAGTCGGGCATGGCTGAGATCATCCAATCGAAGATGGCGCCCGACTCTGCGGCCCATCGCTGCCAGATCTTTCGATCGGCGCGCTGTCCGAAATTCACCATAAGGGCATCGATGATGTGGGTCACTTCCTCATCGGAGAACTCATGGCCCACAGACTTCTGGAACTCGCTATTGATAACGCCGAATTGGGCAGAGCGGTAGAGCGGTGTCTCGGCCTGCTCCACAGCGATGACTTTCGCGCCATCCTCCAAGGCTTTTCGTGCCGCACAGACGCCGGCAAGACCCTGGCCGATGACTACAACGTCGGCGCCAAGCTCGTCGGCCCATTCCGTGTAGGGCTCGGGCTTGATTAAGAATGATGGCGTACCCTCTGTGGCAACGTTGCCTGTGTCGGCGGTTTGGATTTTTGCCTCCGATCCGGAAGCACAGCCGGCGAGCCCCATGGCTCCTGCGGAAAGACCCGCGAAAACGGCGCCGCCCAAAAAGCTTCTGCGCGAAATGCTGCTCATAGTACCCTCCTATTTTGGCTTTTGCAGGTAGGGGCATCATAGGAGGGGCGAGGGTGCTGAAGGCTCTTTTGCCCTGATTGGCCTTCAGTGTGGCCTAACTGGGCAGCATGATTGAGACGCGGAACACACCTTCCGTCGCGTCGATAGCCATCCCGCCGCCATTCTTTTCGACGACATGGGCCATGCTTGACAGGCCGAAACCGTGGGAGCACTCATCGTGCTTTGTCGTGCCCAGGCTTTTAGGATCAATGGAATGTCTATCGCATAGGAGGCATGGATTAGCGAAGACGATAACCAAATGGCCGCCTCTTTGAGAAATCTTGACGTCGACATAAGGCTTGATGTCCGGTGGGAGCGACTCGCAAGCTTCGATGGCGTTATCGAGGGCATTGCCAAACAAGGAGCACAGGTCGATGCTCGGTATGCTCAGAGCGGAAAGATTGAACGGTGTCACGTGATAGTCGATAGAGCGACTGAGGGATAGCCTCCTTTTCTGATTGAGCACGGCGTCGACGGTGGGGTTGCCGGTGTAGTTGACAAAACGTAATCGCGAGACTTGTTCCTCGAGATCGGTGAGGTGACTAACTTTGGAATTCGGATCAACGGTCTCGAGTATGCATGCGATTTGGTTTCGCATGTCGTGCACAAGGCGACGCACCTCATCGTCTTTGGCGCGCTGCTCCAGCATGGACTCGTAGTAGTGCCTAGCATCAGATTCAAGCTTTTCAAGCTCGAAACGACGTTGCGCCTCATGGATCATGTAGAGGGGAAAGATGATCGCCGAAACACCGGAGATGGTCATGACGGCCATAAGCAGAAGCGGCATCCAATCTATTTCCAGATACGTTTCTTCGAAATTGGGAATCTGCCAAAGCGTGACGCAGAGGTAGACGCACAGCGGGGGGATGAGCCAGGCGAGTTGAGCGGGACGCAGGGTCGTGCCCCCGTCTGCCAAAACGTAATGCCTGACAAGAGCTACCACAGGAAGGGATAGCAGGCAGCAAATCGGCTCTATGAGCATATTGGGCCAGGAAAATGAGGCGACAAAGGTCTCAACATCGCCCACCGTTGCGTGAATGGCGGCAATAACAAGCGCCTGCATCATCTGCAAGCACAGGGCGCTTGCTGCCCCGAGCATACAGCTTATACCTAGGGGGCGTCGAAAGAGAAGGCAAGTAGTCTCCATGGCGAGAAGACAAACGCCGATGGCGGTGTCAATGTAGACCACCGGCTTTAGCGCAAAGGCGAGACAGTAATAGCAAGCAGCAAAACCAATAATCAGGACGGCGTTGAGAATCTTGCTTGAAAAACGCCAGGGGCCCGAACCTCCCCACAGAAGAAGGAGCGTACCGGGCAGGGCCTTAGCGACTGCGATGGTGAACGTGGACAGCTGGATAAGATCCATCATAAAACAGTTCCCATGTACGCTGCGAAAAATTCGAGAAAAGCGCGTCGTCGATGTTTGCTCAGCGGAATTCTTTCGCTCGATATGAGCTCGAGCTCGTTCGTCTCAACTTGTCGCACAGCGCTCATGTTCACGAGAAAGCCGCTATGGCACCGAAAGAATCTATAGCTGGGAAGCTGGTTTTCCCATTCGGAGATAGCTCCTCGCAGCAAAAAGCTGTCAGTGCGGGTCTTGATCTCAACACGTTTTTTAGGGGCGGTGGCTATGTACAAGATGTCTCGTATTCGAAGAACGCGCATCCCGTGCGGCAGGCGCACTACGACGGAGTCGGCCTCGGCGGTCGCTATCTCTTGTAGGAGGGGGGCGATTTCTCGATAGAACCGATCTTGGCCGACGGGCTTCAGAAGGTATCTACGGGCCTGTACGGAATACCCCTCCACAGCATATTCTTCATAGGCGGTTACTAGTACGATGGCGACTTCGCCGAATTGGCTCCGGGCGAACGCTGCCGTTTCTAGGCCGCTGGCGTGGGGCATATCGATATCAGTCAGCAAAAGGTCGAGCGTAGGTGGCGGGTCGAGCATGAAGGCCATTCCAGATGGATATTCGCGAAGTGAGAGACCAAGGCCCATATCGACAGCTAAATTCTGAAGAAGTTGGCGAATGCGGAACCGCGCGTTTTCGTCGTCGTCAACAATGGCGACGTCGATAACGGCGTCTTCGGGGCGGCTCTCTTTGTCCATGGTAACTACGGCCTCCGCACTGGATGATAAGACGATTGACGCTCGTGGAGCTGTAGTATAGCAAAGCAGGCATCGAGGACATCTCATCTGAGAGTTTTGCTGGGATATCTAGAGTCGGAGAGCGGGCAGCAACGCAATGCAAGCCATTGTCGGATAGCCTCTGCGACTAGTCGGTCAGGCGGTTTTCGATAAGGCTTTTGCAGATGCTGATGAAATCTCCCGGAGCGTGATCACGGGCATCTGTGCGGTACACGGCATAGACATGGTAAAGAGGAGCAGGATCAACGAAGCGCTTGGCCACAAGGAAGGTTGCCGGAGGGGCGGCGGACAAGTGAGAGGCAGTTTTGAAGAGCATCTCGTCAGGCTGAATGGTCGACGGGATGCGATCGAATTCGTCAATTTCTCGTACGCGATATCGCGGTTCGATGCCATGCTCTCGCATGGTTTCCATGGCGCCCTCGAAGGTGGTTTGTAAATAGGGATTTGAGGGGCAGATGAGATGACAGCTACTCAGGTCCTCCACGGCAATTGATTCGCGTTCGGCAAGAGGGTTGCAGGCGTGCACATACACCATAAGTGGCAAGTCGAGCAAGTGGACGCTGGAAAAACCTTCGGGCAGATTTGTTGGCCTGGTGAATACGAGTCCGATGTCGACTTTGCCCTCAATTACCGATTGCTCGATGCCCATAGTGTGATCTTGGAAAAGTCGGGGCATGGGTGAGTAGGGGAAGCGCTCGTGAAAAAGGGTCATGGCCTCGAAAATAACATCGGCAAATTTATTATTTGATGACATGACTAAGTTGACGAGAATGCCAGACCCGTTTTCGGCGGCTATGCGCCGACCTTGATCGACGGCTCTGTCGAGCTGATCGATGATGCCGTTTATAGCGTGACAGAAGCTCTGTCCTGCAGCGGTAAGCGCCATAGGGTTGCGGTTGAACAGCTTAAAGCCCAGCTCCTGCTCTAGGTAGGCGATATGGCGGGTGAGTGTGGGCTGTGAAACATGAAGGGCCTCTGCGGCGCGTACGAAATTCAACTGCTTGGCGAGGACGAGAAACTCGCGTGCATAATCTAGCATAATCCCCCGGACTCCCTGTTGCCTGACGCATCTACCTTGGGACGTGTTAAGTGCAGTCCCCGCGCCATCCCCGTATTCTAGCAATTTAGGTTGAAGGGTTGTATTCGAATGCTACATAGAAGTTCTCGCTATGCATTTTTTAAATTGCCTGGTGAAACACATCGACTTTGCTATGGCCGTCTGACTCTTGTAGCGGTCGGCAATTTGCAATGCGAATAGCTGCTCTAGCTTATGCGGAAACAGCATTTGCTATTCAGAAGCTGAAGGGGCGAATGCGCCATGGGCTGAATACTATGCAGCTAGAGCGAAGGCGTATAGGGAGGAGACTCGGCATGCACGAGATGGCACTTATGCGGCGAGTTGTTGATACGGTGCTCGATTACGCGACCGACGTGCAAGCTACCGAGGTGAAGACTGTCTACATGACCATTGGCTTCAATCGTGATGTGGTCGAGGCCTATATGGACTCCATGTTCGAGTGGTTGGCTCGCGGGACGATCGCGGAGAAGGCGGAGCTGGTTATCCACCGAGTTCCCTATACCGTGAAATGCAATCAATGCGGCCGTATTTTTCATCTGAACGTCTATGACGAGACCACGTGGATATGTCCGCAATGTCACGCCGAGCGCGATTATAAGTTGAATTCAGGTATGGAGTTTACCATCAACAATATTGAGGTAACTCTTCCAGAGACGGCTGATTCTTCTCTTCGCCTGATGGCACGCTAGCTAAGTTGGATGAGAACGAGAGGAGAGATTGCCGATGGCAGTGGAGGGAGTGTTTGCTCCTGGTGTTTCTGGGATGGGACCAGCTCTGACGCCCCTGGGAGCGAGCATCATCGACGAGAAGATGGCGCGCCGCGGCGGCGTCTTGGATGACCTAAAGCGACGCGGACTCAATCTTCGTGCATTGACCCATTGCTGCGAAAGCGGTTGCGCCCACGATTCTGATTCCTCCTGCGCTTCCCAATGCGGAGAAGCGAGAGCATCGGAGGGTAGTTGGGCAGATTCCGTTGAGACTTTGGACGAGGCCATGGAGCGTATTCGTCGCCTTGAGGGGCGCATCGAGCATCTTGAGCATCAACTCGCCGTGAGGCAGAACATGGTCGTGCTCTTGCGTGAAGCTTTGGCGGTCGAGCGCCGAAGTGCGGCAGAGTCTAGTGGCTCTGCTCAAATACGGTAACGACAGGAATTCCTGTTGTAGATACGAAATGAGAGAAGGAGAGATGATGGACAAGAAGATACTGGACGAGGCTTCGAAGATCAGTCGTCGCGGTTTCGTGACCGCTGGCGCGCTTGGTGCCCTGGGTCTGGCCGGCTGCGCCCCGTCAGAGTCCGAGGGGAACCTCGCTTCGACAGGGGAAGATGCTGCCGCTGAGCCCGCTGCGGGTGAGAAAACGGCCTGGAACGGCGTTGCCGATGAAGTCACGCGTGACATTACCGTCAAGGTTCCGGGCAAGCCCACGCCCGACGGAAATTACTACGTTACGTTCAACGGCGGTCCTCTTACCGCTGCCGAGCAGCATGCTCAGATCTCATCCTACGATTGGCGCAAAAACGAGCTTTCTGCGAGCCAGATTGCCGTAGACGCTCAGACTGTGACCGACGAAGAGGCCGAGGCCATTCTCATGAACGAGCCAGAGATAACGCAGGACTATGTGACGAGCGACGGTCGCACCATTCCCGCCGTCTACATCGCCCTTCGCAACCGCCTTCTGCGCGTCGGCCAAGGTGTCGGTTGCGAGGTTCACGACAATACCTGGGACTTCCTTATGCAGGAGTTCACAGAGGACGAGGCTGCGTTCTATCTGAAACTCCCCAACTTCGCGTACTTTACCGACACCGAGGCCGCCGAGGCCGAAGGTATGACTGTCGAGGAGGCCGGTGGCATTTGCGAGGAGCTGAGCTATCGGGGTTTGCTCAACCGGGTCACGCGACAGGGGACGAAGTACTATCACGTGCTTGCCTTCGCCCATGGCATGCTGGAGTTTATGATGGACCGCTACGAGGAAGACGGCTTCGTGGAGTCCGTTTTTGGCTTGTGCGGCGCCGATTACGGCTACCAGTCTCGCAACCAGGGTTCTCCCATGTACTTCCCCATTCCGGCGAACCAGGAAATTGTCGGCGATACCGAGATTCTTCCGAATCACGATTGGAACGAAATCATCGACCGCTATGACACGCTGTGCGTGGCTCCCTGTCAATGCCGTACCTTCACGCCCATTCGTGCGGGGGAAGGGCAGAAGCCGGGTGAATGGTGTGATCATCCCATGGAGACGTGCGTCGCTACCGGCGAGCAAGCTCAATACTATATTGAGAACGGCATCGGCCGCCAGGTCTCCAAAGAGGAGTGTCGTGAGATTTTGCAGCGTGGTGTAGACGCCGGCATGGTTATCGAAGTCATGTGCACCGCCGAGTGCGATGTTATCTGCCAGTGCCATGGCGACTGCTGCGCTATTCTACGAGGGTTCATCGCCCTTGACGGAGACGTGGAGAACCTTCACTATATGTCTCAATATGAGCTTCAGGTTGATTACGATCAGTGTATCAAGTGCGGTTCTTGCGCGGCTCGTTGTCCGTTGTTTACCATTGAGATGGCCGATGATGGTCCGCAGATCGGCAATATGTGCGTTCGTTGCGGTCAGTGCGCCACAGTGTGCCCTGTGGGAGCACGCAAGTTGTTCGCCCTCCCCGAGGAGGAGCGCTTCACGATGCCGAAGGATATGGTGGATGACTACCATATGAAGGCTCTCGAGCGAGCTAAGCGCGGCTATATCAACGATTTCGATCCTGCAAAACTGTAGCTATTGAGAAAAAGTCCTATGTGGCATTTGTCGTAAAAGCCCGCAGGAGTCTAGCATCCCCTCCCCTCAATCCCTAGGCTGTTGTGCGGTTTGGGCGCCCCCGGCATCAGCGCGGGGGCGCTCTTTCTCTTGCAAGCAGCGTTCCTTATGGCTCTGCATTCAAGCAACTGGACTGAGGTTTGAGGTGTCGCTTTTAGGGACGGGAAAGAAGATGGTTCCGAGAATGCGAAAGGGCGGATTCGGAAATCGATACAGGTGAGCGGTTTTCTGCATTGCGAAAGAGGGGCTGCGCCCGTTACTATGATTGACGACAAAAGAACGCGCGGTGCCGGAGCGCCCGCTTGATGCGAAGGAGTCCCCATGGATCAGACTCGTGTTATCGAAGTAAAGAAGAACATCCTGGCCGCCAACGACGACGCGGCCGACGCCTTCCGCGCGGAGCGCGCCGAGGAGGGCACCTTCTTCGTGGACGTCATGGCGAGCCCGGGCGCTGGCAAGACGACGATTTTGCTGGCCATTATCAAGGAGCTGCGCAGCCGCGGCGTGCAGGACTTGGGCGTTATCGAGGCCGACCTTGAGTCCGATGTGGATGCGCTCAAGATCAAGGAAGCCGGTGTGGAGTCGGTGGAACTCAACACTCGCGGCGTGTGCCACGTGGAAATGGGCATGGTCACCATGGCCTTCGAGGCTTTCGACGGCGACCGCTTCGACTACCTGTTCCTGGAAAACATCGGCAATCTCGTGTGCCCGGCCGATTTCGACACCGGCGCCCACACCCGCGTGATGCTGCTCTCTGTGCCCGAGGGCTGGGACAAGGTCATGAAGTACCCGCCCATGTTCGCTGCCGTAGACGCGCTCATCGTCACCAAGTGCGATTACCTGCCCTTAAACGAGGATTTCGACATGGATCGCTTGAAGGAGCAGGCGCGCTTGCTGAATCCCACGCTCGACATCTTCGTGACGAGCGCCCGCACCCATGAGGGCATCCCCGAGCTGTGCGATTGGCTTCAGGCCCAGCGCGCCGAGAAAGTCGCCCAATAGCGCGCGGCGGCCGACGAGGCCGCAGCGTTTTGCTTTGGGCCTGAAAGCTACTGCCGTTAGAGCTGGTAGGTGCGGTGGCAGAAGGCGGCGGCCAGCGGGCGATTGTGGGTAATGAACAGGTAGGCCAGCCCGCGCTCGTCTTGTAGTTTCTGTAGGAGCTGCACCATTGAGGCCTGTACGGTGGCGTCCAGAGCCGAGGTAGCTTCATCGCAGATGATGAGCTTCGGGTTGCCGACCAGAGCCCGGGCGATGGCCGCGCGCTGGCATTGGCCCCCGGATAGCTCGAAGGCGTGGCGACGCAGGCAGCTGGGGGCAAGCCCCACGGCATCTAGAGCCTCGCGGGCCCGGGCGCGGGCCTCGGTGCGAGATACGCCGGGAATATAGCGGGCCCCTTCGGCCACGGCGGTTTCTATGGTCATGGCATCGGCAAACGACGCTGCCGGATTCTGGAACACCATCTGCACGGCGCGCCAGGCTTCACGGGTCGCTTTGAGCGTGCGGGCGTTTGGGGGAAATGAGCGCACGGCGCCGTTAAAGAACACCTGACCGCAATCGGCAGGTTCCAGCCCGGCGACGATGCGCGCGAGGGTCGTCTTGCCCCGGCCGCTGCCACCGACAAGGCCAACGGTCTCCCCGGCGTCAACGGAAAGGGAGACAGACTGAAGCACGGGCGCGCCGTTGTAGGACTTGCTCAGGCGATCAACGGTGAGAAGCATCGACGACCTCCCAGTTCTCGGGCTCGGGCAGCAGAGCGGCGATGAGCCCTTTCGTGTAATCTTCGCGCGGGTGGGCCAGCACCTGGTCGCTGGGCCCGCTTTCCACCAGGCGACCCTTTTCCATAACGCCCACCGCATCGGCTACCTTGCCGGCGGCGGCCAGGTCGTGGGTCACCATGACCACGGCCACGTCGTGCTCGTCGGCCAGGTGGCGCAGCATGGAAAGCACCTGGTCTTGCGATTGATCGTCAAGGGCGCTCGTAGGCTCGTCGGTCAGCAAGACGGCGGGGCGCGCCACCATGGCGAAGGCGAGGGCGACGCGCTGGGCCATGCCGCCCGAAAGCTCCCACGGGTACTTGCGCAGCACCGTATCGGGGTCGTTAAAGCCCATGTGACGGAGCAGATGATGTTCGAACTGATCGGCGTCGCCCTCGATGCGTCCGCGATGGGCGGCGATGACTTCATCGAACTGGCTCTTGATGCGTGCCAGCGGGTCGAGGGAGGAGATGGGGTCTTGGAACAGAAAGCCGATCTGGCCTCCGCGCAGCGTGGCCATGGCCCGCTCGGGTAGGTGGGTGATGTCGCGGCCTTCCAGGAAAACAGCGCCCTCGCTCACGGCCCCTCCTGGACCCAGCAGATGAGTCACGGCTCGCAGAACAGTGCTCTTGCCTGCGCCGCTCTCGCCCGCAAGTGCCAGGATATGGCCCCGGCGCACCGAGAACGTGATGTCGCGCACGGCGAGATGCCCGCGGTAGGTAACGGAGAGGTGCTCGAGGGCAAGGGCGGTATCGGCGGTCTGCGTCACGGTGCTCCTAGGCGATATCGGTATCAGCGGTGATGAAGTAGTATTCCGACGGCGCCACGGCCAGGCCGGTTACGCCCACCGTCGAGATGATGGTGGTCTGGGAATTCGAGAAGAACACATAGGGAAGGTCGTCGAGCACGATTTGTGCGATTTGGCGAGCGATCTCGTCGCGCTCGTCCTCGCCGTAGGTGTCGCTCAGCTGGGCAACGAGTGTGTCCACGTCGCGGTTGGAGTAATGCCCGAAATTGTTCGAGGCGCCGGTGGCGAAGCTCATGGCGGCGAAATAGCCCTGGTTGCCCGTGGGGGCCATGGCGTAGCTGTCCAGGGTCATATCCGGGTTATCCCGGGCGAAGGTCTCGGCGTCTTCCAAGAAGTAGTCGGTGGGTACCAAAGAGAGCTTGATGCCCACTTGGGAGAGCCTCGACTGCAGATCGTCGGCCAGGCTCACAAAGCGCCCGTAGCGGGTGCACACGTAGAGGGTGAGCTCAACGGGCTGCCCGTCGGCCTCGCGCACGCCGTCGCCGTCGCTGTCGGTGATGCCGGCCGCATCCAGAAGGCGAGAGGCGTTCTCGATGCTGCACTGGTCGATGGCCACCTTAAGCCCCTCGGTGCCGCCGAAGGGCAACGTGGCGCTGTAGACGCCCCAGCTGGGCACCTGGGAGCCCCCGCAGATGACGCTGGCATAGCCGTCGCGGTCGATGCAAGAGGCGATGGCGGCGCGGATAGCGGCATGGGAGATAAGGTCGTGGTCCATGTTGAAGCGGATGAAGTCGGCGCGCGAGCTGGTCTTCTGCTCAACTTTGAAGCGCTCGTCGCCCTGAAGCGCGGCGAGCACCGAGGCATCGGGCATGGCGACGGCTTGAATCTCGCCATTCTGCAGCGCGAGGGCCGTGGCCGTGTCGTCGGCAAACGAGGTGAGGCGGATGGCGTTAAGCTTCGGTGTGCCGTTCCAGTAGTGCTCGTTGGGGGCGAGATCCACGTGGTCCTCGGCGACGAAGTCGACGGCGCGGTAGGGGCCGGTGGCCGGGGTGCCCGCAGCGTAGTCGATGCCGTCGCCGACATAGTAGACGCACAGAAGCGGATCGCACAGGATGTTCTCGAGGGCGGGGACGGGATTTTCCGTGGTAAGGGTCAGCTCGAGCCCATCGGCCTCGATGCGGGAGAGGGCCAGCGTCTCAGCGGCGCGCGGGTTCGTCTCGTAGGTGCGCTCCCAGCACCCCTTCACTGCCGACGCATCCAAAGGCTCGCCGTTGGAGAACTTCACGTCGTCCCGAAGCGTGATTTTCCACGTGTGCTCGTCGACGTTTTCCGCAGAGGCGGCGAGCCACGGCTCGGCGGTCAGGTCATCGGAGACGCGAAAGAGGTTTTCCACGATTCCGTAATACTGCAAATACCAGCTGTCCCAGTCCGAGGCCGGATCCAGCGACATGGCGTAGAAGTAGGTGGCCGATCCCGCGTGGAGCATTTTGGCCGTCGTAGCGCCATCGGTGCCATCGGCGGAGTTCGTAGCCGGCCCGCCGCAGCCGCAAAGACACAGGGTCAAGCTCAAAGCCGCGCATACGGCGGCTTTACCGAGCCGGAATCGGGGCGTGGGGGCAGAGCCTCTTCTCAGGGTTGTTCTCACGGGCGGTTCCTTTCCGAGAACGGGCTTTCTTGAGTGGTGCGCGCGTCAATGACGTCGCGCAGGGTGTCGCCGAGCAGGTTGAACACGACAACGGTTACGAGCAGGGCCGCTGCCGGCGCGAGAATGCACCAGGGTGCAAGGGAGAAGACGGGCTGAGCCTCGGCCATCAGAGCCCCCCACTCGTTGGTGGGGCGCTCGGGTCCCAGACCCAGAAACGAGAGCCCCGCCATGGTCAGCACCACGTCGCCGACAGAGAGCGTCGCCAGCACCGCAAGAGAGCCAGCAAGCTTGGGAGCAATGTAGCGCGCAACGATGGCGAGGGAGCCCGCGCCGCACAGCCGGGCGGCGTCGATGGCCTCCGAGGCGCGCAAAGACGCCGTCATATTGAGGGCCACCCGTGCAAGGACGGTCCAGTACACCGCCGCAATGGCCACCACCATGTTTCCCATGCCTGGGCCGAGAATGCCGGCGATGGCGACGGCGAGCACAAAGCTCGGGAACGCCTGGAACACGACGACGATTTTTCGCACGACGGCTTCAATGGCTCCGCCGGCAAAGGCAGCTGCGGCCCCAGCGAAGGCGCCGATGAGCAGCGAGAGGGCAACGACAGCAAGGGCCATGGCCAAAGACTCGCCGCCGCCGGCCAAGGTGCGGGCCAGCACGTCGCGACCGACGTTGTCGCCGCCGAGAACCAGATTGTTCTCACCGGGGGCGCTGAGGGCCCGTGATAGATCGGTGACGGAGGCGGCCTCCGAGAAGAGCGCGGTGCCGATCAGGGCAGCTGCGATGAGCGCGGCTGCGGCAAGGGCCCAGATTGCAAGGCGGGTGCGAGGGGAAGGAGCTCTCATCGCCGGCCCTCGCTTTCAGCGCTGCGCGGGTCGATGCAGCGGCACAAGGCGTCGATCAGGCCGTTCACGATAAGGTAGATGATGCCGAGGGTAAGCGCGTAGCCGACGATGACGGGGTAGTCGCGAGCCCCGATGGCCACGATGGAGAGGTATCCCACCCCCGGCCAGCTGAAGATGGACTCGACGATGGCGGTTCCGCCCAGAAGCGATCCGATGGAAATGCCTGTAAGCGACAGCAGGGGCACGGCCATGTTGCGCAGCACATGCCGCCAGATGATGCGGCTTTCGGGAATGCCCCGGGCTTGCAGGCCGGCCACGTAGGGCTGGGAAAGCTCGCCTATGGCCGCGGCGCGCACTTGGCGTATGTACCAGGCCGAAAGCGGGAGGGCGAGGGCCAGGGTGGGCATGACGAGCCCTGAGACATCGCGGCTGGCGATGACATTGAACAGGTGCAGCTGGCTTGCCAGCGTGAAGAGCAGAAGAAGCGCCACGAAGAACATGGGCAGGGCGTTGAACAGGAACGTGAGGCCTCGGATAAAGTAGTCGAGCGGGCTGTTGCGGTGCGTGGCGCACAGGATGCCGAGGGGCACGGCGATGATAAGCGTGAGGGCCATGGCGGTGGCGGTGAGCGCCAGCGTGTAGGGGAGGGCATCGAAAAGCATCGCGGTCACAGGCGCGCCGGTGCGGTAGGACTCGCCCAGATCTCCGCTAAGGGCCGCGCCCAGCCAGCCGAGGTACTGCAGGGGAATCGGCCGATCGATACCGAGCTCGGCGCGCTTGGCATCGATTTGCTCGGCGGTGGGCACAATGCCGTTATCGGTGAAGTAGCGCGTCGCCGAATCGGTCGGCGAGAGCACCGACAAGGCGAAGGCGAGCACGGTCACGCCGATGAGGACGGCCGCAGCGCCAAGGATTGATTTCAGGGCCTTCGCCATGGTGCTCGCTATTTCACCGCACCGACGAGAAACAGCGGGGAGGAGCCATAGTAGGCCTTGGAAAGGTGATCGCCGGAGGTCTTGGGGTTCGCGAGCGTGGCCGTCGGGTTCATGGGCGCTCCTTGAAGTCGTGAGTGTTACCAATGTTGATGACGTAACACATCATAGAAGACTCGGTGTTACGAATCAATAGGTAGTAATATCCCCACTCCGAATTCCCCGGCCAACGGCGAGAACGGCTTCTAGGAGTTCGTCCCTTCGATGGGAACGTAGAGGACTTCGATGTCGCTGCCCTCTCCGTCGAGGTTGAGGAACATGGGCATAATGAGGATGTCGCTGCGGATAGCCAGTCCGTGTTCTTCCAGGTATTCGAAAAGGTTGTCGAATGTCTCTTTCTGAATGGATTCTTCGCGGGTGACCATGCGGCGGAAGCGCAGGCAGCGGCCGAGCTCGAGACGTTTCACGTGCTCCTGGGCATAATCGGAAAGAAAGTGCTGCTCTTCAACGGAGAGCGTGTTGATGTAATCGGGGTCAACGGCCGGGCTGTCGTCTAGCAGGTTGTCACGGGAGATGATGCGGGCGCAGCTTGTGATGCTGAGCAGGTCGTAGTACTCGGCGAGCACCTTCTCGTTTTCCATGGAGACGGTGAAATCGCGTCCGTAAGATGCGTTCACGTAGAGTTGGTCGGGGATATGGACGATTTTGAAATCAACCTTACCGTCGGTCTCGAGAACGTCCAGCACACTTTCGATGCGCCGCTGGCGGTAGTCCAGCAAAATGCGCTCGCGTTCCAGCTTTTGGCGTTGCTCTTGCAGCGATTCACGGAATTCCGCCGTGTCCTGCTTGGCGTCGAGCATGGCAACGGCCTCGCTGATGCTGAATCCGTACTGCAGAAGAATGCGAAAGGCGTTCGAGCGAAAGGCGTCTTCGGGGGTGAACACGCGGTAGCCGTTCTCGGTACGATCGGAGAGCACGAGCCCGTGCTTCTCGTAGAACCGAATCTTCGATTGGGTCATGCCGGTCATGGCTGCGAATTGCTTCATCCGGTACATGGTCTTCCTCCCCAAGACGCGCAAAGGATGTGCTCTTATCGTATCTGGTTTCCATCGATGGCGCGAGAAGCGTCACCGACCTTCGAATAAAGACAAGGAAAAACCCCGGCCGACGCGAAGCCTGACCGGGGTTTCCGGAGGGCTCAATAATTTGAGCTGCTACAGGAACAGGGAATCCTCGTGGTATTCGGATCCTTCTGCCGAGTAGGTATGGCAATTGGAGCACCAGTTGCGGGTGACTTCCTGGCCCCTCTCGTGGCAGTTGTCGCAGGAGTTATAGCCGCCGTGGATGGAGGCGTGAGGGTTCCATTGTCCCAGGTCGGCGGTCTGCTCGGCATGGGCCTCATAGGAGCCGCCATGGCAGGCGAGGCAGGCCTCGTCTGACACATAGGGACCCGTAGGATCGGTAGGGTCGGCCTCGCTGGCCGCGGTCTGCTCGGTAGCGGCGCCGGTGCCGGCCATGTCGGTCTTGTCGGCATCGCCGGCCGGGGCGCAGCCCGCAGCGGCCAGGGCGGCCACGAGGGCGACGGTGGACAGCGCGATCAGCGCTTTCACGCTCAGGTTCTTCTTGCTCATTAGTTGCCTCCGTTCACCATGTGGTCAGCGGCCACATATCCGAAGGTGGCGGCGCGTCCCACGGACGTGCCAGGAATGTGGCGCGGATAGTTGCCCGAATAGAAGCTGCCCGAGGCGTTGCCCGTGGCGTAAAGGCCCTCGATGGGAGCGCCGGTGGTGTCGAGCACCTGGGCATTGCCGTTGATGGCCAAGCCGCCCACGGTAGCCAGGATGACGTTGCAGGTGAGCAGCGCATAGTACGTGCCGCCAGTGAAGGCTTGGTTGTTGCCCGTGTAGCGGTAGTACTCCGGATCGCGCTCGACCTTGTCGGCGAACAGCTGGTTGTACTCGTTGATGGTCGCTTCAAGCGCAGCGCCGTCGATGCCGGCTTTCTGGGCCACTTCGGCAATGGAGGCGCCGCGGAACAGGTGCCCCTTGGCCTCATCGCGGTCGAGCTGGCCGCGGGCCGCATCGCCGCCCTTCTCAAGAGAGCTGGCGATCATGGCCTCGTCGAAGATGCAGAAGCAGGTATGACCACGGCGAATCTGCAGGTTCATGGCGTTGCCGGCGTACTGGCGCGGATTGTTCTCATTGGTGAAGCGCTTGCCCTCTTCGGTGACCATAATGCCCCAGTTCATTGCGCCGGGGAAGTAGACGCGCTTCTCCACGAAGGTGGAGGGCGTGGCGTTCGAGAAGTTCATCACCGGCTGGGGTAGCGAGTCCATATCGGCGCCTACGGCCAGGCCCATCATATGGCCGTCGCCCGTGGTGCCCCAGGACGGGTTCCACCAGGAAGAAGACTCGTAATCTTCGGGGCGCACCCAGGCCTGCATCATCTCGGGGTTGGCATCGTAACCGCCCGTAGCGATGAGTACGCCCTTGCTGGCGTTGATGCGGATGTAGCCGTCGGCGGTCTTGGCAATGGCGCCGGCGACGCGGTTACCCTCCTTCACCAGCTGCACGGCCGGCGTGGAGTAGCGCACTTCCCAGTTCGGGTACATGGAGCCGGCCTTCAGCAGGTCCTCGCACACATGCAGACCGAACAGCCAAGTTTTGGAGATGCCCTCGGGCATGCGGAAGTTCACGTAGGAGTCGATGACAGGGAAGCCGTTGTAGTTGGGGGCCTGGTCGAACTTGTAAATCTGCCAACCGGTGCCCGTCTTGTCGAACATGGCCTGCCAGAAGTCGGCCACCTCGCCGGAGTGCTTCACGTAGGAAGTAATGACCTCCGGGTCGGCGCGCCAGTCGCTTGCGCGCAGAATCTCATCAATGAGTTGGGCGTCGTCGATCTTGATGCCCTGTTCTTTCTGGAACGTAGCCTGAGTGGCGCCGAAGCTTTCCCAGGCGCTTCGGCCCTCGGTCATCTTCTCGATCATGAGAACCTTCGCACCCTCTTCGGCAGCCTTGAGGCTCGCCATGATGCCGCCGATGCCGGCACCGATGATGAGCACCTCGGTGTCCTCGGTAGCGACAATCTCGTCATCGCCGATAGTGCGATCCTCGAATGCTACGGGGCCGTGGGGGCCGGGGCACTCCGCCTTGCGCATGGGCAGAAGCGATGCGTCGCTGCCCAATGCTGCGGAGTACGGGTTGCCCGCTGCTACGGCCTCGCCAGCAGCCTCGGCATCCTCGGCGAAGGCCACGCCCGCGCCGCCCAGGGCGAGTGCGCCGGCCACGCCCGTGACGCCAGCGCCCTTGAGGAAGTCGCGTCTCGTCAGCTTGGTCTTGCTCATGTTCCCTCCTTCTCGTTGGTTATGATTTTGCACAGGGCCTCCATGGGCCATGCACAAAATCGACACAACGCGAGGTTAAACCCTGAACATGGTTTAAGGTCAAGAGGATTTTGTCATCAAATTGTCAGATTTGTTACGCGTGATAAGTTGCGAGGTCAACTAGTGAATTTGCTTCCTGATGCTAGTACCCAGCGAGGGCGCACGTAGCGAGCAGGAGCCCGAGAAACGCGAAAATGAGAGCAGTGAACGGGCGAGGAGGCGAGCGGTTGAAAATTCGGTCAGGGCTCGGGGTCGCGCAGGTGTCTCAGGCGCGGGGGCGTTCGGCCAGCTCGGCCTCCCAGTCGAAGTCGGCGGGAGGACCCATGGGAGCATCATCGTCGCCGTTTTCGGGCCGGCCGTCCCATTGGTGTTGGTCCATGAGCACACGGCCTTCGTCGTCGAAGGCGACGCCCTCTGCGGCCAGCATCTTGCGCTGCTCGTCGGGGCCGCCGAAGGCAAAGCCGGTGGCCATACGCCCGTCCTTGAACACAACGCGGTGGCAGGGGGTGCACCCCGGATCGGTGCCGGGCTCTGGGTTCGCGTGGAGGGCGTACCCCACGTAGCGCGCGGCCCGCGGCGCGCCGATGAGCCGGCCCACCTGGCCGTAGGTGGCCACCTTCCCGCGCGGAATGCGCCGCACCACACCAAACACTCTGTTAGCAAAATCGCCCATGACGCTCCTTCGCGCCTGCCCGTTGTTTCTAGGGGCAACCATAGCAGAAAGAACGCGCGAGAAACAACAGCACGTTGGGTATTGATGAGCTATCTACTTAGGTATTATGATGATTCAGCTAGCTGCAAAGCATCAACGAACAGTAAGGAGTGGGAATGAAAAAGTCGAAGATTATCGCTGCGGTGGTTTGCGCGCTTGCCCTGTGCGTCGCTCTTGTGGGCTGCGCTGGCGGCGGCACGGAGGGCGGCAACAACGACGCGAACTTCCAGGGCGACTGGATGCTTTCCGGAGGCACGAACGACGGTCAGGAGCTCGATGCCGACAGCATCAAGGCGATGGAGGACATGGGGCTTTACGTGTACGTCCAGCTGAACGAGGGCGGCAGCGCCGTCATCAGCCTGTTCGGCACCAACATGGAGGGCACGTGGACGGCTAAGGACGCCTCGACGGTGACGCTCGAGTTCGAGGGCGACCAGTTTGACGCCACGCTGGAGAACGGCGAGCTGGTCATGTCGGTCGAGGGCAACTCTCTGCGCTTTGCCAAGGGCGCCATCCCGCCCGAGGCCACCGAGGTCCAGCGCGACGAGAACCAGCAGGCCGAGCCCGAGGCCTAGGCAACGGGTCTCGCTCACCGCGAATCGCTTGCCCGCGAGGCGTCCTTAAGGGGCGCCTCTTTTGTGCACGGTGTCCATATTGCTTCAAACCTTTGCACAAGATGATGAGGCGCGTTTCAAAAATAGGCACTTGTACAGCGCGTTTCCCTAGGCGCATCCGCTCAAAAGTGCTATATTGAAAAGCACCGATTTTTCGAAAGGGCGGGTGCCATGGAAGAATTGCTGAAAGCGAGTGCGACGCTGCTCAAAGAGAGCCCCCAGCCTTTCGGAATTGCCCATGTCACCATCGACGATGAGGGAAAACCCCTCGACATCGTTTACGACTACTACAACGCCTCCATGGCCGCCATGACCGGTTCGTCCCTCAGCGATTTGCTCGGCAAGGGCGTTTACGACCTATGGGGCGGCGATACCACTTGGCTCGATTATTTCTACCAGGCCGCCCATGAGGGCCGCACCATCGAATTCGAAACTGCCAACGAGATGCTCGAGGAATTCCAGCACGTGTGCGTGTTTCCCATTCAGGAGGGATATTGCGCCTTTACCATCGAGGACGTCTCCGATTGGATCAGCCCGGCGCACCTCTCCATGGAGCAGGCCGATTCGGGGCTGTTCTTCTACGACATGCGCACCAAGCGCGTGCTGCTGACACCTTCGGCCAAGGAAGTGTGCGGCATCGACATCACCTACACGAGCCTCGTCGATTTCGTGAGCGAGGCCTTCGGTGCTGAATGCGTGGAAAAGGTGCGCGCTCAGGCCCAGGCGTTTCGCAACCGCGCGGGCGGCATCTACTTCGAGGGCAGGCTATCAGACGGGCGCTGGTTGCGCTTCAGCCTGCACCATGCGAACGGAGGGCACCAGTTCTCCTACGGATTTCTGGAGGACATTACCCGCACCAAGGAGGCCGAGGAGCAAAGCTCGTATTACTTCGATATCGTCGACAGCCTATCGCGCGAGAACTTCGCGCTGTATCTGGTCGATTTGAAGGAAGACCGCGTCGAGCCCTATCGGCTGCGCGAGGGAGCGGCGGGCCGCGACGATGCGGTGCCGTTCTCGGAGGCGGAGTATTCCGAGACCATCGATCGCTATATCGCGACCTATGTGGTCGAGCAGGACCGCGAGCGCGTGTTCCGCGATATGTCCCGCGATGCGCTGCTTTCGCGCTTTGCCCAGGGCGCCAAAGAGGTGGCGCTCAACTACCAGCGAAAATACAATGGCGACGAACAGTATGTGGAGGCCCGCGCCATCCGGCTTGAGGGAGACGGAACGAAGGTTGTGCTGGCCGCCCGCAACGTCACCCAGGAGATGAACGAGCAATTGCGCCAGCGCAGTGCTCTGCAAAGCGCGCTGGAGCTGGCCGAGCATGCCAGCAGCGCGAAATCTACCTTCCTCACGAATATGTCCCACGATTTTCGTACGCCCATGAACTCCATTTCGGGCTTTGCGAACATCGCGCTGGACCATTTGGAAGACACCAGCCGGGTGCGCGACTGCCTGCATAAGATTATCTTGTCGAGCGACCACTTGCTGAACCTCGTGAACGACATATTGGATGTGAGCCGCATCGAAAGCGGCAAGCTGTCTTTGGCCGAGGACCCTATCAACGTGGTGGAGCTGGCCCGCGATGCCGAGAACATGTTCGCCGACAAGGCCGCTGCCCAAAGCCTCGATTTCACCCTTGACGTGGCGGTGACCCATCCTCACGTGCTGTCGGACACGCTGCGCTTGAGCCAGATTGTCGTGAACACCCTGGGCAACGCCATCAAGTTCACCCCGGCCGGCGGCATGGTGGCCATGAGCCTGCGCGAGAGCGATGAGGCCCGGCGGGGGTTCGGCTCTTATATCATCACGGTGCGCGACACCGGCTGCGGCATGACGCCGGAGTTCCTCAGCAAGGTTTTCGACCCCTTCGAGCGCGACGGCCTCGGTTATGCCAACAAGACCGAGGGCACGGGGCTCGGCATGACCATCACCAAGAGCCTGGTGGACCTTCTGGGCGGCACGATCGAAGTGGAAAGCGAGGTGGGCCGCGGCTCGGTGTTCACCATCGCGCTGCCGTTGCGTCTGGCTGAAGGGCCCGAGGCTGATGCGCCGGAGGGCAGAGTCGTTCCGGTCCAAGAGCGCGATTTCACGGGCTGTCGCGTGCTCGTGGTAGATGACGACGATTTGTCCCGCGAGATTCTCGTGGAAATCCTCAAGGGCTACGGCTTTGCGTCCGATGAGGCCCGCGACGGCGATGCGGCCGTGCAGAAGATTGCCTCGGTGGCACCGTTTTACTACGATGCCGTGCTCATGGACATGCGCATGCCCCGCATGGACGGCGACGAGGCGACCCGGGTCATTCGCGCGCTTGACCGCCCCGATGCGGCGAGCCTGCCCATCATCGCCGAGACGGCCGACGCCTTCGAGGAAGGCTACCGCCGCGCCCGCGATGCCGGCATGACGGCCCTTACCACCAAGCCGCTGAAGACCCAAGAGCTCATCGCGCTGCTTACCGAGCACATTCCCGAGAAGTAGCGGATACCGGGGTCGATTTCACTGGCAGGCAGTAGCGGTGCAGCAATCCCTCGTCTGTGCCGAAGTAGCGGGCGAAGGGGAAGATGTCCTCTACGAAAAGATCCCCCGCGACGGACAGTCCCTGTTCTCTCGCATGGGCCCATAGCTTCTGGATCATTAGGAAATCGAAGCCGTCCCCGTCTTCGTTGTAGCCAATGTCGCGGTAGATGACCAAGTGCGGTCCGCCGGCAATACTTTGTGCGCTTTCAAGGCTTTCCGGCGAGGCGGGCGATGCGGGCACGAATGCGCGCCGCTGCCAAGCGTACGGGTCGTCGAGCTCGTTGGGCGCAACAAGATAGCCGACATTGCGGAACAGGCGAGACGGCCAGCCTCTCTCGGCGATGGTCCGTTTGACGAAATGAACAATCCACTCCCATTGCTCGGCGGCTGAATAGGTCTCGCGGTCCAGCAGGGTGGGCTCGTCGCGGGGAATGGAAAACTCCAGGATGGGAAAAGGAGCGATGTCCTCCTGCAGCACAACGTCGCAAGGAGGGTGGGAGAGGAACAGATCGCAGTTGGCGCGCAGCGATTCGGCTGATTCGCGTGTTGCTGTCAGTTCGCGCTGCCTGTCTTCGATATCGGCAATCGCCGCGTCGATGCGCGTCCGCAGGTACTGGGCGTCTTTTTTCTCGCCGATCTCGCGAATCTCGTCGAGTGACAGGCCTATAGATTGCAGCGACGCCACCAAATCGAGTTGCGCAGATTGGGCAATGTTGAAGTACTGGTACCCTGAGATGCGATCAATGTAGGCGGGATCGATAAGGCCCTTTCCCTGATAGACCCGGAGCGCTTTTTTCGAAATACCGTTCGCTTCAGCCATGGCCCCGAATTTAAGCATTTTTTCTTGAGGCATAGTTCCTTCCTTTGGACTTTCGAACAGTAAACCGTGCCCCAAGGGAACAGTCAACAAAACAGCCGCTTCCCTCCAAAGAATCTTGACCGTTCCCCTAGGGCCCTGGTTACCGTTCTGCGACGTAATGTTTACATGGAAGGAGAGGGGAGCAGTGGTTTCCATGAAAAAGAACCGGAAATTGATCTGCGCGAGCGCCTGTGTGGCCCTGGTGGGTGCATTGGCGCTTGCAAGCTGTGCGCCTCAGCCGAAGGCATCGAATGATGCTGCCGAGGCTGCGCAGCCGATGGGTGAGGCCTCTGGTGGCGTGATGCTTCAAGCGAGTTACGACCCCGCCGGGCCCATCGTCCGGCAGCTGGAGGACGGGCGCTATGTGCAGCTTACGCCCACCGACCAACCGAGCTACGGCTCGGACGTGCGCACCAACATCGATGTGCTGAAGGCCGATGCGCGAGGTTGCGCGACCTGTCACTTGGATCTAGGTGCCACGCTGGAGAGCTTCGACCCCACCCACGCGGGGCTTATGGGCGGTCTCAATATGCCCATGGATGTGACCCAGTGCAAAGCCTGCCACCACGATATGTCATGGGTGGGCGTCTTGGGCCCGAAGGTTCATGCGCTTCACAACGTGGCTATGGATGGCTCGTCTGGTCCATCCTGCTTTACCTGCCACGAGGTTGACTCAGAGGGCAATATGCTGCTTTGGGAAGAAGTCAAACATGGCGCCATGGCCGGTATCACCGCCGTCGAGGATGTTCAAGGTGACTTCGTGTGGGACCAGGAAGGAATAAGCGACGGGCTGCCCAACATCAATTGGCTCAATAAAGACTATGATCAGATGCGCTGGGATCATTACGTGAACGGAGATCCCCTTGACCAGGAAATGTTCGATACGTGGCAGATTTCCATCACGGGCCTGGTGGGCGAGGAGAAAACCTGGACGTTGCCCGAGCTCATCGAACAGGCACCCTCTATCACCACGACACTGTGCCAGCAGTGCGAGCTGAACCCGCTTAATGGCAACTTGATAGGCCAGGCAGAGGTGAAGGGCATTCCCCTGGACTGGGTGATTGAGCAGGCAGGCGGCGTAACGGATGGCGCCGTGGGGCTGACTACCGTATCGCCTGACCGCGCCGCTTCTCAGTATTATGGCACGAACCTCACTGACCTCGAAGGTCATGATGCGCTCATTGTCTACGAGATGAATGGTGAGCCGCTATCCTGGATTGATGGTTACCCGGCCGCAATTTGGATTGGCGGTCAGGTCGCCTCGCGCATTTCGAAGAACTTCTCCGAGATCATCATCGATGACGTCGATTACTCTACCCAGGGCGTGGGCGGCGACGGCATGCTGCAGGGCTGGTACAAGCCCAACGTGGGTATTCTGAATACGGTGGAGGGGCAGGTTCTGCAGGCGGGCACGCCCTATACTTTTGAAGGCTGGGCCAATGCATGGGAGCTACCTATGGTAGCCATGGAATTTTCCATGGATGGCGGTGCCACGTGGACGCGCTTCGACACCCCCGATGCGACTTCGGATCGCTGGGTTCATTGGCAGTTCACGTGGACGCCTGAAGCCGATGCTGATTCTGCCTATGTGCTGATGGTGCGCGGTGTGGCTCGTAACGAAGATGGAACAACGACTATTTTCGGCAACCTGGATGCCTCGGTGAGCGAGGAGCGCCAGGAGGTTGAGCGTCGCACGGAAATACCGCTGGAGATGCTAGTGAACGCGCGCGCGGATATGAACTCGATCGAGGTGAGCGAATAATGAGCGAGAAAATGAGGAAGATTGCGGGAATTGGAGGTTCGGCACTGCTTTTGGCCTCCATGGGCGCGAGCGGCACGCTAGCTTTTGCCGACCAGGCTTCGTCTGAAGTTATGTCGACTGGGGCCGAGGAGTCGGTTGCGGTCGAGGGTGCCCGTGTCGCATGCCCCATTGTGCAGGGTGTATTTGCCTTCACGCAAAGCGAGGTAACGCCTCTGTCGGCTATTGTCAAAAACATGGGCGAGTCGGCCCGCTATTTGTGCGGATCTGCTTACGCAGGTGGAACTGCGGCGGAAAATGTCGAGGCGTGGGAGATCGCTGTGGGCGGCGCTGTGCGAAACGCCTATGTCGCGACGGCCGAGCAGATCATGGACGGAGAAGATGCTCAAACGGCCATTATGGGCTGTAGCTGCGCGGGCAATCCGGCAGATGGGGCTGCCAGCATCAACGCGGCAGTCACGGGTGTGAGCGTATCGCACCTCCTCGCTGCTGCCCGCCCCGCCGAGGACGCGAACACAGTGGTGTTCTCTTCGGCCGATGGCTACGAGGTCGCCTTGCCGTTACGCTATTTGGAGCAGCGTTATGCCCCTCTCGTGTTCGCGGTGAACGGATCGCCGCTCGATGAGTCCATGGGCGGCGCCAATCAACTGTGGCTGGGGTCTACCTCAGCTCGTTACTTCGCTCGTGACATTATTGCCATCACCGTGGAAACGCGTGACACCTCTGAGGTGCCGGCCGCTCCCGGAATCGATGCGGCTGAGCGCGACTATGCGAACCTGCCGAATGTGGGTGTTGCTTTCGGCGGCACGGTGAAGTAACCCGAATCAAGCCCTCCCTCTGAAGCCCGCGACGGTAAACGGCGCGGGCTTTTTGTATCTTCATGTGGTTCCATGCATTAGTCGATTGAGCATTAGTCAGACTTATGAAGTGAAGAAGAGCATGCGATTGCTTGCAAGATTCCTCAATCTTACTATAGACTGAGGGCGCAGCATGGCCTTGCGTGCGTCATTGAGTTTTATGTCTTCCCGGAGCAGGTCGAAGGCCTGGAAAGGATGCCCTATGGAATACCGGACACTGCCCCATGGCGGGGAGAAGATCAGCGTCATCGGCCTGGGGGCCGGAAGCCTGCACAATTCATCGACCGCAGAGATTGAGCGAACGGTGCGCGCGGCCATGGAGGCCGGCGTGAACTACATGGACTTCATCCCCAGCGAGGCCTCGGCCTTCGAGGGCATCGCCCGGGCCCTGCGCGGTCAGCGTGACCGCATGATGTTGCAGGTGCACCTTGGCGCCGACTACTCTCGCGGAGCCTACGGCTGGACCACCGACGCCAAGACGGCCATCCGCGAGTTCGAGGAGCGTTTACGCACTCTTGACACTGACTACGCCGACTTCGGCTTCATCCATTGCATCGACGAGGATGCCGATTTCGACAAGGTGATGAACGGGGGCATTTGGGACTACGCCTGCCGCCGCAAGCAAGAGGGCGTCATTCGCCATCTGGGCTTTTCTACCCATAGCGTGCACATCGCCCGGCGTTTTTTGGCCACGGGGGCCATGGACATGGGCATGTTCTCGATGAATCCCATGTACGACTTCACCGATGAATCGGCCTACGGCAAGGGCAGTGCTGATGATCGTGCTTCGCTTTACAAGGAGTTCGAGCGCGCCGGCGTGGGCATTTCGGTCATGAAGACCTTTGCCGGTGGCCAGTTGCTCGATGCGGTGGCTTCGCCGTTCCATGCGCCGCTCACGCCGGTGCAGTGCCTGCAGTATGTGCTGGACAAGCCCGGCGTCATCGTGGCCCTGCCCGGTGTGCGCAACGAGGCCGATCTGGCGGATATGCTCGCTTGGGTTGACGCGACGCCCGAGCAGCGCAGCTATGCGGTCATCGGCCAGTTCGCACCGCCCGAGGCCGAAGGGGTGTGCGTCTACTGCAACCACTGCCAGCCCTGTCCCGAGGGCATCGCCATAGGTCTTGCCAACAAGTACTATGATTTGGCGCGTCTGGGCGACGCCATGGCCGCCGACCACTACCGCACGTTGGAGCGCCACGCGAGCGATTGCACCCACTGCGGGCACTGCAATCGCCGCTGCCCCTTCGGCGTCAATCAGAGCGCCCGCATGACCGAGATTGCGGCGTACTTCGGGGTGTAGCGTTTGCGGCAAGCGGGGTTAGGCGAAGAGGCCCTCGAGGATCTCGGCGAACTCCTCGACGAGGGGAGTGGTTCGACTCTTCAGCCAGAAGGCGTAGTACTCGTGAGAAAGCTGCTGGTCGCCAGAAGTTGTTAAGGGGATGCGGCGCAAAATGGTGCCCGAGGGTCCTTCGGCCAGGCGCGACTCCGTGGGCATGAAGCCGTGGTTACCGGCCACGAGCATGCGGCCCTCTTCGCGGGAGCGCACGAAGAGGAACTCTCCGTCGAAGTTCAGGTGGTCGCGATAGAAGGCGCGCTCGACCTCTTCCAGTTCCGGGGAGGCGATGAGAATGGCGGTCTGGTTCTTGAGAACGCCCACGGTAAGGCGCTCGGCGGTGGCGAGAGGATTGCTCTCGGAGAGCTCTGCGTAGGCGTAGCCCGTCATCAAATAGCGGTTCTCGAAATCGTCGGACAGCTCGCGGCGCCGGTCGTTGAAGGCCATGTCCACGGTGCCGGCAAGCATCATGCGGTACAACTCGTCGTGGCTGCCGCCGATGGCATTGATCTCGATGTGCGGATGGCGCGCGGCGAAGGCGGCCACAGCGGCTTGCACTTCCCAGCCTTCATAACGGTTGAGGTACCCCACGGAAAGCTTCGCCCCATAGCCACCGGCGATACCCTGCACCTCGTAGCGCAAATCTTCCAGCTGGGCGAGAATGTCGGCGGCTTTGCGATAGAAGTGCTCCCCGGCGGGAGTGAGGCGGAAGCTACGGCCGCGGCGTTCGATAAGCTCGATGTCGAGGTCGCCCTCGAGCGCCTTCACCTGCTGGGAGATGGCCGATTGCGAGACGAAGTTTTCCTCAGCAGCTTTGGTGAAGCTGCCACTTCGGCAGACGGCGCAGAAGTATTCCAGCTGACGCATGAGCATGGCGCATCCTCCTTTAGCGTGATTGCATTAGTGTAACTGATGAAAAGCAAAAGTTATTGGAATTGTTGATAAGTATAAAGCCGCTTAATATGGGCTCATGGCAAAAGCGGATCTCGGTTGGCCCGCGAAGACACGAAAAGAAAGAAGGTCGCCATGGACAACGCGAATACGTGGCTTGTCACCGGCGTAAGCTCCGGCTTCGGCAACGAGATGACTCGACAGCTTTTGGAGGCCGGCAAGACCGTCATCGGCACCGTGCGCTCGAGGGATAAGGTGGAAGAGCTCATCGAGCGCTACCCTGACACCTTCGACTGCGTCATTCTGGATGTGACCGATGTGCCTGCCGTGCACGAGGTTATCAACGCAGCTTTCGATCGTCATGGTGTGATTGACGTCGTCGTGAGCAATGCAGGCTACGGCCTGTTCGGCGCGGCTGAGGAGCTTTCCGATGCCGATATCGACAAGATCATCGCCACTGATCTCACCGGGTCCATCCAGGTGATTCGCACGGCACTGCCCCACCTGCGCGAGCAGGGCCATGGCCGCATCATCCAGGTTTCCAGCTACGGCGGGCAGGTGGCCTACGCCGCCAACAGCATGTACCATGCCTGCAAGTTCGGCATTGAGGGCTTTTGTGAATCGGTGGCCCAGGAGGTGGCGAAGTTCAACATCGGCGTCACCATCGTCGAGCCCGGCGGTGCGCGCACCGAGTTTCGCTACGGCAGCGCGCATGTGGCCGATCTCATGCCCGCCTACGATCACGTGCACGGCTTTTTGAACATGCTCGATCCCGCTAAGGGCTTGGCTGCGGGCGATCCTGCGAAGATGGCCGCGCGCATGATTGAGTCAGTGGCCATCGAGCCGGCGCCGCTGCGCCAGGTCTATGGAAGCCAGGCGCTTGCCGCCACTATCGAGCGCCTTGAGGAGCGCCTGGGCGACTACAAAACCCAGACGGAACTGGCCGCTTCTACCGACTACCCGGCAGGTGAGTAGCCATGACCTACGAGGCTCGTATCACCGAAGACGCCCGCGCCTTTCATGAGAAGATGTTCCCGGGCTACGAAAGTGACTTTCTGCGTACCGACCCTGAGTTCATTGAGCGCTTCGACAATTTCGCCTTCGACGAGGTTGTCACGCAGGTGCAGCTCGACGACGAGACACGCTATCTGGGCTGGCTTGCCACGCTTCTGGGTTGCCAGGGCATCGATGAATATTGCGCGATGCTCCCTGCCGCGTTGCGCAACGGCATCACGCCCGTTCAGGCGAAAGAGGTTGTCTATCAGGCCGTGGCCTATCTGGGTATTGGACGCGTGTTCCCGTTTCTGAAGGCGACCAATGAGATCCTGGAAGCCCAGGACACCCAGCTTCCTCTGCCCGAACGGGCAACCACCAAGCCCGAGCGCAAAAGCCGTATGGCCGCAGGCGAGCAGGCGCAAGTCGACATCTTCGGCGAATCCATGCGCGATTACAAGTCGAAGGGCAATCCCGATTACCCCTGGATAAACGAGTGGCTCGTGGACAACTGCTTCGGCGACTGGTACACCCGCGGCGGGCTCGATCTGAAGCAGCGCGAGCTCGTGACCTTCTGTTACATCGCCGCCCAGGGCGGCTGCGACGCACAGCTGCGTGGTCATGCCGGCGCGAATCTGTCCGTGGGCAACTCCCGCGAACTGCTTATCCGCGTCGTCTCGAGCAACCTGCCCTTCATCGGCTATCCCCGCACCCTAAACGCTCTGGCCGCCCTCGATGCGGTGGCGCAGGACGGATAGGCGTTTGCCTGTATCGCGAAACGTCTCCTGTGAGGGGTGCATACCCCTCACAGAGGTTGATGATCTGAAATATCCAGACAGATGGCACGTTTTTAAAATGAAACATAAGGATCAGCGGCTTCTTATGCCCATGAAGGGGGGTGCGGACCACGGACCGGAGCGGTGGAGAGAACCGCCTCGGTGCCACAGGCAAGCCACTGGGAAACGGAAACGTTAAGGAGGAGAGTTTCATGACGCAACACAGTGAGGCACCGAAACAGCGTAAGGCGCTAGCCTCGCGCAAGCAGCGCCTCGGCGCTCTCGTGCTCGGCTTCGTGATGGCTTTGGGGCTGGTGAGCTTTGTCGCTTGCGCACCGCAGTCGTCAACGGGCGAGAACTTGCCGAGTACGGCCGCCGAGGAGCCCTCGATGGACTTCCGCCACTACGGCGGATCGGCCGAGGGCTACGAGTACATGAACACCACCGATGCGGTGGAGGAGTATTCCAAGCATCTGAAAGACTGGACGCTCAACGACAATTTAACCGATCTGATTCCCGTGGTTGTCACTCTTGAGGACGGCACGCAGATTCAGAAGGTGCCGAGCGATTTCAGCAATCGCTTCGCTCAGCCGGATTTCCGCAACGGTACCGAGGTGCACAACATCGAGGGCTTCAACAACCTTATGTTCAATGCGGACAATCGTGGCTGCACGAGCAGCTGCCATAGCTTGGAAGAGGCTATGGCCAACGAATCGTGGTATCACTTCAGTGCGTTCTTGACGGGCTACAACACCGAGCAGACGGTCCAGACGTGCAAGGGCTGCCACAGCGAAGAGCACGAGGTTGGCAGCGTTCCCTTCAAAGATGCTATGCATACGCTGCACTACTCTAACGCGGCCTTCAACGCCATGGAAGGCGATTGCCAATCCTGCCACTATATCGACTGGGGCGGCGAGTATAAGCTATGGGACGAGGTCAAGTATGATTTGTTCACTGGTGTGACCGACGTGCCGGCTGATACGGCTGCGGCCGAGTTCTCCTTCGACCAGACCACCATTACCGACCGCGATGATCTTTGGTTCAAGACCTCGCGTCTGGCTCAGAAGGACATGCCCACCGATGCCGATGTGAGCCAAGAGGATCAGGATAACTGGGTCATCAAGGTTGACGGCGATGTCGATCAGCCCTTTGAGATGACCCTGAAAGAAATGACCGAACAATTCGGCACCAAGACCGAGGTCTTCGCCACGGCCTGCACCGAGACCGGCGTCGCTGCCGGCACGGTTGGTAACGTAGAAGTCGAGGGCATTCCGCTGAGCGCCATCATTGAGTACGCAAAACCGCAGGCCGGAGCTGACGCTGTCGTGTTCGCGGGCGTCGATACGTACGCGAACAACTGGGGCCCCTCTCTCGAGGACGTCCTGAAATACGACGGTGTTTTGGTCACGAAGATGAACGGCGATATCCTCTATGCCGAGCAGGGCTATCCTGTGCGCTACATGTCCCAATGCATTAGCGCCGGCAACGCTATCAAGCAAGTGCAGGAGATTCACATTGTTAACACGCAAAAGGAGAATTCCGAGTACGCGATTTTCGGCACCTATGGCGTGTACAAGCCGCTGTCCGGCGTGCTGTCCGCCTATGACGGACAGATCTTCCCGGCGGGCCAGCCTATTCACCTGGAAGGCTACTCCTATGCTTTCGACGAGCCCATCAGCAAGGTGGAGTTCTCCTTCGATGGCGGGGAGACCTGGAAGACCTACGAAACACCGAACACTGAACCTGGTCCGTGGGTGTACTGGAAGCTCGATTTGAGCAACGAGTTCACCGAGAAGGGCGCATATCTGGTGAAGGTGAAGGCAACGAGCCTGCAGGCCGATGGCACCGAGACGCCTGCGCCTGCTGTGACCAACTTCCTGGTCAACGTCCGATAAGCCAACCTGGTTCACTGAAGGAGACGATGATGGAAAAGACAGTAGATGCCCGCCGTGCTGGCGCAACGCTGCTTGCCGGAGCCATGGTTCTCACCGGCGCCGGAGCCGGGCTTGCGACTCTCGCTGGCGAAGGAGTCGCCTATGGCGCCCCGATCAACGCGACCGAAGAGGCCGTCGAGATCGGCGGGGCCTCTGCGGACGCAGCGCAGCGCGAGGTGGTCGGCGAGTTCGCCTACACCCAAGATGCCGTTAGCTCCACGACGGAGATTTCAAGCGTGTTCAACAAGGCGGCGGCTGTGCTTTGCGCGAAAATGCCCGAGTATACCGCCGATGCCCTTTCGAACAACGTCAAGCTGGTGAGCCCGGCGGCCGTTATGGACGTGGCGCTTGACGCGGTAGAAGGCGACGAGGATGCTCCGGTGCTGCGCTTGGGCTGCGCCTGCTCCAGCAACGTTGCTGGCGGCGGCGCCATTATGAATGCCGATATCAGCGGCGTACCCCTGTCAGTTCTCTCCGATGTTGTGTGGGCGGTGCGCTAGCGCCCGCTCTGCCGAAGACGTTAAACTGACATAGTGCGAACGCGGACGGCGCTTGCAGGATTCCCTCCCACCTGCGAGCGCCGCTCCGCTTTGCTGCGCAACGGCTCCCGTTGCGCTTTGGCGGTTTGAGACTCTGGAGGGAATCTCATGCTGAACCTCATACACTTGCAGTCCTTCCTCGTCGTCGCCGAGGAGCAAAGCATTACCAGAGCGTCGAAGAAGCTGTTCATGAACCCCTCCTCGCTTCAGCAGCAGATGAATCTGTTCGAGGCGGAGCTGGGGTTCAAAGTGCTGGAACGCTCGCGTCGCGGCTGCTCTCTTACGGCGGCAGGTGCGGTTATCGCCAAGCAGGGTGCACGGCTGCTCGGTGATGTGGACGAGATGCTTGATGCCGCCGCCGAGGTAGCTGGGAACAGCGAGCAGACCATCACCATCGCCCTTGCGGCCCCCTTCAACGCGCAGGTGCTCATCGATGCTTTCAAGGAGCGCTACTCCTATGTGCGCTTCAAGCATGTGCCCTATGCCTATTCCGATAGAGACGAAATGATGGCCTCATTGGCCGAGGGGAAAGTCGATATCGTGGAGTACGGCTATATTAGCCAAGTTGAGGGAAGAGGGGTAAGCTTTCAGGAGTATGACCGCGACAAGATGTGCCTTGCATGCTCAACATCCCACCTGCTCTCGCAGCTCGAAGAAATCCCTTTCGAGGCGCTGGAGGGGCTGACGATTTACGCTTGCAAGAACGGCAGCGACATCAATCGGGTTATCGCTGAGTATATCGATCGCCATGGGCTGAAGGTCAATTTCCAAAAAACGCTTTACAGTCCCGAGCGGGTAATGGATATCTGCGAGCAAGGAGATGCGTTCTTGCTCGCAGAAGATCAAGCGGGAATGTTCAAGCACCTGCATATCATGCCACTCATTCCCGAGTTCTACTATCGTCACAGTTTTGCCTATGCAGACGACTGCCGCCCCGTTGTGGCGGAGTTCGTAGAATTCGTTCGCGAAGGGCTTCGGTAAGCCCAGGCGATAGGCGGATTGAGCGAGCTCGCGGGGGCTTGACCGAGAAACAGTAAACGACAGTAAAACTTTTGGAAAACAGTAAACGACAGTAAAAACTCCGTGAGTTCTTTCCCGCTTCGATCTGGACTAGCGGTGCTTCTGCCGTCTTTTGCGCTGACGGCCTTATTTGCAGAAAAGGTGAATGGGAAGACCTCGAGAAGAGACGATGAAAACGAGCCCCGGCGATGAGGCGCCGGGGCTCGGATGGGGGCGGCCCGATCGGAAGGCCGCAGGTAAGAGAGAAGAGAGTGGGTTGGCGTTAGGCGATGGGCGGGGTTCCCTCCCAGTTGCCGGCGATGGCGTCAATCATGACGCGGGCGCCGCCGGGAAGGGTGCCGGTGCCCACAAGGCGGCGGGCCGGCGTTCCCTCGGGGAAGAAGCGCAGGTAAGCCTCGTTCATGGCGTCGGCATCGGCCAGGTCGGCCAGATACACGTTCACCTTCACGATGTCGGCGAGGGAGTGATCCACCGACTCGATGATGGCCTTGATGGCGGACAGGCACTGCTCGGTCTGGCCGGCCGCATCGGCGCTTGTGTCGGTGGGCAGCTGGCCGGAGATGTTGTTGTAGTGCGAGAAGGCCACGGTCTGAGTGGACAGCGGGCAGATGGGCGCCGCGTCGGTATTGTTGGCCTCGATGATAAGGCCGTGACGGTCCTCGATGGCCTGGGGCGGGGTGCCGTCGCCATGGGAGACCACGGCCTCGATGGCCACATCGCAGTGCAGCGGCAGATCGGCCACGGGCACCACGGTGCGAGCCGGCAGGTAGTTCACCGCGCGAGCGATGCCGGAGTCGGGGAAGAAGGTCTTGTACACTTCGTTAACGGCGTCCATGTCGGCCAGATCGCGCACGAGCACGGTCGCCTTCACGACGTCGTCCAGCGGCACGTCGATGCTTTCCAAGATAGCCTTCACGTTGCGCAGGCACTGGGCGGTCTGCGCGGCCACATCGCCCAGAATGGGACGGCCGCTCTTCGGGTCCAGCGGCAGCTGCAGCGAGATGTTGTTGTAGTGCGAGAAAGCCACGGACTGGGTGGACATGATGTCGTAAGGCGCCGCGTGGGTGTTGTTGGTCAGCTTCAGCAGATCGCCGGCCTGGGGCACGGACTGGGTGCCCTCGCCGTTGTCGACGAGTGCCTCAACCATGACGAGTGCACCCTGGGGCAGGTCGTTCACGGCCATGACGGTGCGGGCGGGCAGGTAGGTGGGGAAGAAGCCCATCTGCACCTTGTCCACCGCGTTCACGTCCATGATGTCGCGCACGAACACCGTGAGGCGGATGATGTCGTTCAGGTCGTGGTTGATAGAGGCAAGAATAGCCTCGATGTTCTTGAAGCACTGCTCAGCCTGTGCGGCCACGTCGCCCTCGACGATGGCGCCAGTGGCCTGGTCGATGGGAAGCTGGGCCGAGAGGTTGTTGTAGTGGCTGAAGGCCACGGTCTGGGAATACAGCTTGCTTACAGGTGCATTCTCGGTATTGCGTGCCACCACTACGTTCGGATCGCTCATGGTTACCCCCTTGCAGGTAAGAATCGGATAGCGATTTGTGCAAGTGCATTAAACTTTGAGAAACGGGTGATTGTCAAGGGATTTTCACTACTATCCCCGTGTCAATAGAGCGCGGTTGCGAGCTTCATGAATGCCAACTTCCCTGAAATCACAGGTCATAGACTCAAAATTATGCATGTGAGCAAAAAGTAACAACATGAAAAAATTTTGCGGGAACCATGGCGCGCGGCTCGCTCGATGCGCCCTGCGGTAGGATGGCGAAACGATTTTTTGCGAGGAGCGCCCATGATTCGACTGCACATACTGGCCAGCGGAAGCGGCGGCAATGCCGCCATCGTGGAGAACGGAACGACCGGGGAGGGCGTGCTCATCGATTGCGGCATCTGCAAGCGCGACTTCTTCGCTCGCGCTGAGGAGGCCGGATTCGACCTGGCCGGCCTGCGCGCCGTCGTAGTGACCCACGATCACGGCGACCATACTAAGGGTCTCGGTGTGGTCATGCGGGGTCTGGCAAAGGCGGGCGTGGTGCCGACGGTGCGCACAAGCGCGGCCATCTTCGCCGCCTCGGCCCCGCTGCGCGATGCGGTGGCCAGCGTGGATGCGCCGTTTGCTCCTTTTGCGGCGGGGGACGTGCTTGAGCTGGTCGGGCTGGCCGTGCGCCCTTTCCGAACCTCCCACGATGCCGCCGAGTCCTACGGCTTTCGCTTCGATGAACTTGAGGGCGGAGAAAGCGACTCCCTCGGTTACGTGACCGACACCGGCATCATGACGGAGGAGGCGCGCGACGCGCTGGCGGGCGTGCGCCTGCTGGCGCTGGAGAGCAATCACGACGCTCGCATGCTGGAGGCGGGCCCGTACCCCTACGCCATCAAGCAGCGCATCGCCTCCGAGCGCGGGCATCTTTCCAACGCCCAGGCGGCAGAGGTCCTCGGCCGCCTTGCCCACAACGACCTGCGCCATGTGGCGGCCATGCACGTCTCCCAGGAGAACAATACCTACCGCCTGCCTCGCGAAGTCTTCGAAGCCGTTATCGCCGAGCGGGGCCTTGCGACCACCGTCTCCGTCGCCTTCCAAAACCGCCTTGTGACCATCGAGTGACGCGAGCGGGATATTTCGTTTCTCAACATAGTGCAAAAGGAAGCGGCGTTTGATGAGGACCAAGATTAGATAAATGAGCAAAATGAATTCAGCTTATGGTAATTCCGCGAGGTGCTGTGCGAGGTGCACCGTTACAATGGGGGCACGGGAAAGCCAGGTGCAAAGGGGGTTGCCTTGGGCGAGTTGACCATAGGCCAGATGGCTCGATTGAATGGGGTAAGCGAGAAGACGCTGCGCTTTTACCAGGAGCTCGGCTTGCTTGCGCCGAGCCGCGTCGATGCGCATACGGGCTATCGATACTACCGCCTTGATCAGTGCCTGGTTATCGATATGATTCAACGACTGCAGCAACTGGGCTTCACGCTGAGGGAGATCGCCGATATCGCGGCTAGCGAGAACGTGGAGGCGCTGGCCGCCGCCCTTGACGAGCGGCGCGCAGCCTATGACGAGCAGCGCCGCGATATAGAGCGGCGCATGGACCTCATCGATGCGCTGAGCAACAATTGCCGCCTGTTCCTCAGTCATCCCGTGCTGTTCAGGCCCATGTTCGTGCAGCGCCCGCCGCTGTCGGTTCTTGCGCTGCCCAGCGAGGCCTATGGCGCCGAGAGCGAGGTCGTGCACGATGATGTCAGCGTTCAGAACTGGGGGCTGGCCACGCGGTTCTTGAAGAAGGCCTTGGCTGACCGAGGATGGCCCGATGCGCTTTTCCGTGATGTGGGCATCGTCATACCTGAGACTGATGGAGAATACGATAAGGCAAATTGCATGCTGGCGGTCGTGGCTGAGGACGTTCCCGAAGATGCGCGGCCTTTCGTGAGGCGGTACCCTGAAGGGCCGTGCGTCATGATGTATTACTCCCAACGGTTCTATCTCGACGACCAGTCGCCCATCGCGCTGTCCCCGAACGAAGATCCCGATATGGTCCTCGTTCGGATGCTTGGCGAATATGCGGAAGCAGCGGGAACCTCGCTCAAGGGCGATTACATCTGCGAGACGCTCATCGATTCGCTCTCGTCTCTGTTCGAAACGGGCGAAGAGCTGTATCGCGTGAGCATTCCCGTAGAAGATCGCGGGGGAATCTCCTGGTAGAAGCCAATTCCGCCGGTGCTTTAGCCAACCTTGTCCTATAGGGGAAGGTTGCACGAATCCTTTTGTCATCCTTGCGGAAAATGGCCGCCTTTCGCTGTCGCGCCCCTTGCATTTTGAACCTAATTCGAAGAAAAATCCTTCGATTCCTTCTTGACTCTTCCCTGCGCGGAAACCTCTATGGTCGATTCGCTGCCCGTAGAGGCAGGAGAGTTGAGGAGGAAAGGAGGGGAATATGAGAGAGAAGAGCCTGTGGACGCGACGCGGTGTCATGCAGGGCGCGGCTGCCCTGGCAGCCACGGCCGGATTGGGAATGACCGGTTGCGCCATGGAGCAAGCCTTAGCCAGCGGCGCTGAGCCGACCGGCGACGCCCCGACAGCGCAGGAGCCAGAGCGCGACGTGCGCTACGGCATGCTCATCGATGCGCGCAAATGCGTTGGGTGCGATGCGTGCTTAAGGGCGTGCCACCGTCAGAATCGCTTGCCCGAAGGCGTTGACTTCATTCATTTCCCAGAGTTGAAAAGCGGAATGGCGCCCTATGTGTCGACTCAAGTCGTGCCGGTTCAGTGTGCTCACTGCGACGATGCGCCTTGCGCCACGGTGTGCCCGACGGGAGCTACGCATAAGGGCGAAGGCGGTATCGTGGAAGTGGACGAGAACCGCTGCATTGGGTGCAAGTACTGCATGGCGGCCTGCCCCTATCAGGCCCGCGTTGCCAACCCAGAGACGGGCACCGTCGACAAGTGCCGGTTCTGCGCCTCGAAGGTGGGCACCGATGACGAGCTGCGCATCTCTTGCGTGGAGGCCTGCATCAACCACGCGCGCATCTTCGGCGACTTGAATGATCCCGACAGCGAAGTGTCGAAGGCCATCCGCACGCATCACGCGCAGCCTCTTCTGGGCGACCTGACCCAGGCGAAGACCTTCTATGTGAGGTGATGGGCGTGGAATTCGAACCTGTTTGGGACTCCATTATCGCGTGGTATTTGTTCCTGGCCGGCTTGGGCGGCGGCGCGTTCGCTTCGGCAGCCTTCCTGCGCTGGAAGCATCCAGAGGCGCGCTTCATGCGCCGTGCGGGGCACTTGATTGCGCCAGTCGTGGTGATTGTGGGCCTTTTGCTGCTCATCGTCGACGCCAAGGGCGGCCTTTACAATCCATGGCGATTCGTCTTCTTGCTGACGAACTTCAACTCGGTGATGACCTGGGGCGTGGTGTTTCTAAGCGTCTTTACAATCGTGTCGCTCATCGCCGTTCTCATGGATTTCCTGAAGAAGGAGATGCCGTGCTGGCTCGAGATCGTCGGTGTCGTGTTCGCCGTGGCGGTGGCTATGTACACCGGAGCGCTTCTGGGCGTGTGCAAGCCCTTCCCGCTGTGGAACAGCGCGCTTCTGCCGGTGCTGTTCTTGGTGTCTGCCTTCTCAACGGGCGCGGCGTTGGTGCTTGCCGTCGGTGCGCTGTTTGCGGGTAAGGAGTTCGATGAGGTGGGCCTGTTCAAGAAAGCGCATTTCTGCCTGCCCTTGATAGAGATCGTCCTCGTGGCGCTTCTGTTGTTCGTAACGAGCTCGACCTCGCTTGCGGGGTGGAACTCGGTGGCGTCTCTCGTCTCGGGAGAGTGGGCCTTGCAGTTTTGGCTTGTCTTTGTGGTTTTGGGTCTGGTCCTTCCCAGCATCATCGACGGCATCTTGCTGTTCGCAGTGTCGCCGCAGGTCGAGGAAAGTCGCGGTGCGCATGGCTTGTCGGCCCTCGTTGGCATGGGCGTGCTCGTCGGCGGCTATTTCCTGCGCTACCTCATCGTTGTCGCGGCTCTGCCTATTACGGTCGTTGCGGCGGCCCTCTAGCGCCTGAAGGACTATCAGGTTTTTTGAAAGGAGATTCGGCTATGAAGCCTAAGAACAATCGCAGAATCCTGTGGGGCGTTGTCCTCGCCAGCGTCTGCGCCGGCGCCCTCGCCTGCGGGTGCGCCGCTCAAACCGAGGACGAGGGGACTCTGATGGAGACCTACGAGCCCAAGCTTGTCATTCGCGAGGACGGCGTGGAGATCCAGCGCACGCCGAGCGAGAACCTGTCGGCCTCGGAAGAGGGCGATGGCGTGTATCACAAGCCCGTGCGCAACGTCCCGAAGAACACGTTCTACCTGAAAGCGGACGACCGCGGCTGCAACGCGTGCCACGAGGATCTGCTCGACACGGTTTCCACCACTGAGTACAACCACCCGAAGCTGACCAACGATATCGGCACCGAGACGACGGTCCAGCAGTGCATCACCTGCCACACCGAAGGGCAGGTGACCATCGCCAACTCGTTCGGCGGCATCGTCCACGGCATTCACTCCGAGGTGGAGGACGCCGATTGCTGGAGCTGCCACTACGCTTCAGAGGATGGCAACGATATGCAGCTGTGGGACAACGTGAAGCACCAGGTCATGCACGGTATCCACACCTCGGACACCGTTGAGGGGACCTTCAACTTCAATCAGGATCGCATCGTTTCCCAAGATCAGCTTCCCAACATCAACTGGCAGGGCTATGAGAACGACTACCTGCGCAACGAGAAGACCGAAAGCGGTGCCCCGCTTGATCAGGATATGCTGGATAACTGGACCATTACGGTGACCGGCATGGTGGACAACGAGATGACGTTCTCTCTCAAGGACCTCATCGAGAACGCGGAGTCCGTCACAACCACCATGGTTGAGGCCTGCGTCGAGATCGGCGATGGCAACAACCTGATCGGCCAGGCCGAGGTCACAGGCATTCCGCTGAGCGCCTTGCTGGAGAAAGCCGGCGTGCAGCCGGAGGGCGGCACCGTTATGGTGAACTCTTCCGACGGATTCAACGGCGCTTTCGACATCAATCTCATGAAGACCCACGAGCCCTTGCTGGTCTATCAGATCAACGGCGAGCCCATCCAGTGGCAGCACGGCTATCCGGTGCAGCTGTGGCTTCCCGGCGGCAACGCGACTACCTTCGTGAAGCAGGTCTCGAACATCGAGATCGCCCCGGCGGAGGTGCTCGAGTCCTACCCGCCGTTCTACCTCATCGACTTCTGCAAGCCCGTGGTCGGCTTCACCAACCTCGATGAGGGCCAGGTGCTCAAGAAGGGCGAGCCCTTCACAGTCGAGGGCTACGCCTATGCATTCAGCCAGCCGGTGAAGGCCATGGAGTTCTCTCTTGACGGCGGCGAGACCTGGACTCGCTGCGACACCCCCGACACGGTAACCGATAAGTGGGTGAACTGGGCGCTGACCATTACGCCGCAAGAGGAGCACGCCTACGTGCTGCGCGTCCGTTGCGTGGCGGCCAACGATATGGTCAACGAGGATGTTGTCGAGAAGATGTTCAACGTCAAGGCGAAATAGAGGAGAGAGACGATGAAGAATACAGGCAAGAAGGTCGTGAGCCTTGTCGCTGCCTCGTCCATGGTGATGGGTGCGGTGGGCGCCACGCAGGCGCTGGCTGCCGAGACGGAAACGCTCGTAAGCGCCGCTCCGGTTTCGGCCGAAAGCGACTACATTCAAAGCACACGGGTCAGCGCCGAGGCGGTCGAGGGCAGCTTCACGTTCACCCAAGGCGTAACGGCGGCCAACGAAGTGATGTCCGACGTGTTCCGCAAAGCATCGGCATATCTGTGCGGTTCGTCTTTTGCTCCGCTTGCCCAGGCGGGCTCTGCCATGGGCGACGGAACGGTTGCCGTGAAAGGCGCGGTTGACCAGCAGCTGTCAGTGAACTTGGAGGAGCGCGCCGAAAAGGACGGCGTTACCAAGGTGATGGGATGCTCGTGCTCTGGGGACGGAATCGGTGGATCGTCCCACGGCAACGCCGAGGTGACCGGTGTGCTGTTGCGTACGCTTCTCGACGAAGCGGGCGTGCAGCCGGGTGTGAACACCATCGTGTTCGAAGCTTCCGATGGCTACGAGGTCGCGCTTCCCCTCACCTATGTCATACAGCGTTACAGCATGCTCGTTACGCAAGTCGGCGGCGAGCCGGTCGCCGACGTCATGGGCGGCGCAAATCAGCTGTGGCTCGGGTCGACGGCGGCAAACAGCTATGTGCGCGACGTGCGGTCCATCACTTTGGAGTCGCGCGAGGTAGCGCCGCAGGCCCCTGGCATGACAAGCTGGAACGATGAGGGATCCGCAACGCCCCACATCAGCGTATCGGAGGGCGCCAGCATCTAAGCGAGACATCTCCTTTCCCTCAAGGGGCGGCAGGCTCTCAAGGCCCGCCGCCCCTTTGTTTTGCATGCTGAAAACGGGCCCGTGTCCTTGCGTCATCAAGCAGCGCATCGCCCCCGAGCGCGGTCTTGCGATCACGGCCTTCGTCGCCTTCCAAAATCGTCGCGTGACTATTGGGCGACGTGAACGGGATATTTCGTTTCCGTGATATGATGCAGAAGAAAGCGAGCGATTGAAGGGGGCGCCCATGGCGTGCGCTGCAGCGACTCTCAGCATGGAGGATATTCGTGCCACGATGTTTCCATTGTTGACCAATGTCTTTGAATTATCCGAACTCGACGCCGGTCCGTTTCGCGATACCGTCCTGCGAGAGGCGGTCGCGCTATGAGGGACGACGCCTATCGCCTTCCCTGCATTTCGGAGGTGGGCCATCAGCTTCCGGACGTTACCGACGAAAGGAAGATTGGCGAAGCAAGAGCGCCAGGGCGTCAGGCGACCGAGATGGCGAGCTATGCCTACCTCGATGAAGCTGGCGATCTTAATTTCAAGGAAAACGGAAGCAAATGCTTCATCATGACTTGCGTCCACTGCGAGCGTCCGTTCAAGGCGTGCCATGAGCTGCTCGATTTACGGTACGACATGCTTGAGAGCGGAGATCTCGCGGGCTACTTCCATGCAAGCGAAGATCGCACTGTTGTCAGAGAGAAAGTGTTTGGGGTCATCCTCGACCATCTGTCTGAATTTCGCGTATGGTCGGCGATTATCGACAAGGCGACCCTCGATCCCGATGTGACTCCTCGGGAAGTTTACCAACTTGCGTTCGGAACTCTGTTTGCCTCGCCGACCAAGGAAGGCGGGCGAGGCCACCATCTTATCCTGACCGACGACCTCCCAAAAGCCGCGCGAAAAGGCGACATCAAGGGAGCATTGAAGGGTATCGTGAAGAGGTGGTCAGGGGAGAATTCCCGCTACCGGCTTATCCATCAGCGCTCGGAAGGCGATTTCAATCTGCAAATCGCCGACTACTTCTGTTGGGCGCTCTATCGCAAGGAAGAACGCGGGGATGAGTACTGGTTTTCCAGATTGTCCGAGGCCTGGGAACAGAGAATTGTCGTTGCTGCAGACAAAAAATGACCCCCCAGCCTATCCGTTGCCGGAAGAACCCACATGCGGTTCGTATCGGGAGGGGGGAACGTTTGATGAGAGTATATCGCAAATAGTCAGTTTTGGCTAGCAGTTGAGGGACGGGACGGCCGTGTAGATGGCTCGAATGCGATCGAACGCGGTGCCCCCTAATCCCCCTTCGTCGCCTTCCAAAACCGTCGCGTGACTATCGAATGATGCGACGGTCGCGCAACATGGGGGAGAGCAAAAAACAAGTGGGCGCCGGGAGAAGCGGCGCCCACTGCGAACCGGAAAGGTCTGATTGGCGAGGGCTAGCGGAGCACCTCTAGGAGCTTGACTTCATAGACGAGGTCTTTGCCCGCCAGCGGATGGTTGAGGTCGACTTGCAGCGAGTAGTCGTTGCGGTCGATGATTTTCGCCGGTCGGCCTTTGGTCTCGCCGGGCGCTCGCCACATGACGCTGTCCCCGGCGGCGAGGTCCTTCGAGCCCGCTATCTGGACGGCGGGAATGATCTTTACCCGTCGCTCATCATGAGGGCCGTAGGCATCTTCGCAGGCTATCTCGATGGTGCGCGTCTCTCCGGGTTGCATTTCAGCGAGAGCCTCTTCAATGGGCTTCATGACAAAAGCGCTGCCGATGATGACTTCGTAAGGGTCGTTGTCGTCGCGTCGATCGAAAACCTCTCCGCCTTTGATGCGCCCCTCGTAGGAAATGGCCACCTTGTGCCGAGATGCGTCTTTGACCATGGTTGCCTCCTTGTTTTGGCTCTGACGTAGACTCCTGCAAACGAGCTATTTCTGGGGGTCGGGCGCGCTCGGGGCGCCAGGTGCTGCAGGGGCGCCAGGAGCCGAGGGGGCTCCGGGGGCTGCAGGGGCGCCAGGGGCAGAGGGGGCTCCGGGGGCTGCAGGAGCCCCCGGAGCGCCGCCGCCGGGCTGAGTCGCCGGAAGCTCGGCTCCGCAGGCCTCGCACACGGTGGCGAGGGAGGGGTTCTCGGCGTTGCACTTGGGGCAAACTTTGGGGACAGAAACCTGGGTTGGTCTAAAGCACATGATTCCTCCTCGGTCGATGGCTCGAACGTGCGCGTTCGATAAGCTCTTCCAACCATCGCCTTTTCTTTGCTGCCCGTAAACGGCCGAAAGTGATGAAAACGGCCTTTGCGGCCCGGCAAAAAAGCATTCATCAGTTTTTGACTAATCGTTTCATATGTTTCGGCGGTATCGCTCGCAGCGCCTTCCCCTGTAAAACAAAGGGCAACGTTCCATTGCTTCGGCTTGATCCGAGGTCAGTCGTCGCCGAAAACGACTGCCGCCTTCAGAGGAGGAAGGAGGATGCAGGGCGCGCGATGGGGTCATCGCGATGGAATAGAAACATCAACTCGTTAAAGAAAGGGGGAGTGTGATGTCCGAAGGTTCCCAAGTGCCGGAGAAGCGCACTTCCGGTCGCTCGCTCGGTTGGGCCGTGTTCTTCGCCGAGTTCTTCCTGTGCTGCGGCATGGCGACGTACTTCTACGCCAACTACATCATGACCGACATCATTCATCTGCCGGTCGACCAGGTATCGGGCATTATGGCCGTTGGAAGCATCGTGGCTGTCGTGCTCATCTTCATCGAGGGATTTCTGGTCACCAACACGAGGACCAAATTCGGTCAGTACCGTCCCTGGATCGTCGGCTCCTATTTCGTGTTGGTAGCCGCCATCTTCATCCTGATGTTCCTCGATGGCGATTCCATGCTGGTGGTTGCGCTCTGCTTCGTGCTCTACTCGCTGGCAGCATTCGCCGCAGTGGCGCCGGCGTCGCCGAAGTACACGCTGTTCGCCAACATTTCCGGAAGCGACAACGATCTGCGCAACTTGCTCAACGCCCGTATGTGGGGCGGCAACAGCGTATCGAACTTCATTGTGTCCGCCATTCTGTTCCCCATGATCGCGCTGCTCTCCATCAGCGGCTCGGAGATCTGGGGTTGGCGCATCACGCAGATTATCATGATCGTGGCTACCACCATCGGCGTCATCATCATCTGCAAGATCAGCGCCCCCTATGACCAGTGCAGTGCCGCGAACGGCGCCCCGGAGGTAGAGGAAGAGCACGTTTCCGCAGGCGAGATGATCAAGGCCGTGGTTACCAACCGCCCGGCTCTGGCCATCACCTTGGCGGACTTCTTCCGCTATGCCGGCGTCAACGTGTTCTCGCTGCTGACGATCTATCAGTGCGCCTATGTCATCGGCGACATGGTGCTGACTTCCACGGTCATGGCGGCTTATTCGCTGGCGACCATTATCGGCTCGTTCGCTTCCACGGGAATCACGAAGCTGTTCGGTGGCCGCAAGCGCATGTCCATTATCGTGAGCTTGATTGCCGGCGTCGCTTTCGTCCTCGTGGGATTTTTCGGCCAGTCCTCCGTGTGGCTGATCGCCCTTATTGCCATCGCCGGCTTCTTCAATTCTCCCATCGATAGCGTCGGCGTGGTCATGTACATGGATGCCGGCGAGTACTGGATTGCCAAGACGGGCAAGGACACTCGCCCCTTCATCATGAACATGCAGCCTCTGGTCATTCAGGCAGCGACCGCGGTGGCCTCGGTCATCATGGGCGTCGCCCTTACAACCTCGGGCTTTATAGCCGGAGAAGCGCTCACGGCTGCGGGAGCTCAGACACTGACCATGTGGCTCGGCATGGCCACGGGCGCCGGCTTCATTCTCTTTGCGCTCTGTCTCATCCTCATCCACAACATCTCCGATAAGAAGATGGAGGAGTACATGAGGCTGAACGCCGAGAACGGCCTGACGCTGGAGTAGCCCCGTACATCTGGGATTTGCGGTCACGAGAAGAGGGCCGTGAACGATAAAACTAGGAGGAGAATATGGAGTTCAAGAACGATCTTGGAAAACCGTGGCGCTGGGAGGAGGATGGTCTTACCGTCACGCGTTCCTGCGCGTGGTCTGCTCCGGGATGTCATCCGGTTGGCTGCGGCTTGAAGTACTATGTCGATAAGGAGGGCAAGCTGGTCAAGGTCGAAGGCGATGAGAACCATCCTGTCACCAAAGGCCGCCTGTGCATCCGCTGCCTTACTCTGAAGGACGTCATCTATCATCCCGATCGCGTGCTGTACCCCATGAAGCGCGACCCGAAAGATCGCGGCAATGCCGATGCGTGGGAACGCATCAGCTGGGACGAGGCCTATGAACTCATCGAGAGCGAGTACCATCGCATTGTGGACGAGTACGGCCCCAACGCCATCTGCTGCTGGTGCGGCACCGGCCGTCAGGGCGGTATCATGCACCCTTATCCCGCTGCCGTGTTCGGCACCAACAATGCTGTGGACTGCCTGTCCGGTGCGGCCTGCTACTCGCCGCGCAACATCGAGTGCTTCGCCATGCTCGGCGGATGGTACCCCGAGGTGGACATGGCCGCTCAGTTCAAGGATACCTACGATGATCCGCGCTACAAGGTTCCCGAGTGCATTCTTTTGTGGGGCAAGGCGCCCTTGGCCTCCAACGGCGACGGCCTTTGGGGTCACGGCCTCATTGAGCTAATGAAGCGCGGCACCAAGCTCGTTGTGGTTGACCCGCGCGTTACCTGGCTTGCCAACAAGGCCGAGTACCACCTGCAGATCTGGCCCGGCACGGATACCGCCCTGGCCATGGCCATGAACCATGTGATGATCAGCGAGGGTCTCTACGACAAGGAATTCGTCGATCAGTGGACCTGGGGCTTCGAGCAGTTCGCCGAGCGTGTGGCTACCATGCCGCCCGAGCGCGCCGCCGAAATCTGCGGCATTACCGCCGAGGAGATCTACGAGGCCACGCGCTTCTACGCCAAGGCGAATCCTTCGGCCGTCATGTGGGGTCTCGGCTGCGATCAGCAGGAGAACGCCTGTCAGCTCGGCCAGGCCATGATCGGCCTCATGTCGCTCACGGGCTTCCTGGATGCCCCGGGCGGAACCACGGTTGGCGGCGCCGAGGGCTACGGCAACATCAACTTCGGCACCGACAAGATCTCCGAAGAGGTCAAGATGATGACCATCGGCCTTGACCAGTACCCGTGCTACTGCGAGTTCTTCCAGTACGGCGAGAGCTCCAATGCCCTGAAGGCCATGGAGACCGGCGAGCCCTACCCCATCAAGATGTCCATGTTCACCGGCAACAACATGATGGTCTGCAACGGAGCCGAGCCCAAGCGCTGGCACGACGCCCTGCTGGGCCTCGAGTTCAATATTGGCCTCGACCTGTGGATGACCCCCTCCATTCAGGCTTCCTGCGACGTTATGCTCCCGCTGTCCACCTTCGTGGAGCAGGACGGCGGCGTCACCCCGTACTACGGCGGCACCAACGTCTACACCGGCGCTCTCAACAAGGCCATCAGCGTGGGCGAGTGCAAGAGCGACCTTGAGATCACCCTCGAGCTGGGACGTCGCATCCATCCCGAGTGGTTCGAGGAGATTCCCGACCTGAACACCTGGATCAACGAGATCGAGTGGGCCCAGAAGTACGATTTCAAGAACATCAGCGAAGAGGTCGTCCACCAGCATGGCGACGATATCTTCAGCTACTACAAGTACAAGACCGGCAGGCAGCGCGAGGACGGCCAGATCGGCTTCGAGACCCAGTCCGGCCGCGTGGAGCTCTACACGACGCTGTTCGAGTACTACGGTGAGGATCCGCTGCCGCACTACGATCCGTCCAACCGCTCTCACGAGGTGCTCGTCGACCTCAAGGACAAGTACCCCCTCAAGCTGACGACCGGCGCCCGCAACTACGCGTACTTCCACTCCGAGGGTCGACAGATCCCGTATCTGCGCGAGACCCATCCCGATCCGATCGTGCGCATCCATCCCGAGGATGCCGCGGCCCGCGACATCCACGACGGCGAGTGGGTCGTCATTGAGAACGAGATCGGCAAATGCCAGATGCGCGCCGAGGTGACGCCCATTGTGAAGAAGGGCATGGCCCAGGCCGACCACGGCTGGTGGTTCCCCGAGATGGACGGCAACGAGCCCACGCTCTACGGCGCCTGGAAGAGCAACATCAACCTGCTGCTTCCCACGGGTCCGAAGTACATCGGCAAGCTGGGCCTGGGTGCTCCCTACAAGTGCAACATCTGCGAAATCACGAAAGGCGAGGTAGGTATCAATGCGTAACGGACTCCTGATTGATTACGAATGGTGCACCCATTGCCACTCCTGTGAGGTGGCCTGCAAAGAGGAGCACGGCATTCCGGTGGGCCAGTGGGGCATCCATCTGCACGACGAGGGCCCCTGGGAGAAAGACGACGGGAAGATGAACTGGTTCACGGTGCCCGTCCCCACCGACCTGTGCGATTTGTGCGAATCGCGCGTATCCGAGGGCCGAGAGCCAACCTGCGTTCATCACTGCCTGGCCTCCTGCATGAAGTTCGGCCCTGTGGACGAGCTGGCCAAGGAGCTTGAGAAAAAGCCCCGTCAGGTTCTTTTCGTTCCTCGGTAGGATGAGCGGCAAAGTCATACATTTTGCGTGACGATTGGCGCGCGGCCCTGCGATAGACTTGCAGAGTCGCGCGCCTGCTGCTGTTTCATGAAAGGAAGCAACATGGGGCGTTGTTGGGGCGGTTGTCGCGGATGCGGCCAGTGCAAGTGCTCGCAGCTGAGGGTAAGGCGCTGTCCGCATTGTCGAGAGCCGCTTGAAAGGGACTTTCACGGAAAGCTCTGCCCTCATTGCGGGGCCGTGCTCCCCCCGCCTCCGGGGGTTGCCGACTCGTCGGCTTCCCGCGAGGAAGAAGGCTGAGGCGGGCTGCAGGCGAAGGTCTTTGCGAGGCGGGGGATTGGCTCCTGCCTCGCTTTGTGTTTGAGCGACGGATAGACGGGGCGAGCAAGAATGGCTGGAGAAATGCTTCGAAGCGGGCGAACGCGATTTTTGGCAGCGCTGGTGGTGATGTTCGTCTGCCTGCTGATCATCAACGACTTGATTACCACCGGTTCGTTTGCAAATGTCGACGCGCTTGGCGTGGGGGAGCGCGTCCCGTGGCTGGAGTCGTCCCCCTTCCTTTTCCCGACGCTCATAGACGGCATCGTCGCGTTGGTGCTGTGCTGTTTTTCGAGCACCCTGCCGGTGTCTTGCGCAAACGGCCCCCTGCGCACCGTGGCCCTGGGCGCGTTCGTTCTCGGCTTCTTCATCGTGTCTGTGCCGGTCGAGGCTGCGGTGCTTTCGACGCCGGCGGTGTATTTGGCGGGTGTATCCTGCATCGTGTTTTGCCAGACGGTGCTCTTCATCGGGCTCATGGAGCTTCTTTCGACGCTGCCGTTGGCGCTCATAAAGCGCATCGCGTTGGCGGCTATGGCCATCCATGTCGTCGTTATGCTGGCCATTGGCTCGTTGGAGTTCAACCAGGGGGGATGGGTCATTGCTGCGCTCGTGCTCGTCGTCGTGCTGTGCTGGCGCTATGCCTGGACTAGGAGGGGCACGTTCGCCGCCGAGGACAGCTTGGGAATCGTGAGTCTCAAGGGGTCCAGCGTGCTTGTCGTCGCGCTCGGCTTTGCCGTCATCGTGGTGGCCGTTACGTTTCTCTCCCCGGATGCCGCTTCGGTGGAGCAGGGTCTCGACTACTATTACAGCAGCCTGCTGCTCACGCGCGTTCCCAGCATCGTCATCATCGCCTTGCTGCTTTTGGTGGTAGATGACGACGACTACACCGTTGGCATGAAGCTGGTCGAGACGGTGGCCTTGGTGGCCTTCATCCTCTATGGCACAAGTCACGCCTCCCTGTCGCGTCTGGTTTCGTTGTTCGCCTACACGCTGCTCGATATGATTCCCCTTATCGCCGTGCTTGAGTTGTCGACTCGGGTGGATGTCAAGCCCGTGCGCCTGCTGTGCGGCTTTCTCGCGGTGTTCGGGATAGCCCAGGCCGTCGGTATCGCGCTGAGCCTGCTGGCTTCGAATCTGCCTTCGAGCGCTGCGGGAGAGCGCGGGGGGTATGTCGGCGAGCTGCTCGCCATGGCCGTTGTGGCGGTCTCGCTGTGGGTTTTGAGCACGCGGCACATGGGCCTGTTCTTCTGGGGGGATATGGGTCATCGGAGGAGCCAGGATCTCTCGGAGTGCTCCGCTGGCCTGTCGTCGGCAGACATCGTGTCCGAGCGCTACGGGCTATCGCAGCGCGAGGCCGACGTGCTCGTCTTTCTGGCGCAGGGCCGGAGCGCCGCCTTCATTGCCGAGGAGATGTTTCTCAGTCCCAGTACGGTTCGCAGCCATATCCAGCGTATCTATATGAAATGCGGTGTCCATTCGAAACAAGATCTGCTCTCGCTGATTCAGGCGGCTTCCGAAGAGGGGTAGCCGCAAAGGATGTGTGGGCGAGGTGATAGATGGGCGGGTGCGTTGACTTTGCCTGAAGGTCGAATAAACTAGGTATGTCATCGGAGGACTGGTCATCGTAATGGCACGGGCGGCGAGCCGCTTCAGTCGATTGGAAGATGCCGAGTGAGCTCGGAGCCTGCAGGTTAGGGCGAACGGGATTTCGGCCCATCGACGAAAAAAGGATGCACCATGTCCGACACCATCCAGATTCCCCCTCATATTTCAGCGAAGCGGCGCTGGGCCTCTTTGGCTGTTCTGCTGTTTGCCCAGCTCGTCGTCTCTATGGATATGACCATCCTGAACATCGCGCTGCCCCATATGGTGGCGGAGATTCAGCCAACATCGGATCAGCAGCTGTGGATCATCGACGCCTACTCTTTGGTGCTGGCAGGCTTGCTTGTGCCTTCGAGCTCTCTTTCGGACCGGTTGGGCCGGAAGAAGACCTTCCTTCTAGGCGCAGCGATCTTCGGTGTCGCTTCGGCGCTCATCATGTTCGCTTCTTCGGCCGGCGCCGTCATCGCCATTCGCGCAGTGCTGGGCATCGGCGGCGCCTTTATCATGCCGACGACGATATCTATGATCCGCTCGGTATTCACTGACTCGAAAGAGAGGGCTACGGCCCTGGCGGCCTGGTCGGCTCTGGGAAGTCTTGGCATGGTGCTAGGACCGCTTATCGGAGGCTTTCTTCTCGAGCATTTCAGCTGGCATGCGGCATTTCTCGTCAATGTCCCGCTCATGGGTCTTGTCGTGTTTGTCGGTCTGCTCATTCTTCCTGAAATCAAAGTGAGGCGAGCCGGTGCGTGGGATGCGCCGGCAGCCTTGCTGGCGCTTTTGGCCATGGTGCTCATGATGTGGGGCATCAAGCATCTGGCCGCAGAGCTTTCGTTTTTCAACTCCGAGGGCCTTGCCGCTCTGGTTGCGGGCATCGGCCTTATGGTGCTTTTCGTTGTGCGGTGCCTGCATTCTGAGACGCCGTTGCTCGACTTAAGGTTGTTTTCGCTTAGGCCGTTTCGCGGGGGCGTGATCACGGCCCTCTGCTCCATGTTTGGTATGGCGGCCCAGCTGTTTCTGCTGTCGCAATGGCTGCAACTGGTGAATGGCTCGGGGCCTCTCGAATCCGGCATGTTGCTCATCCCCCAGGCGGTGGCAAGCATCGTGGCCGGCATGGCGGCTCCTGCGTTGGCGATGCGCTTGGGGGCCAAGCCGGTCTTGCTGGGTGGTCTGGGAATAGGCGCGGTGGGAATGCTCATGCTGCTGCCCTTTATCGATGACCTCACCCTTGCCCCTATTATCGTCTCCACGGTTCTCGCGGGCTTATGCACGGGCTCCCTTTCAGTGGGCTCTGCCGTCATCATGTGCGCTACGCCGCGCGAGAAGGCCTCGAGCGCGGCAGCGTGCGAGGAAGTTGCCTACGATATGGGCAATGTCCTGGGTGTTGCCGTCATTGGATCGGTGGCCTCCATCGTGTATGTGCTGGGGCTTGACCCGGCTGCACTTGCGGCCTCGGGGCTTGACGCTGCCTCTATCTCGGCAGCGGGCGAGTCGTTCCCGGCTGCCGTGGCTATCGCCCAGCAGGCTGGTGCGACAGAACTGCTCGCCGAGGCTGTCCGGGCTTTCGATCACTCTGTCGTCGTGGCTTCGGCCATAGGTGGCATCGCCATCGCGCTGGCCTGTGTAGCCATTGCGCGCCTCATTCCGAACGGCCTTTCCATTACCGAAGAGATAGAAGGGTAAGGAGGACCCATCGGTCGTAGGTAGGAGCCCGGCATTGTCTGCCCAGCCGAAGGGGGTTTTATGAAAATCAGCATAAGTCATGCCACGGTGTCTCATGGGATGGACATCGTGCTTTCCGATGTATCGTTCGCTGTGAAGGGGAACGAAAAGATAGCTGTGGTTGGACGCAACGGCTGCGGGAAGACGACGCTGCTCAATCTCATTGCCGGAAGCGAGACGGCGGAGCCTGCAGGGGCGGTATCGCGTCGCAGCGGGCTTACCGTTGGCTTTCTGCGGCAAGTGACCTTTGGCGACGACAGCGTTACCTTGGAAGACGAGGTGAAGAAGGCCTTTCCCGCCATCAACGAGCTGCGCGAGCGCATCGACCGCCTGCAGGCGCGCATGGAGTCCGACCCGGATGAGAGGGTCATCCAGAAGTACGTGGATGCCCTTGAACTGTTCGCCCATCAAGGGGGCTACGAGTATGAGGCGGATTACGAGTCGGTGCTTCGCCACCTCGGGTTCACGCGCGATGATGAGAAGCGGCCCCTTTCGTCTTTTTCCGGCGGACAGCGCACCCGCATCGCCTTCGCCCAGGTACTGCTGAATAAGCCCGACGTGTTGCTGCTCGATGAGCCGACCAACCATTTGGATATTCCCACGATACAGTGGCTCGAGAGCTATCTAAAGTCGTACGAGAGCGCTGTGGTCGTGGTCTCTCACGATCGGGAGTTTCTCGACAACGTGGCCGAGGTCGTCTACGAGATCGAGTACGGGCGCATGGAACGCTACGTGGGCAACTACACCGTCTTTGTGGCGGAGAAGGAGCGCACCTGGGATAAGCGCCAGCGAGCCTACGAGGCCCAGCAGGAAGAGATCGCCCGCCTTGAGCAGACGATCGAGTCATTCAAAGGGCATCCCACCAAGGCGGCCATGGCCCGGGCCAAACGCAGCCAGCTCGATCGCATGGTGAGGCTCGAGCCCCCGCGCAAGTACGATCTGAAAACCTTCAACCCCATCTTCGAGCCGGCGCGGCGGGGATTCACCGAGGCGCTTCGCGCCCGCGATCTGGCGCTCGGGCGCCAGGGAGGCGAACTGGCCCGGTTGAGCTTCTCTATTGAGCGCGGGCGCAAAGTGGGCGTCATAGGCCCGAACGGCTGTGGGAAATCGACGCTTTTGGAAACACTTGCGGGGCGAGTAGCCCCCCTGGGGGGCAGCTTCGCTTTCGGCGGCAATACCGATTTGGCATATTTCGAGCAGCTAATCGCTGCGCCCTCGGGCGACCAGACGGTGTTGGAGAGCTTTTGGGGCGAGTTCCCCGGACTTACCAACAACGAGGCACGGGGAGCCCTCGGCTCGTTTCTCTTGGGCGGTGACGACGTTAACAAAGCGGTCTCGCGCCTGTCAGGCGGCGAGCGGGCGCGTCTCGAGCTGTGCCGCATGATGGCTCGCCGTCCGAACTTCCTTTTGCTGGACGAGCCGACCAACCATATGGACATCCCAGGCAAAGAGGCACTGGCTAACGTGCTGCAGAGCTATGCGGGCACCGTGTTGTTCGTTTCCCATGACCGCGCGTTCCTTCGTGCCGTGGCCGACGCGCTCATCGTGTTCGACCCTGTTGAGGGGGCCTACTACTTCCCCTACGGCTACGACGAGTACGCCGAGGTCTCCTGAGCGACCTCGGGGTTCGGCTGCATAGTCTTACGCCTCATGGGACTGGGCGAGGGTGAGAAGCTCTTGCTTGGAATGGACGCCGCACTTTGTGTAAATGCGCGAGACGTGGGTGCGCACGGTGTTGGGGCTTAAGCACAGCTCCTCGGCGATGAAGGTGGCCGATCGCCCTCGCGTGAGCAATTCCAAAACATCGGTCTCGCGGGCCGTGAGGCCGCAGTCGGCGGCGACGGCCTCGGCAGTGGCGCGGATGTCGGAGGTAGGAGAAGACACGGGCTCGGTAGGGGAGAGCTCTGCAGCGCTTTGCTCTTGAAGAGGTGTCATTTGCTTGAGACCCAGGGGCTGTCCCCAGAAAAAGCGATCCATATTCTTCTCGGTGGCAAGCCAAACGACTGCGATAACGACGAGGCAGCAAAGGGCGAGTCCGAGAATCGTCACGGTGCCGAACAGGGGCGAAAGCCCTGTTTCCGCAAGGCCTAAAAGGGATCCTGCGGCAACGGATACCTCGTAGGCGAACAAGTAGCCCACCACGACGCGCTCGGCTTTGAAGGCGGCGTAGGAAGCGAAGTCAACCAGGGCCACAAGGGGGATGAACATGAGCAGATTGAGGGCCACCAGCGATACATCCCATGACACCATGATGGCGCCGGCGCCCATGAACACGACGAAGGCGAGGATGGCCGCCGTACCGACCGTCTTCGCCGCTACGGCGTAGACAAGGTCGTGAATGCCGAAGAGCAGCACGCAGATGATGACGGCGGCAATCGATTGCGTCACAACCCAGCCCGTGACTCCGCCAAAAGGACCGCTTCCCACGAAACTGAAAGAAGGGTCGACGGAAAGAGGGGAGAGCGCCGTGCAGCCGACAGTGAGGATGATAAAGGCTGCAGCTACGGGAACGAGGGCCGAAGAGGCGATGGACACGCGAACGGTGATCGGGGGTGTGTCGGCCGTGCATCGGCGGCTGAGTACCCACAGCAGCGCTGCCAAGGGACCGAGAGTGATGACGAGTACATCGGCGGAGGCCGGCAGCAACATGGGAAGCAGCATAGCGAGGAAGCGCGAGAGGAACGCTCCGAAAACGATGAGCTTTATGGTGCTGAGGGAGAAGTGCGCCATGCGAAGGAGGATGACGGGCTTGAGGAGCGCCGGACCGACGGCGGCGAGAAGAAACCCGGCGAAGGCGAGGGCAAAGGGCTGCGGCATGCCGTAGGCGCTCGTTGCCGCCGAGATTGCCCCTGCGGTCATGCAGAGGCCCGATGCAAGGGACAGGGGCAGGGGCTTTGCACGTCCGATGATGCGGGGGGCAACGAGCAGAGGAAGAAAAGCTGCGGCCTGGATGAGGCAGTACAAGGGGTACATGACCGAGGAGAGGGCGGTTTCGGCGAGCATGAGCCCTGAGCAAATCATCTCTTCGTAGATGAAGAGACACCCAAGCGATGCTCCGACGAAGACATGCTCTTTCCATGGCTTGAACGAAGTGTTCAACTCTGGCACGGCGGTCCCTCCCCCTATTGACTTGCAGCTTGTTTCATCATACCGCAAACAACTCCGCAGCAACGTTTTTTTAGTAGGCGTTTACCGGGCATTTCTCAAAGATACATCGTTTTGCATGATGGAAAAATACGTCGTTTTGGGGCTTGGTCATATTGCGATTGGACGGCAAAGTTCTCGATGTCCGAACTGAGAGGACGCCGCCGGCGACCATAGGAGAAAAGGGGATTGCCTGCGGAGAAAACGACCACTCTATACGAGGAGGGAACATGTCCAACAAGACCGAACTGACCCGACGCAGCTTCCTGACGGGAGCCGGCGTCATTGCTGCCTCCGTGGGCGCTGCGAGCCTTGCCGGCTGCGCACCTCAGGCGCAGGAGTCGCTGAGCGAGACCGGTGGCAATGCGGATGGTGCGACCGCTGCCGTGGCAGACGGGACGCCCACATGGCTCGGCGCTGAGCCCGAGGTTGATGAAAGCGCACTCGTCGAGACCGTCGATTGCGACGTGCTCGTGGTAGGTGCTGGCACCGCCGGCTGCTTCGCCGTGTGCTCGGCCGCCGAGGAGGGCGCCAAGACGGTGCTCATCGAGAAGTACGCCGAGGGCGCTTCCAGCGGCATCCGCGACGACATCGGTGCTGTGGGCACCAAGATCCAGGCCGAGGTGAACTCGACCCTGGATGTGGAGCTTTTGGCCCGCTGCTTCCAGCACACTTCCGGCTTCCGCCAGAACCAGCGCGTGGCCAACGTGTGGTTCAACGAGTCCGGCGAGACTTACGACTGGTATGCCGATCGCGTCGAGGAGGCTGGCTTCAAAGCGAACATCCGCCAGGCGAAGCCGTCTGACGACGATCAGTACACCCCCTACGGCATCCCGTCCTTCGACACCTGCCATTATGTTCAGTGGAAGGAAGGCGTGACGCCGCTCGAGAACGTGGGTCCCTCGAACAACCGTGGTTGCGAGACGCTTATTAACTACGCTCGCGGCCTTGGCGCTGACTGCCGTTTCGAGACCACGATGACCAAGCTTATCAAGGAAGGCGACCGCGTGGTGGGTGCTTACGCTGAGGCCACCGACGGCCCCATCCGCATCAACGCCGCCAAGGGCGTTATTCTCTGCACGGGCGGCTATTCCATGAACCCGGATATGATGTCCGCACTGCAGCCCGAGATTGTGCGCGTGGCTCCTGCCATCAAAGAGTCTATGCCCGGCGCCACCGGCGACGGCATCAAGGCGGGCCTGTGGGCCGGCGGCGTGCTCGATTTGGCCCATGCCTGCAGCTGCGCGCCGGAGCAGATCATTCCCGAGGGCGTGGCCTACGAAGATATCGATCCCATGGCTCTCGGCTTCTCCATGTGCGGCATGCTGCCCTTCCTGCGCGTGAACACCGAGGGCAAGCGCTTCTGCAACGAGGACGACCTGTTCGACTCCACGAGCCACGAGCTGGCTTACCAGAAGGATCCGTACTTCATCACGCTGTACGACAGCAACTGGGCCGACTACGCTCAGAAGTTCAACGTGTACCACGCCTACCGCTTCACGCCCTACGACAACGGTGCGCTGCAGCTGTTCGGCGACACGGAGTTCGTGCAGGCCTCCATTGACGAGATGGTGGAGTCTGGCACGGTCATCAAGGCCGACACCCTTGACGAGTTGGCTGAGCGCCTCGACATCCCGGCCGACACCTTCAAGGCCGAAGTTGCTCGTTACAACGAGCTGGTGGCTGCGGGCAAGGACACCGACTTCTATAAGCCGGCGTTCCGCCTGACGCCCTTCGACACTCCGCCGTTCTACGCCGAGCGCAACCTCCAGGACGTGTACCACACCATGGACGGTCTCATCATCGACGAGGACATGCGCGTGCTCGACGAGGTCAACGAGCCCATCGAGGGCCTCTACGCCGCTGGTGACGTGTCCAGCTGCTTCCTCGGCGCCACCTACCTGGGTGTTGCCGCCGGCATCGCCTCGGGCCGTTCCATCACCTTCGGTCGCCATGCCGGCCGCGTGGCCGCCCAATCCTAGGCTCTTCAGCATCTGACGGATTCACCCCTCCCCCTCCCTCTCCGTCAGATTGAGAGACAAGGTGCCCCTGTTTTCTGCACGACAGGGGCACCTTTTGTTTTATGGGGCTTTGCCTGCTCTCTTATGCCCCGCGGCAAAAGATGTAGTTACGGCCGATAGAGCTTCTTACATTAAGGGCTGAGCCTTAAGCTATCTTCCAAACCATGTAATTCCGTAACGGGGTGATGCTGGCTATGATGAGCGAAGAGCAACGAAAGAGTTGCCCGTTAAGCAAAGGTATTAGGAGGGTGGCGGAATGATCGGCAACAATCAGGTATCCCGTCGTACGTTTATGAAAACTGCTTCAGCTGGCATGCTTGGTCTGGCCGCTTTGGGCATGACCGCGGGTTGTGCGCCGAAGGGCCAGGACATGGCCGACACCAACGGCGCTGCCGGCAGCGGAGCGCCGGAGTCGTGGGACGGCGAGTACGACTTCGTGGTGGTGGGCTCTGGTACGGCCATGATCGGCGCGCTGACCGCCGCGTCCCAGGGCGCGAAGGTGGCCATCGTGGAGAAGGGCTCGCAGCTGGGCGGCACGACGCGCCTTTCTGGTGCCGGCGCCCGGGTGCCCAAGAACCAGAAGCAGGTGGCCATGGGTCTCGGCGAGGACCTCTCCGACGAGGAGATCATGGGCTACATGGAGGCTTGCGACGTGTACAACGGCTCGACCCGCGAGACTAAACAGGACTATTTGGATCACGCCGCCGCCGTGTTCGAGTGGTGCGAGGAGAACCTCGGCATGGTGCTGGACTCCGGTCCGGTGGGCGACTACACGTCCCTTCCCGGATCGAAGCGCGCCGGTCGCTCCATCTCGCCGGTGGATGCCAACGGCGAGATGATCGTAGGCGAGCAACTGTTCGGCGACATCCTCATCCCGCAGGTGGAGCAGAACGGCATCGTCACCTATCTCGACACCGAGGCCACGGAGCTCGTTCTGGGCGAAGGCGGCGCGGTGATTGGCGTGAAGGCAAAGGACGGCTCGTCCGACTTGTTCCTGAAGGCCGAGAAGGGCGTGCTTCTGGGCGCCGGCGGCTTCGAGCACAACGACGCTATGCGCGAGGCCTTCATGAGCGTGCCGCTGTACGGCTCCCTCGGCGTGGCGGAGAACACCGGCGACGGCCACCGCATGGGCGTGGCCGCCGGCGCCGCTCTGGCCAATATGGAATCTTACTGGGGCTGCCCCTTCTACGTGCTCGGTGACGGCACCGAGATGGTGGAGACGGCCACCGACTGGGGCGACTACGCCGGCCTTCCCGGGGCCATCATGGTGAACGCCGCCGGGAAACGCTTCACCGACGAGAGCTCTGGCTATCCCTGGATGGGCATGTCCTTCGGCGCCTTCGACGCGAAGACCTGCTCGGTGCCGAACCTGCCGGCCTACCTTGTATTCGATACCAATCATGTGGCCTCTTTCGGCTGGCCGGCCAACGAGGAGAGCCAGCCGGAGTGGCTTGGCGAGTACGCTACGCTGGAGGAGCTGGCCGCCGGCTGCGGTATCGACGCCGCCGGCCTTGCCGCTGAGGTGGAGCGCTACAACCGCTTCTGCGACACCGGCGTCGACGAGGACTTCGACCGCGGTAAGAGCAATTATACCTCGCTGCTGGAGTTCTCTCTGACCGAGACACCCGAGATGCCGAACATCTGGCTTGCCAAGATCGCCACGGCGCCGTTCTACGCCGTGCGCATCGGCCCCGGCACCATCGGTACCTGCGGCGGCCTTAATGTGAACGCCGATTCCCAGGTGCTCGATTACGAGGGCAGCCCCATCGAAGGTCTGTACAGCTGCGGCAACAACGCTGCCAACATCTTTGGCTCGGCCTATCCGGGGGCGACGGCCACCACGGGTCAGGGCTACTACCGCGGTTTCAAGGCGGCCAACCACGCGCTGAACTTGGGACTGCTCGGATAGAGACGTGAAGTTTTCTACTAAAAGTAGGTTAGACTAAGCGGAGCGGTCGGGAGGTTTCCGGCCGCTCTGCACGTTCGCGCCTGAGGGCGCGGGGAAGGGGAGGGTCGTGAACGACCAGCAGCTGAAAAGCTTCATCGTCGCCGCGGAGGAGGGTAGCCTGTCGAAGGCGGCTGCGCGCTCCTACGTCTCAGTGCCCTCGTTCTCCCAGCGCATCCAAACGCTCGAGCGCGAGCTGGGCTTCGCCCTGTTCGCGCGAAGCGCCCAGGGCGTGACGCTCACCCCGGCTGGCGAGTCGTTTTTGCAGACCGCGCGTACCGTTGTGAGCGTGTATGAGGACGGCTTGGCGCGCGCCGTATCGCTGGCCCGCAACCGCGTGCGCGTGGGGCATCTGTCCAACGAGCCGTTCCCCTCGTTCTTCCCGGGACTCATCAACTATTTCGCCCGCAGCTTCCCCGATATCGAGGTGGTGTTCCGCTTCGCTGCGGAGTCCACTTGGGTGGAAGGGGTGCGCGACGGCCTGTCCGATGTGTGCTTCGCGACGCCGCCGAGCGACGATGCGACCTTCGAGAACCTGCGCTTCATCCACCTGTTCGACGATCCGGTGTACCTGTGCGTGTCGCCGGCGAGTCCCGTGGCCGACTGCACGGAGGTGGGGCATGGGGCGCTCGACGGCGCGACGGTCTACATCCAGCCGGACTACCGAGGGCTGCCCTCCTTCGAGGCTCTGTTCGCCCTGGCCGAGGAGGGGGCGACGGTAGTGGAGGCCGAGTTCAGCAAGGAGCTCATCATGCGCGTGGTCATGGAGGGCCACGGCGTCATTCCGCTGCCGGGCCAGTACTTCGCTAGCTGCTGTCCGCCGCTTGTGCCCGTGCGCCTAAGCGGCGATACCATCGACCAGGGAGTGATCTACCGCGCCGACGCGTCACAGCCCGTGCTCGATTTCGTCGCTTGCGCCGAGAGGTATTTCCAAGAGGAGGGGAGCGCGCTCCTCGCCACGGGCTGGGCTCGCTGAGGCCCCATCTACATCGTTACCGCATATACGCGCCCTGCGCCACAGAGCAGGGCCTTGCGACCGCGGTCTCCGTCGCCTTCCAAAACCGCCTTGTGACGATTGGATAAGCGTTCTATACGGGTGCGCACAGTGGTATGATTGGACAATCTCGAGAAACGGCAGGTGCGGTGAGCGTTTGATCGCTGCGAGCCCGAGGGGGTATCGGCGCAATGGATCTATTCGAGATGAGGCAATTTCTTGCGGTAGCCGAAGGGGGCACCATGACCGCTGCCGCCAAGGAGCTTTTTGTCTCTCAGCCGACGTTGAGCCATAACTTGAAGAAAATTGAGGCAGAGCTTGGTTGTCAGCTCTTTGATCGTTCCCACAATCGGATGCAGCTTACGGCTTGCGGCGAAATTGTGCGCGACTCGACCCTTCGCTTTTTCGAGGAATACGACCGCATGCTTGAGGAGATTCGTCAGCAGCAATCGAGAGAGGCGGCTTCCCTTCGGTTGGGGTGCTTCGCCTATGGCACGGGGTCGCTTCTGGTTCCCATGCTCGCGGCAACGATGCCGGAGGCGACGTTTGCGGTACGATGCTGCAGTGAGAGCGATCTTCTTCGGGGCCTTGCAAGTGGCGAGTTCGATGCAGTCATAGCGAGCAGCGAGCTTCGTCGCCCGGGATATGGCTGGCAAAAGCTTTATAACGAGCAGGCATTCGTGTCGGTCCCTTGCAAGAGTGAGCTTTCGGGCCGTGAGTCGCTTTCGGGTGCAGACCTCGTTCCTTATAGATATGTGATAAATGACGATGTGGGGTTCGGCGGCTGGTACAAGCGCATTCTCGATCAGGCTGGCGTTCCGGAAGAATCTGTTGTCGCCATCCCCTTTCGGGGATATCTCCAGTCGAAGGACCTTATGCCCGAGTTCAGCCTCATCACCTCATTCGTTATGAACTACATGCGGACGAGTGATATTCGTGCCGTCATTCCCCTCGATGAACCCTATGCACGAAGGGACATCGGCCTTCTTACGCCGAAAAGCCCCCACAACCAGGTGAAAGAGCTTCTGCGAAGGGCAAGGGATATGGCTCCGTTCATTCTCTCGGGAAATGCGAGTGCCTCGTTCTCACTCTATCAGAACGGAGAGGCGAACTTCACCATTACGGCTTGATGCGTAAGGGCGCTAGCTGGTCTGATTAATCATATTGATAGGCCTATCAATATTTGAAGGGGACGCTTTGGTGCCCGAGGGACCTATCTTTTTCTCATCGGCAAACGAAAAGGAGAGAAAGGTAGGGTGACCATGTCGAAGACTGCAGACAAGACCGTCTACATGACCACGGGTTTGCTGGGCTTTGGCGAGGGGTCGAATACGGCGGCCATCGATTTGCTCGATGGCGAGATCGTGCGTGTTCGCCCCCTCGATCTGACCGACAAGTATGCGGAGGAGGACCTGCATACCTGGAAGTTGGAAGTACGCGGCCACAGCATCGATCCGGGAACGAAGACGACGCTTCCGCCTCATGCCCTGGGCTATAAGAAGCGCGCTTACTCGAAGAATCGCGTTCCCTATCCGCTCAAACGCGTCGACTTCGACCCAGAAGGGGAGCGCAATCCGCAGAACCGCGGCATTAGCGGCTACGAGCGCATCAGCTGGGATGAGGCGACCGACATCATCGCCAAGGAGATCCAGCGCTGTATCGACGAATATGGCCCGTCGTCGGTGTTCATTCAGGGTGACGGTCACGGCGAGTCAAAGCTTCTGGGCGGCGGCCACGGGTGTTCGACGCGTCTGATGGATTTGCTGGGCGGTTACACGGTGCAGTCCCGCCAACCCGACAGCTGGGAAGGCTGGTACTGGGGAGCCAAGCACATGTGGGGCATGGACCCCATCGGTCAGCAGTCGCTCCAGCAGAATCTGTTCCGCGACATTTCGGAAAATTGCGAGCTCGCCCTGTTCTGGGGATGCGATCCAGAAACGACGCCGTGGGGTTGGGGCGGACAGACTCCTTCGCGCATTTGCTACTTCTGGAGCGAGATTGGCATCAAATCCGTCTATATTTGCCCCGACCTCAACTACGCGGCGGCCGTTCACGCCGACAAGTGGATTCCTGTGCTCCCCAACACCGATGCGGCCTTGCAGCTCGCCATCGCCTACACCTGGCTCAAAGAGGGCACTTATGATCAGGAGTACCTCGATTCGCACGCGGTCGGGTTCGAGAACTTTTCTTACTATGTGCTCGGCGGTGAGGACGGCGTTCCCAAGACGCCGAAGTGGGCGGAGCAAAAGTGCGGCGTTCCGTCGCGCCAGATTAAGGCACTTGCTCGTTACTGGGCGAAGAAACGCACTTCCATTATCCACTGCAATGGCGGCGGTTTCATTCGTTCGGTCTTCGCCCATGAGCCCGCCCGTCTTGAGGTGGCCTTGCTCGCCATGCAGGGCGTGGGCAAGCCCGGTCGCAACATGTTCAAGCTCATCGAGTGGGGCCTGTTCGGCATGAATACGCTCAACCCCATGCCGCGTTCCGAGTGGGGCACCTACCTTGGCAAGGCTTTCACGGGCCATGTGCAAGGATCGGGCCTTCGCTGGTTTGTGCCGCAGACGCTTGTGCCGGATGCCATTACGCTTCCAGAAGGGGAGAAGCTCTCTTGGTACGGCCATGTGCTGTGTGCCTTGCCGCGCGAAGACCAGTTCAACAAGTTCGAATACCCGGCTGCTGATGCGTCGCGCATCCATATGTTCTGGACTGACAGTCCCTGTTGGTCGACCTGCTGGAACGGCGGCAATCGTATGCAGGACGCCCTGCGCGATTCCTCAATCGAGTTCATGCTGGCCCAGCATCAGTGGATGGAGAATGACACGCTATTCGCCGATATCATTTTGCCCATTTCAACGAAGCTCGAGCAGGATGATATCTCTAAGTCGAGCCAAGGCGGCATCAATGACATCGTAGTGAACGAGGAACAGGCCATAGCTCCTGTGGGTGAGTCGAAGAGCGATATTGAGGCCGTTCTCGCCATCGCCGCCAAGCTCGGACTGGAAGAGAAGCTCATGGAGACGCTCTGCTATGCCGAAGATGAGGATTACCGCCAGGATGATGGCCGCACAGGTGACGAGAAGATGGCTTTTGACGATCCTCATCCCTTTGGTGAGCCTTCGCTGCAGACCTTGAAGAAAATCGCCTACAGTGTCGGTGGTCTCGACCATCGTCTGGATTACGACGAGTTCTTGGAAAAGGGCTATCTCCCCATTCCCTTCGCGGACGACTGGTACGACGATCCCATCGGCATGACGTCTTTCGTCGAAGACCCTGAGGGCAATCCTCTCACAACGCCTACCGGCAAGATTGAGTTCTATGCAACGGGTATTGCCGATCATTGGCCGGGCGATGAGGAGCGTCCGCCAGTTCCCCACTGGATCGAGGAATCCGAAGCCCATCACGAGCGCCTCACCAATGAGCGCGGAAAGGACTACCCCTTCCTGCTCGTGTCGAACCATCCGCGTTTCCGTGTGCATGCTCAGCTCGACGATGTAAGTTGGCTCCGTGAGATTGACATGTGCAAGATTGAAGGCCCCGATGGCTACCTTTACGAGCCGGTGTGGATGAACCCCCTCGATGCTCGCGCTCGCGGCCTCAAGGACGGCGATATCGTCAGCCTCTACAACGAGCGCGGCCGTGTGCTGGGCGCCTTGAAGGTAACCGAGCGTATTATGCCTGGTGCTCTCAGTCAGGATCATGGCGCTCGTGTCGACGCCATCGTAACGGGCACGGGCGGTCTTGATCGAGGCGGTGCAAATAACCTTATCTGCCCCGGGGCAACTACATCGAAGAATGCACCTGGAGAAGTAACCAACGGCTTTTTGGTGAACATCGAGAAGGTCGACGTCCTGGAGCTGGCTAAGCAATATCCCGACCAGTTCAATCGCGATTACGATCCCGCAGAGGGTCTGGTCGCATCGGCGCGAATCGTGAAGGAGTAGAGAAATGGGCAAGGTTTTCGTTATCGACCCTGCGAAGTGCAACGGATGTCACAACTGCCAAATTGCCTGCAAGGACGAGCACTGCGATCGAGCATGGCCTCCCTATGCGGCGGCGGAGCCCGATACGGGTCAGTTCTGGATGAAGGTTGAGGAGCATGTTCGCGGCAGTGTGCCCAAAGTCATGATTTCCTACGTGGCCAAGCCGTGTATGCATTGCGAGGACGCCCCCTGCATGAAGGCGGCGCAGGACGGTGCCGTGTATCGTCGTGAGGACGGGCTCGTTATTGTCGATCCCGAGAAATCAAAGGGGCAGCGGGCCATCGTGGACGCGTGCCCTTACGGCGCGGTCTATTGGAACGACGCGCTGGAAATTCCCCAGAAGTGTACTGGGTGCGCCCACCTGCTCGACGATGGCTGGAGTGTTCCCCGCTGCGTAGACATGTGTGCCACCGGAGCGCTGCGATTTGGTGACGAAGAAGATTTCGCGGAGGAAATCGCCCAGGCGGAATATTATCCGTGCGATTCAGATTGCGCCCCTCGTGTGTACTATCTGAACTACCCCAAGCGCTTCGTAGCGGGTGAGGTGTACGACCTGGAGGCCGATGAGGTCGTCATCGGAGCTGCCGTTACCTTGACCGATGAGGAAGGTACCGAGATGGGCGCCGTTGATACTGATGATTTTGGCGACTTCTGGTTCAAGCAGATTCCCGCCAAGCGCTACATGGTAACCATTGAGGCCGAGGGCTACCTGCCTCGGACCGTCGCCGCCGATGCGAGCGGCGAGGATGTCAATATCGGTGCTATCGAATTGTTCAAACTGTAAAGCTTGCGGTCAGCGTGTCGGTTGGGCGGGAAATCGTTCTGACCCAGCCGACTGACTGCGCAAAACTACTCATGAGGGAGTACTATGAAAGCGAAGGCCTTTGCGTTCAATGCCATTTACAACGTTATCTTCTCGGCGGTGATGAGCGCCGTCGTTACCTTGGCCTCGGCCTCAGTGGGCGGATTCCCCATCCTGCCCGAGAGCTTCGCCGTCGATTTCGGCATCGGGTTCTGCATTGCCTGGGTTATCGGCATGGTGTTTCCCATCCGGAAGATGGGCGAGACCTTTGCCCATGCCGTGGGAGCCTCGTCGCGAGTCGGCGTCTCCTTGCTTTCGGCGCTCATTTGCGGAACATTCTTCTTCTGTATCTTGAATTTTGTTATGACCGCTATTCATTCGGGCTTCGGGACTTTTATGGGCGATACCGGAATGCCAATCTCGTTTATGAACCGCTACATGGATGGCCTGCTGACGAAGTGGCTCTACACGATTTTTACCGTTGTGATGACCATGCCGCTGGCGTTTATGGTCGCGCACAAGGTCACGGGCTTTCCGCCTCACGCTGACCAAGAGAAGGACTTGGTTGTGTAGGGTTTCGTGACGAGAAGCATCTGCCCCGTCATTTAATGCTCCGTTAGGTTACGATTGAAAGGATATGTTATGTGTTTCAGACCACCCGTTGTTGATGCTGGCCCGATGAAATGTCCGCAATGCGGCGGTGAAGTACCCGCCGATGCCGATGCCTGCCCCCATTGCGGAGCAAAGGAAAAGCCTGCACCATCGTCAGCTCCCACTATTCCTGAGGCGCCTTCCATTCCTGCGGTGCCCAAGATTCCTGCGGTGCCGAAAGCTCCTGGGGCGCCCAAACAATAGGCACAAACGTTAAGAAAAGACCAATACGGGGAGTCACGCCTGAGTGTGGGTGCGACTCCCTTGTTTTTCTGCGTTACCTGCCACCTGCCTCGCGAAACCTTCCAAGGGTTCATTGCCAATCGGGGCGTTTCCGCGGCGGTTTCCGTCGCCTTCCAAAACCGCCTTGTGACGATTGGCTAAAGCCTACAGTTCCAGTGCGTAGACGCGGCCGGCGCCGCAGAGCTTACCGAAGATGTACTTGTTGGAGGCCGATTCGTCGCTCGTGTAGACGCGGCCTTCGTGGGACTCGATGCCCTCCTGCATGGGCGGGCCGGTCACCTCTTCGGCGAGATTGCGGGAATCCAGGCAGTACAGCGGCACCTCATCGCCGGCATTGGTGGTGAAGGTGCCATCGGGGGCGGCAAGGTTCACGTCGTAGACGAGCAAATGCGACGGCGCGAGGCCGAACGAGGTGGAGAGCACCACCTTCCCCTCGGGCGTAAGACACGTACCCTGCACCATGCCGGGGATGGAAAATGCATTGTCGGGCACGGTGGCGAAGCGACCGGGGTTGGCGGGATCGGCCGCGAAGGCGTACATGATGGCGGGGTTCTCGGTGCCATCGGGCGTCGTGATGTGGTGGTTATCCGGCGTCTCGTAATCGCCCGGGTAGTAGAAGTTGCCCAGCAGCAGCTGCCCCTCTTCGATGTTCATGAAGGCAGGGGAGAAGTCGACCTCCACCTTCTCTGTGGCCTGGACGGTTGCGCCATCTTCCGCGAACAGCAGGCTGTCCATAGGGATGACGAGGTAGCCCTCTTCGCAGGCGAGGTAGGCATACTGCTCGTTGGTGGTGATGGCCGATCCGTGACCGTCGTAGGAGCTGCCGTCGGGTAGGGTAACGTAAAGGGTCTGCACCGTGCCGTCCGCGGTGCGGCGGTACAACGGAGACGGAGAGTGGTCGGCCATGTATCCGCTGAACAGCCACGAATCGTCGGCTTCCACGTGGTCGAGGTCCTGGGGAACGAAGCCGGTGCTGATGCCGGGAATGTCGAAGGGCGATTCCGCGCGTTCGAAGAACGGCGCGAAGGTAGAGCGGATGTAAATGTTCAAGCCCAGCACGGCAATGAGCGCGAGACCCACGATAACGCCCGCAACGATGCCTACTATCTTCAGCGCTCGATGACTTCCTGCTGCCATGGCGACCTCCTTGTGTTTCGGTGATTGTGCCAGCTCAGATGACGCCAGCATAGCCCACCTCTTCGCACGTAAGCGGTCTGCCCGCGCGGCTGTCATCGCATTGTTTGGCCGGAAACGCGCCCGTTTCCGCATCCGCGGGGGCGACGCGGGGGAATGTGGGCGGGAACGCACCCGTTTCCGCATCCGCGGAGGCGAAACAGGGGAATGTGGGCGGAAGCGCGCCCGTTCCCGCCCGGACGGGGGCAACGAGGGGACATGGTGCCGGAAACGCGTGCGTTCCCGCCCAGACGAGGGCGATAAGGGGCCCCGGTGCCGGAAGCGGCGCCGTTTCCGGCAATGCTGACGAAAAGCGGCGGCTTCTATGCGGGAGCGGGCTCGTTTTCGACCTCAACTGCCGGCCTGCGAACACTCTTGCGCGAAACTGGGCGAGCTTTCGGCTTCGGGGGCGCGGTAGTGTATACTCTTTAGTCGCATTTTTCCATGAGCGCGACGGCACGGGCCGGCGCGAAACCCCAAAGGAGCCCCTGTGATCAAGGAGATTATCACCGACGAGGAAATCCTGTCGAAGCCCTGCGAGCCGGCGACGGCCGAAGACGCGGCCATTGCCGACGATTTGGTGGAGACGCTGCTCGCCAGCGACGAGGCGGTGTGTTTGGCCGCCAACCAGATCGGCGAGACGAAGTGCATCGTCGCCTATCTGAACGAGGCCGGCAAGCCGGTGGTCATGTACAACCCGAAGATTTCCCAGAAGCTTAAGCCCTACACGGCGGTGGAGGCGTGCCTCTCCCGCGAGGAGCCCACGGGCGTTATGCGCTACGACTGGATTCGCGTGGCCTACGACCGCCTGCAGGATGGCAAGCTCGTGCCGGCGAAGAAGAAGCTCGAGGGCAACTCCGCCCAGGCCGTCCAGCACATGATCGACCATTGCGAGGGCATCCTTGTCTAGGGAGAACGCCGATGCTGTCTTCGCGGCGGAACAGGCCCATCTGAGCGAGACCTACGGCAAGCTGGAGAAGATCGGGCGCGATGCGCTGGCCGCCATGGAGGCGGTGGCCGCCCAGGCCGCCGAGGATAAGAAAAACATGGCCGACGAGCTGGCTGTGAACTTCGCCACCTGGGATGACATCCTGGAAACCCATGCCGACATCGTGGCCATGAACAACATCATCGAGGCCCACGATATGGCCAACTCCGTGCAGGCCGAGCGCCTGCGCGCGGTGGAGGTGTTGCTGCGCGAGCCCTACTTCGCGAAAATCGTGCTCCAGTTCAAGGAGGGCCAGCCGGCCAAGGAACTCTATATCGGTTCAGCGGGCGTGTCCGATGAGAACTACCGCCGATTGGTGGTGGACTGGCGCAGCCCCGTGGCCGAGGTGTACTACAACCAGACCATGGGCCCCACCTCCTACGTGGCCGACGGGCGCACCATTCACGTGGATTTGCAGCTGCGCCGCCAGTTCGAAATCGAGGAAGACCGCCTCATCACCTACTTCGACTCCGATGTGGCTATCGAGGACAAGCTGCTGCTCGCCTCACTCGCCCGCGGACGGTCGGCCCACATGCAGGCCATCACGGCCACCATCCAGCGCGAGCAGAACCTGGTGGTGCGCCACGAGGACGTGCCCGTGCTGCAGGTGGCGGGCATCGCCGGTTCGGGCAAGACCTCGGTGCTCATGCAGCGCATTGCGTATCTGTTCTACCAGCACCGCGGCGCCCTGGATCCGACCCAGGTGTATCTCATCTCGCCGAACCCGGTGTTCGGCCGCTACATCGACCGCGTGCTGCCCGACTTAGGCGAGCGCAATCCGGAGATTCTCACCTGGGAAGAGTTCCTCTTGCCGCTTCTGCCCGAGGGCCGCGGCGTGGGCGAGGGTGACGTGCCGCTTTCTCGTTTGCGCGCCATCGATGAGGCTGTGGCCTCCTTCGAGTTCACGCGCAGCGATTTCCGCGACATCGTGAGCGCCGGCGTGCGCCTCATCGGCGGAGACGCGGTTGAGAAGGTGTCGGCGAAGTTCGCGAATCTGCCGGCCGGCCCGCACCGCGCCACGCTTATGGGCGAGGAGCTGACGAACCGCCTGACCGCGCGCTTGAAGTCGCTCGCAGCCCAGGAGAGCACCCATGACGAGATTGCCTCTCTTTCCGTGGACGAGCAGCTGCGCCTGTTCGGCGAGGTTTTCGATCCGCAAAGCGACGAAGAGGCCCGCTCGCTGGCTATGACCTATTTGGAAGAGAAGCACGCCGACGCGCTGGCGGCCATGGCCTCTATGGATTGGCTGAACGTCGATCGCGTGGCGGCTCGCCTGCTCGGCCGCGAGGGCCTGACCTCGGTGGAGTGGGTCTACTTGAAGATGGCGCTCACTGGTTTGGGCAACCCCGAGGCCCGCTACGTCATGATCGACGAGGCCCAGGACTACTCGGAAGGCCAACTGGCCGTGCTCGCCCGCTACTTCCGGCGGGCCCACTTCCTGCTTCTGGGCGACCCGAATCAGGCCATTTTCGAGGGAACGGCCACGTGGGATGAGATGCGCGCGGTGTTCGAGCAGGAGCGCGGCGCGGTGTCCTCGTGCCGCCTCATGACGAGCTATCGCTCCACGCCGGCTATCACCGACCTGTTCGCCCGCCTTCTGCCCGAGGGCGAGGCCATGGAGGTCGCCTCGGTCCAGCGCGAGGCCCCCGCGCCGGAAGTTATTGTGTGCGCCGGCGCCGAGGAGTGGAAGGCGGCTTTGGCCGACGCCGTGCGAGTGGCTCGCGAGGCCGGCGGCCTTACGGCGGTCATCGTGCCGTGGAAAAGCGACGCCAAGCGCCTGGCGAAGACGCTCGGTGATGCGGTATCGGTCACGGTGCTCGGTGAGGGCGACAGCTTGCCCGGGGCCGGCATCGTCGTGGTGCCGCTTGCCCTGGCGAAGGGCCTTGAGTTCGACCGCGTCATCATCCCCGATGCCTCGGCGCGCGCCTTCCCCGAAACCGACCTCGCCCGCCGCCGCCTCTACACCACCCTAAGCCGCGCCACCCGCCACCTCACCATTTTGTCGAATGGCGAGATAACGGAACTGCTGGCGCACTAGGGTTGCCCGGCGGGGGCCAGGGGGCATACCTCCATGCTCAGACAGTCCTCGCTTGGTGGGAATGCCCACTGGGCATTCCCAGTCGCTGCGGAACTGCGCGTGGAGGCACGCCCCCTGTCCCCCGCCTGCTCAACTGCGGCTGAGCGCAGAGGGGCGCGGGGTGGTGCTCACCAAGCGAGTTCCGCAGCGAACGAAACAGGACTAAATGTCCTGTTTCGCCGAGCGAGGACTGTCTGAGCGACTGAGCATTACCCCGCGCCCCGACCGCGAGGAGTTAGGAGAAGAGGAGCTATGGCGAAGAAGCAATCGTTGACGATGCGGAGTTTGCATTACTACTGGCTGGCCACGCGCCGCCATTTGGGTCTGTTCGTGGCGCTCGTCGCCTCCACCATCGGGTTCTGTGGCTTCCTCACCTACGGCAACCCCTACGTGATGAGCCTCATCGTGGACCGCATCAGCGCGGCCCCGGTGGCCTCCGACGAGGTGTTCGCGGTGTTCGGGCCCTACATTGCGGCGCTCATCGGCATCAATCTGGCGGGCCAGACATGTTCCAAGTTACAGGACTACACGCTTTGGAAGCTGCAGATCGCCGTGAACTACGACCTGGCCACCACGGCTTTCGATACGCTGTGCCGCCAGTCGCTGTCGTTTCATTCCAATCGCTTCGGCGGCACGCTTGTGAGCCAGACATCAAAGTTCATGGCCGGCTATACGCAGCTTCTGCAGACGATGAACTTCCCGTTTCTGCCGATTCTTTGCTCCATTACGTTCACCTGTCTCATTCTGTTTCCGGCCGTGCCGATGTACGCGGCGGTGCTCATGGTGCTGCTCGCGGTGTATGCAGTTATCAGTTACCTCATGTACAAGCGCATCCTGCATTTGAATGAGCAGGCGGCTGGCGCCCAAAACCAGCTGTCCGGTGAGCTGTCGGATGCGGTCACGAACATCCTGGCCGTGAAGACCTACGGGCGCGAGGACTACGAGCGAGGGCTGTTCGACGTGGCCAATCGCGAGGTGGTGGCTCGCGACTCCAAGCGCATGCGCGCCTCGCTCACGCGCGGTATTGTGACGGCGGCTATCACGGTGGTCATCATGAGCGTGGTGACGGTGTTCATGTCCGGAGGAAACGCGTGGTTCGGTATCACGCCGGGCACCATCATTCTCATGTTCACCTATACGAACACGGTCACCAACCAGTTCAACTTCATAAACACGGGCTTGCAGCGCATCAACCAGGCCTTGGGCGATGCGAGCGGTCTTACGGCGGTGCTCGACGAGCCGCTGCTTGTGGCGGACAGACCCGATGCGAAGCCGCTGGAGGTGGAGCTGGGCGACATCAACTTCAAGGGCATCAACTTCTGGTACACCGACGGCAACGTGCGCACTCAGGTGTTCAAGGACTTCAATCTGAAGATTCCCGCTGGTCAGCGCGTGGGCTTGGTGGGCATGTCCGGCGCGGGGAAGACGACGCTCACGAAGCTGCTGCTGCGTTTGGCCGACATTCAGGAGGGCGAGATTTTGGTGGATGGCCAGAACGTGGCCGATATCACCCAGCAGAGCCTGCGCCGACAGATTGCCTATGTGCCCCAGGAAGCGCTGCTGTTCCATCGCTCCATCGCCGAGAACATTGCCTACGGACGACCCGATGCCACTATGGGTGAGATTCGCGAAGCGGCTCGGGCAGCCAATGCGCTCGAGTTCATTGAGGCGCTGCCTCAGGGTTTCGATACCATCACCGGTGAGCGCGGTATCAAGCTGTCGGGCGGTCAGCGCCAGCGCATCGCCATCGCCCGGGCGATGCTTGCCGACTGTCCCATCCTCGTGCTGGATGAGGCCACGAGCGCGCTCGATTCGGAAAGCGAGGCGGCGGTGCAGGAGGCTTTGGGCCGGCTCATGGAGGGCCGCACGGCCATCGTGGTGGCGCACCGCCTGTCCACGGTGGCGAGTCTCGATCGCATCGTCGTGCTCTCCCACGGCAAGATCGAGGAGGACGGCCCCCATGCCGAGCTGGTCGCCAAGGGCGGCGAGTACGCCCGCCTCTGGAACCGCCAAACCGGCGCGTACATGGAGGACTAGGGAGTATCGCTGCTGCGGATTTCCTTAAGGCGCTCGGCTAGCTCGGCTCCGAACTTTCCCACTTTGTGGGTGAAGTTCGGAGCCAAAAATTGAAAAAAGCCACAATAAGCGGTAATATGGCTCCGAACTTTCCCACTTTGTGGGTGAAGTTCGGAGCCATATAATTTGGAGGTGAGCCATGGCCGTCATCGAACGTCCCCGCTATTTGGAGAAGCTCATTGCAAAACAACATAATGGCCGCGTGAAAATCATCACCGGTATTCGCCGTTGCGGGAAGTCCTTCCTCTTGTCGAATCTGTACCGAGCTCACCTTTTGGCAAACGGCGTGAGAAACGATCGGATTATCGACATTGCCCTCGACCGCAAGGAGTTCGAGGATCTGCGCAACCCCGAGAAGCTGTACCAGTACATAGTGGAGCGTGCTACCTCTCCGGATACGCACTATGTGTTCATTGATGAAATCCAGCTGAGTTATCGAGTGAAGCGCCCCGGTGTGGATGAGAGCCTGGTTCCCAAGGAGGATCGCGACCTTCTCTACACGACCTTCTACGATGTGCTCAACGACCTTATTGCGCGAGACAATTTGGACGTGTATGTAACGGGCAGCAACTCTCGCATGCTTTCGTCCGATATCGTGACCAACTTTCGCGATCGCGGCAGCGAAATCCGCATGTGGCCGTTGAGCTTTGCGGAGTATTGCAACTACAGCGGGCTTGAGAAAGCCGACGCTTGGAGCCGCTATCTGGTATATGGCGGAATGCCTGTCGCAGTGCTTGAATCTGACGACCGAGAGCGCGAGGTCTACCTGAAAGGACTGTTCAATACGGTCTACCGGGCGGATATCGTCGAGCGCTTCGATATCGAGAATGTCGAAGCGCTCGATCAGCTGGTTAAGGAGCTCGCTTCTGCTGTGGGCTCGCTCACCAACCCAGCTAAGCTGGCGAATACTATGAATTCAGTGGCCCGAGCGGGTGTTTCCGACAAAACCGTCAAGCGCTATCTGGATGCTCTCGAGGACGCCTTCGTCTTCTCGAAGGCCGAACGCTACGACGTCAAAGGCAAGCGCTACTTCGATTACCCTATGAAGTTCTACGCCACCGACGCAGGGCTGCGCAATGCTCTTCTTAATTTCCGGCAAATCGAGGAAACGCACCTCATGGAAAACATCATCTTCAACGAGCTTGCCATGCGCGGCTATTCGGTCGATGTGGGTGCTGTACGCGTTGTGGAAACGAAGGACGGGAAGCGCACTGACGCAATGCGCGAGATCGACTTCGTGGTGAACCGCGGTCACGAGAGGGCGTATATCCAGTCGGCCTTCCGTCTGGATGGCGAGGCGAAGAAACAACAGGAAATCACTCCGCTTCTGAAGAGCGACGACTTCTTCAGGAAATACGTGATAGTAGGCGGTTCGCAGCAGCCGTGGACCGATGAGCGGGGCATAACCTACATGGGCGTCATCCCGTTTCTGCTGCAACCGGAGCTGCTTCAATAGGATCGGGCCCGCACGGGAGGGGGATGCGGGCCCGATCTGGAAAGGGCGCTGCGGCCCTGCGGTATAGCTTTGAACGTCGCTAGAGAGTTGCCAGGTGCTCTCCGAGGTTCTTGCCGAACGTCACGCATCGGCCCAGGCTGACGCCCGGCACGGGGGCCTCGATGTAGTCAACGCCGAACAAGCCGGCGGCAACATTGCCGACTCCGTACAGGCCCGGGATGGGGTTGGCGTTCTCGTCGAGAAGCTGGTGGTTGACGTCCACGTTGAGGCCGCCGACCGTCACGCACATTTCGCTGAGCATGCGCAATGCGTAGAAAGGCGGCTCTGCGATGGTGGTCATAAGCTCGCGGCGTTTTCCGAAGTCGAGGTCGTTGCCCGCCTCGGCGAGCTCGTTGTAGCGTGCAATGGTTTCCTTGAGCGATTCCAGGGGAAGCTCGGTTTTCTCGGCGAGCTCTTCCAGCGTGTCGGCCATAACCAGCGAGCCTGACTCGAGCTCGTACTGCAGCCAGGCCTCCTCGTTTTCGACGCTCCAGGGAGTTCCTAGCTCGCGGAAGTCTTGATCCCAGCTCATGCCGCCGGACACCTCAAGGCTCGCGGGAATCTCGGTGCGCCATTTCGCATCGAAGATGGACCAGGAGGTTCCGTTCGGCTGCTGAAGCTGATTGATGCACATGTTGACCGAGTCGCAGTCCTCGTTGCAGTAGCGCTTGGCAAGGTTGTTGACGTGCAGATAGAAGTACGGGTAAGTCATCGGCAGAAGCATAAGGGGCTGAGGTCCCATCTGGAAGACGCCGCCGGCCCAAAGGCCCATGCGATGTCCCAAGCCCGTGCCGAGCGAGACGTTGCTGTAGTCGAGGGGGTTGCTGTAGGAGGCGAAGTCGAACTCGGTGAGCTCTTCCATCATCTCCTCGTTGGCGCCGAAATCGCCCGTCGCCAAAACGACGCCCTTCGATGCCTTGTAGCGCACATAGCTTCCATCGCCCTTCGACGCGATGACGCCGGTGACGCTCTCGCCCTCTTTCTCGAGCTGCTCGGCCGTCGTGTTGGTCAGATACTGGCCTGACGCCTCGACTTCCTTGCGAAGGCACGTGATGATGTCGTTGCCGCCGAACTGGCCCTTGGAAGGGTCGTATAGCGGGCCGTCGGGGAACTCGATGGGGCGGATGTAGTTGTAATAGGTGTCGCTCTCGCTCTTCATGGCCGCCAGCACGGGTCGGCACCCCCAGTTGACGGCTTTCTCGACGACCCAGTCCAGCGCCGGGCCGCTTTCGCGAACGAAGTTCAGAATGATGTCCGGACGCACGCGGTTGGCCGACATATGAGTCCAGTCGCGAACCATCTGGTAGATTTCCTCATCCGACAGCTCCAATCCGGCTTCTTTTGCCAGGGTGGAGTTGATGCCGCCGAAGTCGAAGCCCATCATGCGGGGCTCCTCGTTTTGCTCGAGCACGATGACGCTCAAGCCGTTTTCGATGGCCGCGGCACCCGTGCTGACTCCGGAAATGCCGCCACCGATGATGACGACGTCCGCTTCGACCGTGTCGGTGATCAGGCTCTCGTCAATGGGCTCGGGAGCCGTGCGCCAGGAGCTTTTGGCATTGGCCTCGCTGGTTGCGGCGAGCGCTTCGGGGTCGGAGCTTTGCTTGGGGGCGCAGCCAGCGAGCAAAACAGTTCCTCCTGCCAATCCTGCAGCCGCTGCCATGTGCAGGAAGTTGCGGCGGTTAAGCTGGGGACCCTCCGACGGAATATAGCCGTGTTTTTCCATTCCCTTTTCCTTTCGTAAGTTTCCGTTGCTCTTTTGGAGAATTGCGGTTTCGCCAAAAGACGGGACGACTGTAAAGGCGCACCGAGGAGTTTGAAACCAAGAGAAATGAGTGAAATACGGGAAAATCTCTCTCATGCAAAATGAGTGAAATCTTATTTCTCCTGTTCAGGGCCATGGCTGAGATCACGTTCGAAGAGAGGTAGCTCTATAATGGGGAAAGCTTGCAATGAGGCGCATTTAAGCGACTGAAGAGGCGAAAAAGGGAGGGCATGGCATGGGAGGCGGTAAAGGTAGTGGCTTCTTTGCAGCGGCATTCGCGATTGGATTGGGGCTGTGCTGGGCCTCTCAGGAAATGGTGGTCCTCTGCGTTTCGCGAAGTCTTGGCGCGCCGGATATTCCTACTTCAACGTATCTGACGCTTCGGCCCCTTGTGATAGCCGTGGGGCTTCTATTTGCGATGGTCGGTCCGCGTGGAAACGTGTTTATGAAACGAGGCGCCCTCTACGCCGTTGCGAGCGTCGGTTTGATTGGGGTGTTCGTATTCGCGCTGTTCGCCCAGGTGCCCCTTCTCATGCTGGCGGGCTTTTCCCTGTTTGTAGTTGCCGCCGCCATCGTCATGATTTGTTGGCTGAAGGCGCTCTCGGATAGTCCGGAGGATATCGGACGGCGAGCAATTGTGGTGACGGCACTGGCCTCAACGGCCGGAACCTTATTGTGGACGCTTGACGGAACGGTACTTGTCCTGCTTGCGGCAATCATGTTCTCCCTGAGCTCCAGCATCCTCGTTGCCGCCTCGGCGCGGACGCCTGCTGCCGATTCCGGCGATACTGCCGACGTGAAGCCGCTCAAATTGGTGCCTTGGCGCTGGGCTGCTGTGGTAGGCGCAGGGGTTCTCATGACGAGTTTCGGCTTTCTTCAGTTCACGGTTTACCATTACTCTCACATTGACAACACGCCCCATGAGTTCTTTGCCCATGCGCTCGCGCTGCTCATGCTTTTATTTGTTCTGTATGCTGCCCGCGACAGAGAGCCGGCCATCGGATCGAAGCTCGCCGTCACAGCGATGCTGTTCGCCTTTGTCTTCATGTCTGTGTATAGGGATTTTGCCTGGTTCTCCACGGTGCTGGTCGAAGCGGCCGAGGGCATGTTCGAATTGGTGATTTGCTATGTGCTGATGGACTTCGTGAGGCGGAACAGTCTGTCGGCGTGGCGCGTTTTTGGATGGAACACGGTGTTTACGGGGGCCGCTCAAGCGCTTGGCTCGGGACTCTCGGTTGTTGAGCATTTTTTCTTTTCGTCAGATGCGTACTCGGTGCTAGGACTTTTGCTCGTCTCGCTGCTCATCGTAACTGCGATTTGGCTTTTGAACGATAAAACAATCGCAGGCTTTCTTTGGGGGGATACCCCCATTTCCGGAGAGGATGCAGCGGCGGGGGAGCTGTCGTTTGACGAGAAAGCCGCGGCAGTATCAGAGGCCTACAAGCTAACTGCGAGGGAGTGCGAGGTCATGCTGCTCTTTGCTAAGGGGCGCAGCTCGTCATTTATCGCTGAATCTTTTTGCGTGAGCACCAACACCGTCAGGTCCCACATTGTCCATATTTACGCGAAATGCCTCGTTCACTCTCGACAGGAGCTTATATCGCTCATCGATAACTGGGTGCCCGAAAGCTGACAGCCTCGTATGCAGCGACGGGAAATTTTGCAGAGAGGCGCCTTGGTTGCTGAGCATTTTTTGAACTCGGAGTCTACGTCATCCCGCCAGTTTGTAGGAAGTGCTACGGCCGCCCGCTGTTTCGTCTCGCACGAGCAGGCCTTTGGCTATAAGGTCGTTGATGTCGCGCAGCATGGCGATTCATGCGGCGATTGGCAATCTATTCACCGCATAATTTGCGGTGAATAGGGAAGAAGCGTAGGTTGAAGCGGGAGTTTGCGCAGCGCTGGGCCTATAGCTTCACGACGACATCGGTGGGACCCGACTCGGTGGCATTGATGAGGACGATTGAGGAGGGACCGGCGATGTCGCCAGTGCTCAAGGCGTAGAGGCCCGGGCTGCTCACGGTGACGGAGCCGAGCTCGTCGGCTTTCAGGGTGCGGTCGCGCGAGGGGATGATGGTGCCATCTTCGGCCACCGACGCCGCGCCTAGATACACCTCATCGCCGCCCTCCACGGCAAACGTGAGGCCCGTTTCGATAGCGCTGGCGGAACCGGCACCCTCTGCGGCAATGCGTCCGTCGCTGTGGCACGAGGCGCACTGCTCGCCCGACTTCGTGATGGGATGGTTGGAAGCGCAGCCGCCCAGGGTGAAGAGGCCCAAGCCCAGGCAGCCTGCCAGCATAAGGCGCAGCAACGCGATTTTCCTACGGAGCGCGGCAGAGGGGGAAACGGTGGTCGGGGACGCGGTGCGGGCCATGAAATATCTCCTCATGAAATCGGTGCCAGTGCCCGCAGTGTAGCATGACGCTTTTGCTCGCCCATCATACGGAGAAGAGTATTTCGTCAGCAAAAGAGGAATCGATCCATTCCCGGACGACGCTAAAGTGCTTTTTCGAAGATGACGAAGCCGCCGTCTGGGTCATCGGCGTAGGGGCCGGGACCGTAGCTGAGGCAAGCGCGACCGAGGTTCGCGAACCCGAGGGCCTCGTAGGTGCGCTGGGCGCCGAGGTTGTCAACGAGGGTGTCGAGGCGAACGGCGCGCACGCCCTCGTCGCGCAGGATGTCCTCCACGGCGGTAAGGAAGGGCCGGGCAAGACCCTTGCCGCGGAAGGCCGGATGCATGGCGAACAGGTGCACCACGGCCGCCTCTTCGGGTGCGGCTTCAACCTGCCAGGCCACGTTCTCGTAGCCCGGCGCCGGCGCGCGGTCGGCGATGAGCGCGCCGGCGATGTCGCCGCCCGCCATAGCGACGAAGAGCGCTCCGCTTGCGGCGGCTTCCTTCAGCTGGTGCGCCGCCGGATGGGTCCCTATGACCCAGCGCGGGTTGTTGTCTGTTCCCGCGACCGCTTCTTGTACGGCGCGGTACATATCGAGCAGGGCGTCAACAAGCTCGTCGGTCGCCTCGCCATCCGCGAGTCGTAGGATGCTCATGGATGTGCCCGGGTTCGCCATAATGGTCCTCTCAATCGTTTTCCTACGCCATTGCGCCGCCAGTTGCGCAGGGGAGGGGGTATTGCTAAGGTTTGGGGCAGATGATACCTCATGGAAGGCTGGTATGCAGGGTTTTGTTCGCTGCGTCGCCGGTCGGGAAAAGAGAGCAAGGCGCAAAACGATGGTCAAACGTGAGAATCTGCTCGTGATAGCTGGGCTGTTTTGGATATTCGCCGGTGTGAACGTGGCTGGCATCGGCGTGCGGAGCTTCTTCGAGACGGGCTCGTCGGCCTGGCCGTGGATGCTCGTCGTCATGGCGGTGGTCTTTATCGGCTTCGGACTTATGTTTCGCAAGGTGTCGCGCAAGCACGCCGCGCGCATCATGGCCCACCCGTGTGATCGCGTGAGCTTCATCCATACCTTTGATGCCAAAGGCTACCTCATCATTGCCGTCATGATGGGCGGCGGCATTGCACTGCGCGCCTTCAACCTAGTGCCCCAGGAGTTCATCGGCAGCTTCTACCCCGGTCTTGGCGCCGCCCTCGCCCTTACCGGTGCCACCCTCATCGCCGCTCGCTGGGGCAAGGGTCCGGCCCTGGCCAGGTAGGTGGAACGCCCTCGGCTTCCACGCAAAGGGAATCTCGTCTCATGGACGTGCGGGAAACCCCGTCTCATGAGCATGCGACAGCACCCTGCCGGCTCTCCGCAGGACGCTCGCCGCTTTTGTTCCGGAAATATGAAATATAGGGCTTATGTTGCAGAATAGGGGATGCGTGTCCATATCGCGATTATTTGCCCAAGCGAAATTTTTTCTAGCCAAATAACGGCGAGATGGACACATTTTCAGCTGCTTTGGACGCCGTGCGAGCAAGAGGGGAGCAATAATCCCCTGGTCAGAGGCTTGCGCATTCTTGCTCTCTTTGCGGAACGTGTCCACATCGCGATTATTTGCCCAAAAAAGAGCGGGCCGTCGCGATGACGACCCGCTCCTGAGGAACGGATGCGCTTGGCTTGGTGCGCGCTTAGCAAAGAGCTCGGAGAGCTTACTTCAGGCGGTTGGCGCGGGCGCGGGCTTCGTCTTCCAGCTTCTCCTCGGCAACATCGGTGGCTTTCTTGTCGTGCTTGGCGTTGGCGATGGAGAGCACGGCGCCAGACAGGGCGAACAGCGCGATGGCGTTGGGGATGACCATCAGCTGGTTGAACATGTCAGCCATCTCCCACACCAGGTCGTTGGAGAGCAGCGAGCCCAGGAAGATGAACACGAGCGCGATGATGGTGAAGGGCAGCACGGCCTTCTTGCCAAAGAGCCATTCCACATTCAGCTTCGCGAACAGGTTCCAGGAAAGAATCGTCGAGAAAGCGAAGAACAAAAGGCAGATGGCCACAAACCACGCACCGGGGCCAGCGCCGAAGAACTGGCCGAAGGCGAGCTGGGCGATGTTGGTCTTGGTGATGGTCTCGGCGGTGAGCGTGGCGTAGTCGCCCGTAGCGAGCATGCCGTCGCCGACGTAGAGCACCGACAGCACCACGAGCGCGGTCATGGTAACCACCACGATGGTGTCCACGAACACGCCGATCATGGCCACCACGCCCTGCTCGTGCGGGTCGCGCACCTCGGCGAGCGCATGGGCGTGCGGGGTGGAGCCCATGCCGGCCTCGTTGGAGAACAGGCCTCGCTTGGCGCCCTGGCTGATGGCGGCGATGATGCCGAAGGTGGCGCCGCCCACGGTGGCCGCGGGGTTGAAGGCGCACTCGAAGATGAGCGCGAAGGTGGCCGGGATGGCCGGGGCGTTCATGACGAGCACGATAAGCGAGCCGAGCACGTAGAGAATGGCCATGACGGGCACGATCTTCTCGGTGACCGCGGCCAAACGGGACACGCCGCCGATGAACACGATACCGGCCAGCACGACAATAATGAGGCCCATGACCCAGGTGGGCACGCCGAAGGCGGTGTTCATGGTTTCAGCGATGGAGTTCGACTGCACCATGCAGCCCATGAAGCCGAGCGCCAAGATGATGGCCACGGCGAAGAAGCCGGCGAGGAACTTGCCCCCGTTGCCCTTAAAGGCGGTGGTGATGTAGTACACCGGGCCGCCGTGCACGGTGCCGTCCTCATCGACCACGCGGGTCTTTTGGGCCATGACGGCCTCGGCGTAGTTGGTGGCCATGCCGAGCAGGGCGATGATCCACATCCAGAAGATGGCGCCCGGGCCGCCCACGATGATGGCGCCGCAGGCACCCACGATGTTGCCCGTGCCCACCTGGGCCGCGATGGCGGTGGACAGCGCCTGGAACGACGTCATGCCGCCGCCCTGGTTGCCTCCGCGCAGGCTGAAGTCGCCGAACACGCGGCGCCAGCCCTCGCCGAAACAGCGGAACTGAATGGCCTTCGTGCGCACGGTGAACCAGATGCCCATGCCGAGCAGCAGGATGATCAGGATGTAGTTCGAAAGATAGTTGTTGATGGTGGTAACGATACCAAGCAATGCCTCTTCCACGGCGTTCCCTTCTTCTCGTGAGAAAGCTCTGGGGAACCCATGGGTGGCAGGCCGAAGAAGCCGTGTCGCCGCTCTGTCCGTTTGCCTGAGAGATTCGGCCCGCTCCGCTTCGCGAAGCTATCCGCTTGCGCGGGGCCTTGCACCTTCGGCACTCACTTAAGAGTTCTCCAGAGTTTTCTCCGCCTCCGGTTCGCCGCTCACGCTCGCGCTGCACCTCTCGGCTTGCGGTCGCTCGGGCATCCCGAAGACATCACAGAAATGTTGACTCGGCCACTATACGCTTCGCCGCCTTGGCAATCAACAACTATTTTGCTCAACGTTGCACGCCGTGTTCGCATTCCCTGCGAAAGGCAGCGCTGCGGCGGCGCAGGAGCCCGAAGGACGCTTACCTTTTCCTTAACTTACGTCCATCTGATCGCTGCGCGCGGTATATTCGTTTCGGACGTTCAAGGAGGATGCGAAATGGGTACGTGGCTGAAGCGAATCGGGCTGGGTGTTCTGGCGCTGGCTGTCCTCGGGGCTGTGGCGATCTTTGCGATAGATGCCCATGTGCGCTCCTCTGCTGAGTCGCGGATTGTGACCGCCGACGAAGCGGCTTCGCTTGGCGATGTCGATTGCGTGCTGGTGCTCGGATGCGGGGTGCGTCCCAATGGGCACCCGAGCGACATGCTGGCGGACCGCATTGCCCAGGGCGTTGCGCTGTACGAGAACGGGACGTCGCCGAAATTGCTGATGAGCGGCGACCATGGTCGCTCCGACTACGACGAGGTGAACGCCATGCGGGATGTGGCCGTGGAAGCCGGTGTCCCGGCCGACGACGTGTTCATGGACCACGCGGGCTTTTCCACCTATGAGAGTATGTACCGGGCGCGCGATGTGTTCCAAGCGAAGCGCATCGTGATCGTTTCCCAGAAGTATCACCTGTACCGCGCTCTTTATGTGGCGGAGCGGCTTGGGTTGGATGCCTACGGCGTTTCGGCCGACCTGCGGCCCTACGCCGGCCAAGAAGCCCGAGATCTGCGAGAGATCCTGGCCCGAGACAAGGACTTTTTCACGTCCCTGGTGCAACCACTGCCGACGTTTCTCGGCGACCCCATCTCGTTATCGGGAAGCGGCAGCGCCACCGAGGGGTGAGGTTCGCCCGTCCGCGCCGGGGAGGGACGACGCGGACGGGCCCGTGAGGGGGGAGCAGGAGGGCCTACAGGTTATCCTTGATGTGCTTCACGGCATGGCGGGCGAAAGTGACGGTGCGGCCGTTCGCATTGCCGATGAGCAGCTCGGGGTAGGAACCGGCATACAGGCTGCCGGAGCAATTGCCCACGGCGTACAGACCGGGAATGGGATCCTGTGCGGCATCCAGCACGCGTCCGTGCTCGTCGATCTTCAAGCCGTCAATGGTGCACAGCACGTGTCCGCCGAAGTAGGCACCCGTGAAGGGCGGCGTGGTCAGCGGCAGCAGATCCTTCGCTTCTTTGCCGAAATCGGCGTCCTCGCCGGCTTCGCAAAGCTCGTTGTAGCGCTCGACGGTGGCCTTGAGCGCATCGGCGGGCATGAGCAGCTTCTCGGCCAGCTCTTCCAGAGTGTCGGCTTGCTGGATGATGCCCATTTCCATGCCCTGGGCGATCATCATGTCGTTGGCCTCGAAGGTGAGGCCCTCGCCGTTGGGGCGCCCGTCGAGCAGCGTGCTTTCCGAAGGCACGATGCGCGAGCAGCCCAGGGTGTGGAAGGCTCGGATGTGCTCCTGGTAGTTCGCGTCCCAGATGGTGGCGATCTTGTTCTCGGGCTGATAGGTGGCCACGAACAACGGATAGTCGTAGGGCGCGCTCTCGCAGCAGACGCGCTCGCCGCGCATGTTCACGCGCAGGAACGGCTGGTCGCCCATCCAGCAGGAATTGCCCTCGTAGGGGGCGCCCAGGGGAGCGTCGGGGGCGATGGCGGCGCGCGAGAAGGTCATGAGCGTGGGAATGGCGTCCTTCACGCCGCCGGCCCAGATGCCGGCTCTGATGCCCGAGCCGTCGTTGCCCATCTGGGCCATAGATACGCCGCCGATGCAGGCGGACTGGGGATTCAGCTCGGCTAGCAGATCGGGGTCGGCCTCGTAGCCTCCGGTGGCCAGAATGACGCCCTTCGAGGCGTTGATCTGCTTGTAGCCGTCGGCGTCCTTCACGATGGCGCCGGTCACGGTGCCGTCGTCTTCTTGGATGAGCTGCACCAGTTCGGTTTGGTAGCGTACATCGGCGCCCTTCTCCACGGCGAAGTCCATGAGGTAGTCGCTCACTCCCGGCAGGGCGTGCATCATGGCCGCCGGATCTCCCGTATCACCGGCCTTCGCCTGGGCCTCGGCCATCTGCTCCTCGGTGTAATCGCAGACGAACCCGTGCTGGATGGGGTAGACGGGCCATACGCCGTGGAAACCGCTGCCGGTATCGGTCTCGAAGAACGGGTTCACGCCGCGATCGGCCACGGTGTCGGAAATCCAGTCGAAGGTGGCGCCGCCCTCCTCGATCCACGTGCGCGCGACGCGCGGGTTGCAGAAGCCGTTGGTGTAACGGGTCAGCTCGTTCATGACGGCCATCTTGTCGGGGGTCACGCCGTACTGCTCGTCGATGCGCGAGCCCACAACGCCTACGAAGGTCTTAATGGAGCCGTGGGATGCCCCTTTGTCGATGGTGATGGCCTTGACGCCTTCCTCGGCGGCTGTGGCGGTGGCGACGATGCCGCCCGCACCGCATCCGCAGATGAGCAGCTCGCACTCCTCGGTGGCGACGAGATCGAAGCTGTCGAGGGGCGCCGGTTCGCCGTACCAGGTATTGCCGGTGGTGGCGAGGGCTTCCTCGGCGACGGGCTCTCCGGCACCCGATGCGCTCGGGGCGCAGCCGACGGCGGTTCCGGCGGCTGCGACGGCTCCCGCGATAAGGCCGCCCTTGATAAACGTTCTGCGATCCATGATCTCCCCTTCCTGTTGTCGTGGATGGCAGGCGCCGGAGGGAAAGTGCGGCGCCTATGGACCAAGCTAGCGCCGCAGCGTCCGCCATGCATCCCCGAATAGGTGCCATTGCTTATCCCCAAAAAGTGCTATTTTGAGAAAAGTCCAGATCAGGCTCATGGGCAAGAAAAGGTGCGGACAAGCTGCCATGGTAGAATGAACCGAGGGAGGCAGCGGGGCGCCGCGGCGTGCTTGCAGGCGGAAGGGTGCGGGAAACATGGCGATACGTGCGGCGAGGGAATTCGCATCGACGAGCTTGATGCTCGTGGGTCCGCTGGCGTTCGTCCAGACCCTCCTGTTCCGTCCGCGCATGCTCACTCCCTATATGTCGGGCGAGGAGCTCGTTGTCCCCATGGAGCTGCAAACGCTTGCGGCGGTTGTGGTATTTGCGGTGGCGTGCGTTCTCTCCGGTCGCCTTGCGCGGCATCCGCGGTTTGCTTCTGTGGTGCTCTGGGGCATCGCAATGCCCGCCGCCAGCGCGGCGTTGGTCGTGTCCGTGCGCTCGCTGTGGGTTCCCGTGGTGGTGGCCGCCGTGTTGGCGGCATCGTGCGGCGTCATGCTGCGCACGACCCTTGCCTGGCACTCGCTCGGTCGCGAGGCCACCTTGGGGGATTACGCCCTCAGCACCATTGTGAGCCTTGGGGCATCCTCGCTTCTCGTGCACGGGGGCTACATGGTGTCGGCAACCGATGCGGACGGCACTGTTGTGCTCGCGGTTATCGTGATGCTCTCGGGCGCGGTGGCCGCGGCGGCGCTGGCAGGCGGTCGGAACAATGCCGCGCCGTCTGCGTCCTCTGCTGAAGAGGGCGACGGCGCTTGCCCTGCGACGTCGCCGGGTACGGGGCGCGATTGGCTGGATGCCGCCCGTGCCGCCCTGCCCGCAGCTCCGGCGGGGCTTATCTGTTCTCTGAGCCTCGGTACGGCCTTGGCCGATCCTTCCGTGGAGGAGGCGGTGCGCTCGCTGACTCCGTTCACGGTGGGCGCCATGGCTGCGGTGGGCTTTCTCGCGGTTCTGGCTTGGCGATGGAATGCTCGCTCGGAAGAGCAGGCGGGCGAAGTTATCTTGTTCATGACGGTTCCCTGCGCACTGGGCGTGCTCGTGTCGATCGTGCTGCACGCGGCGCCGTTCTCGGTAGTCTATGCCGTTGTGGCGTGCTCGAACCTGCTGTTTTTGGCGCTGCTCTGGATCGACATGCTCTACCTCTCGGAGCGCCGGTTCTCCGGCTCGTCGGCATTGCCCGTCGTCGGCCTTGTGGCGTTGCTCGCGGTATTCTGCGCGGGAATGCTCGTGGCGCATCTTGTATCGCCTGCGGTCTATCGGCTGGCGGCTCCTTGCGCCGCGCTCGCTTACCTCATGTACCTGGTGTTCTACTTCCAAAGGGAGCAGGCGCTTCCGGCTCCGGCTGTCCGCGACGCATTCTCCGTCGCCGAGGGACGGAACAGCGATGGGTCGCCGCGCTCCTTCGCCGAGTTGCGCGCCGAGGCGTGCGCGGCCATGGCCGCCGATTTCGTCTTGTCGCCGAAGGAGGGGGAGGTCCTTCCGTTGCTGGTAACGGGGCTTTCCGCGGCGGCCATCGGTAAGCAGCTGTTCATTTCCCACGAGACGGTGAAGACCCATAAGTACCACATCTACCAGAAGTGCGGTGTGCACAATTTCGAGGAGATGCTGGTCCTGTTCGAGCGCTATGCCGATGAGGCGGGCGCCGATGGAGCCGAGGGCTGAGACGGGCCGACGGCATTAAGGGCACGGGCGTCGCCTGCGAACTCGATGCCTCCGAATTGCTTTAGAAATGACGGGTAGCGTAGTTTCTGCACAAGGTTTACGCGGTGCTGAAATTGCTGACCTGGGAAAACTTCTGAGTGCTGCCGCAATCCGCACCCCCAGGACTACGCTAACCGTCGTTTTGCAAGCAGAAAGTGGGTTGGGCTAAACGCCGGCATCGCCCGAGCTGGGAGAGAAGGCTCGGGCGATGCTTTCGGGAATGGGAGGGAGTTGATGTGGTGCGGAGAATCTACAGGTTGTCCTTGATGTGCAGGATGGCGTGGCGGGCGAAGGTGAGGGTTCGTCCCATGGCGTTGCTGATGTAGAGCTCCGGGTAGGTGGCCGCGTAGAAGCTGCCCGAGCAATTGCCGGCGGCGTACAGCCCTCGATGGGCTCGTTGGCCGCGTTCAGCACGCGCATGTCCGGGTCGATTTGCAGGCCGTCGAGCGTGCACAGCAAATGTCCGCCGAACAGATGGCAATCATCCAGTCCTTTTCTTGCTTTTCGTTTCGTGAGAATTAGATAGTTTCATACTTCCCATTTCGTAATGACCATCTGAAAACGAGGAGTTAGAGCATGCTTTTCAAACGGAAAGCCTACGAGGCGCTTTTGGATTGGAAAAAGGGCAACGGGGAATCTTCGATGAGGTGCAGCGCTTCCCCGTGGCTCGCAGCTATATCAAGCAGCTCGTGGCCGATGGCCGTTTCGATTACATGGAGACGGGCTCTCTCATCTCCATCAAGAAGAATGTCGAGGATATCATCATTCCCTCAGAGGAGGACAAGGTCGAGCTTGGTCCGCTCGACTTCGAGGGGTTCCTTTGGGCCACGGGCAACGCCGCCTTGGCCGATCTGATTGTTGGGTGCTTCCAATCCGGGCATCCGCTTCCCGATCCGCTGCATCGGAAGGCGGGTCAGCTGTGGCGCGAGTACATGCTCGTAGGAGGTATGCCCCAATCGATTTCCGCTTATCTTGAGACGAGTGACTTCGCCCAGGTGGATCGCGTAAAACGTCGTATTCTCGGCCTCTATCGCGAAGACATCATGAAGTTCGGGGGAAGCGATGCTTCCCGGGCCACCGCCATTTTTATGCCATTCCCGGGCAACTCGCCAAGCACGAGAAGAAGTTCACGCTTTCCTCGGCCTCGCCCGATGCCCGCTATCGCGAGTATGCCGGTGCTTTCTTCTGGCTCGCCGATGCGCGCATGGTGAACCTATGCGTTAACGTGACTGACCCCCAAGTCGGGCTCGATCTGTCGGCGGAGGAGTCAAACTTCAAGTGCTACCTCGGCGACACGGGACTGCTCTCGACGCTTGCTTTTGGCGATAGGAAAGAGACGAGGGACAACCTGTACCGGCATATACTGTCCGATAAGCTCAATATCAACGAAGGCATGCTCGTCGAGAACGTCGTGGCCCAGCAGTTGAGTGCCAATGGATACAAGTTGCGCTTCCATTCCCGTCGCGACGATACGTCGGCCGCCGATACCATGGAGATCGATTTCCTCATCGTCCGCGAGTACGTCAACGCCGGCTTGAAGCCGCGAATCAGCCCTCTTGAGGTGAAATCGTCGAATCGCTTCAGCACCCGGTCGCTTGACAAGTTCAAGGCGAAGTATGGCAAAAAAGTGAGAACTGAGTACATCTTAAGCCCCCGGCCTTTCTCCAAAGAGAGTGATCGCGTGCAGCTACCCCTCTACATGTCGTTCTGCCTGTGGCAGGTGCCCTCCCTGCGATGCTCGGTTTTCGCCATCGCTGTCACGCCCGTTTCGCTGGGGGACAGGCTGCGCCGACCTCTTTCTCCGCCAGTGCCAGGCCCGACTCGTGAAGGCGAGGACTCCCAAGTTCTACTCCGCCAGGTCCTCCACGAAGCCGACGCGGTAGTTCTTGAAGATGACTTCGCCCTCTTCCTGGGTGGCGTCCAGATCCACATCGGCCTCGATGCGGAAGTCGCCGGCGCCGTCCTCGTCCAGGAAGATTTGGCGCACATGCCACAGGTGCTCTTCCCGCTCCGGGCCCTCGTCGATGACCAGGTAGGCGGCGCTGCGCGCATCGCCGTCGATGCGGATCTCGCTGTGCTCGGCGAAGTAGTCGTCCAAAGCCGCGTCCCAGCGGCGCTCGCCGTATCCCCATTCCTCGTCCAGGTTGCCCAGCTCGCGGGTGCGCTCGAGCGCGGCCAGGCGCACGCGGGCGAACAGCGCGTTTCTCACCATGACCTCCATGCCGTGACGGTCGGCCACCACGGCGTCGGGTGCCTGCGGGGGCGCGCCGGCCCCGGGCAGCTCGCCGGCGCTCTCCCACGCGTCCACCAGCGACGAGTCGGTGGTGCGCACCATGAAGCCGAGCCAGGCGATGATGTCGCGCAGGCGCACGTCCAGGGTGTCGGGCGGCAGGGTGCGCACGAGCACGCGGAAGGCATCCGACAGGTAGCGCAGAAGCGTCCCCTCCGACTTCGCGATGCCGTAGCGGCCGATGTAGGTCTTGAAGTCGCTCGCCGTCTCCACCATGTCGCGCAGCACGCTCTTGGGCAGAAGCTCGTAGTCGCGCGCCCACGGCACGCCCTGGCAGTACAGCTCGAAGGCGTGGGCGAGAAGCTCTTCCAAGGGCTTGGGGTAGGTGATTTCGGCGAGGCGTTCCAAGCGCTCCTCGTACTCCACGCCGTCGGCCTTCATGGCGGCCATGGCCGCGTCGCGGGCCTTGCGCTCTTGGGCCCGCAGCACCTTTGCGGGGTTTTCCAGCGTTGCTTCCACCAGCGAGATGACGTCCAGCGCGTAGGTGCCGCTTTCCGGATCCAGCAGGTCCAGCGCCGCCAACAAGAACGGCGAAAGAGGCTGGTCCAGCGCGAAGTCCTCGGGTAGATCCACGGTGAGCACGTAGCTCGGCTCGCCGGCTTCGTCCTCTTCGCGCACCACCACGCCCGCTTCCAGAAGCGTCGCGAAAATCTCATCGGCCCGAGCGTTCAGCTTGACTTTCTCCTCAGGCGTCTGGGCCGAGTCGGCGATGAGCTCGTGCACGTTCTTCCAGGCGTCGCCTCCGCGCGATACCACGGAAAGCACCATGGAGTGCGTGATGCGCATGCGGGGCGTCAGCTTCTCGGGCGGCTTCTCGATGAGGTGCTCGAAGGTCTGCTTGTTCCAGCTGACGAAGCCCTCGGGCGGCTGCTTCTTCTTAATCTTCCGCAGCTTCTTCGGATCGTCGCCGGCTTTCAAGACGGCCTTGTGGTTCTCGATCTCGTGCTCGGGGGCTAATGCGATCACCATGCCCTCGGTGTCGAACCCGGCGCGGCCCGCGCGCCCCACGATCTGATGGAACTCGCGGCTGCGCAGACGGCGCATCTTTTGGCCGTCGAACTTCGTGAGCTGGGTGAGCACCACGGTATGGATGGGCACGTTGATGCCCACGCCCAGCGTATCGGTGCCGCAGATGACCGGCAGCAGCCCCTGCTGGGCCAATCGCTCCACCAGCAGGCGGTAGCGCGGCAGCATGCCCGCGTGATGCACGCCCACGCCTGAGGCGAGCAGGCGCTGCAAAATCTTTCCGAAGGGCGTGGTGAACTTCGTGCCCTTCATAGCCTCCTTGATGGCCTCGCGCTGGGCCTTGTCCGACACGCCGTAGCTGGCGAGGGACCGGGCGTTTTTCAGCGCCTCGTCTTGGGAGAAGTGCACGATGTACATCGGCGCCTCGTCGGCGCGCAGCCCCAGCTCGACGGTGGCCTCTAGGGTCTCGAAGGTGTACTCGTAGGAAAGCGGCACCGGGCGCGGGGCGTGCGCGACGCAATCGACGGGGCGGCCGGTGCGCTCTTCCAGGGCGCTTGCGATGTCGGTGACGTCGCCGAGCGTGGCGCTCATGAGCAGAAACTGGGCGCGGGGCAGCGTGAGCAGCGGGACCTGCCAAGCCCAGCCGCGGTCGGGATCGGCGTAGAAGTGGAACTCGTCCATGATGACGCAGGCCACCTTCGACGCGGGACCCTCGCGCAACGCCTGGTTCGCGAGAATCTCCGCCGTGCAACAGATGACCGGCGCCTCGGTGTTGATGGTGGAATCTCCCGTGATCATGCCCACGTTATCGCGGCCGAGTACATCCACCATGGCGAAGAACTTCTCGGACACGAGCGCCTTGATGGGCGCGGTGTAGTAGGCGGTACGTCCCGTGGCCACGGCCATGAAGCACAGGCCCAGCGCCACCATGGACTTGCCCGAGCCGGTCGGCGTGCCCAGGATGACCGAGTCGCCCACGGCCAGATCCATCAGGGCGTCTTCCTGGTGGGGCCACAGTTCGAGTCCGCGCGAGTCCACCCATTCCAAAAACACTTCTAGCGCTTCTGAGGGCGTGAGCAGCTCTCCCTCGCCGGTCTCGGCCCAGGGAAGGCGCCAGCCGAGCGAGCCGGGGGCGAAGGGGTCGTCGGGCGCGGCGCCGAAGCCGTCGTCTGTTGCGTTGGCAGGCTCCCCGAAGTCCTCGGGCAGCTCGTAGGTTTCCGTTGCGGGCGCGGTGGCAGGTTCCATGGCGTTCCTATCGTTGGTGTCTTAAGCCCATTATAGAGAAGGCGGGGCGGCACCGGGCGCGGCCTTCCAAAACACTGATATACTAGCGTTTCGCCTTTGGGCGGTTTTCGAAAACAACGAAGGAGTTTGGGACGTTATGGCGGATAAAAAGGGAAATGTGGCGGCGCTTTTGCCCATCGGCGTGTTTCTTGTGCTCTATCTGGGGCTCGGCATCATGTTCGAGTACGGCATGGGCATCTCCATGGGGTTCTACAACATCCCTATCGTGGTCATCTTCCTCATTGCGCTTCTGGTGGCGTGCTTTCAGAACCGCAAACTGCCCTTCGATGACAAGCTCGTGATTATGGGGCGCGGCATTGGCGACAAGACCATCGTCACCATGATTCTCATCTTCATGGCGGCCGGCGTGTTCGTCGGCACTGTGGGGCGCGACTCGGCGGAATCGGTGGCCTATCTCATGTTGTCGGTTATCCCGGCCGAGTACTCGGTGGCCGTGCTCTTCGCGGTGAGCTGTTTTGTGTCCCTTTCCATGGGCACCTCGGTGGGCACTATCACGCTCATCACGCCCATTGCCGTGGCGGTGTCCGCGGCCTCGGGCTTCTCCATGCCGCTGTGCGTGGCCTCGGTCATGGGCGGCGCCATGTTCGGCGACAACCTGTCGTTCATCTCCGACACCACCATTGCCGCCTGTCAAGGCCAGGGGTGCCAGATGAAGGACAAGTTCCGCGAGAACTTCAAGATCGCCCTGCCCGCGGCCATTGTGACGCTGGTGATCATCCTCGTGCTGTCCTTCGGCACCGACATCTCCGGCACGGTGCAAAACGACTACAACCTGCTCGAGCTCATCCCGTACCTCATTGTGCTCGTGGGCGGTATCGTGGGCATCAACGTGTTCGTCGTGCTACTGCTCGGCATCATCTCCGGCTCCATCATCGTGGTGGCCGAGGGGGCCGTGGCCGCCACCGACCTGCTCGGCAACATGGGCACGGGCGCGTCCGGCATGTTCGAGACCACCATGGTGGCTGTGCTGGTGAGCGCCATCTGCGCGCTCATCCGTGAGAACGGCGGCTTCGTGGCGCTCTTGAACGGCATCAAGCGCGCCTTCCGCGGCCGCAAGGGCGGCATGCTGGGCATGGGGCTTCTCGTGGGCGCCATGGACATCGCCACGGCCAACAACACCGTGGCCATCGTCATGGCCAACCCCATCGCCCATGAGATGGCCGAGACCTACGACATCTCCCGCCGCAAGACGGCGTCTCTTCTGGACACGTTCTCCTGCGTCTTCCAGGGAGTCATTCCCTATGGCGCTCAAATGCTCGTGGCCATTTCCGCCTGCACCGAGCTCGGTTTTGAGATTTCGGCGTTCCAAATCATGCCGTTTTTGTTCTATCCGTTCTTGCTGCTGGCCAGCTCGCTCGTGTTCATCTTCCTCGTGCCCGACAACCGCGGCTATGTGCCCAACCACACGGCCGCAGAGGCGGAAGAGGCGTAGGAGCCCGATAACAAAGATGCGCGGAAGCGGCGGGCTGGGCTCGCCGCTTTTTTATGGGGGAGGGGGCTTGGCGGCGCCTACCACCTTTCCAACTCGTAATAGCGCTTGAGGGCCACGCCTTCGGGCGTGACTTCGAAGTCGGCCTGCCATAGCTCCACGCCGGCGGCGCGGCAGGCGTCCACGGTGGCGAGCACTTCCTCGTAGGTGGTGCCGTGGTAGTAGCGGAAGCCGAAGTTGTCGTAGTAGAGGCAGTACAGGATGACGGCCCGCTCGTGGTTTGCCAGCGAGGCGGCCAACTCGCGCAGGTGGCGCATGGCGCGCTCGGTGGAGCTGAAGGGAACCTCGGGCAGGCGCGGCACGTAGGCGGGAATCTCGGTCTGCATCTGCACGAGGGGCGTCTTCACTTCCAGGTACAAATCGTCGTTCACGAGGAAATCGAGGCGCGACGAACCCAGGGGTACCTCGCGGCGCACGCTGGCAACAGGCCCGGTGATGGCCGCAAAGGCGCCTTCGCGCAGGTAGTGCTCCACGTAGCGGTTCGAGGCGTTCTGGTTGATGCCGATCCACTGCTTGGCCGCATCATGGGGCTGCTGCAGGGAATAGGCCTCCACGGTCAGCGGCATCTTGCGCTTGGAGTTGTGCGAGTCGGACACCAGGCAGGGGCGGCCGGTCAAATCGAGACCGCCGATGCGCGACACTGCCGGACAATGGCAGCGCACTACCTCGCCGCCGCCGAAATCCACGTCCATGATGAAGCGGTTTGGTCGCGTGAGAATGACGCCCTCGCGCAATGGCTCGGGGAAGCGCAGCGGCGGGACGTCGACGGCGAGGACGCTCATGGCGGGCGCTAGGCCTCGGCTTTGGCGCGGGATGCCGCGGCCAGGGCATTGAACAGGCCGCAATGGCGGTCGAGGTATTCCGGGTGCCATTGCACGCCCAAGAAGAAGGGCTTGGCGGGATCTTCCACGGCCTCAACCACACGGTCGTCGGAGCGGGCGGCCACAAGGAGGCAGGGAGCCACGTGGTCGATTCCCTGGTGGTGCATGGAGTTCACATCGAAGGCCCCGGTGGCGCCCACGACCGATTCAAGCAGGCTGCCCTGGGCGATGGTCACCTGGTGGGTGAGTCCGTAGTAGGGCGGCTGCTGGCGGTGGCGCTTTTCGGTGACGCCGCAGTTGTACAGGTCGCGGTAGAGGCTGCCGCCCAAAGTGACGTTCATCACCTGCATGCCGCGGCAGATGCCCAGTGTGGGCAGGTTGCGCTCGTGGGCGAGGCGGGCAAGCTCCAGCTCGAAGCCGTCGCGGTCCTCGCAGACAGCGAGCAGGCCGTCCAGGCAGGGGATGGGTGGACGGCCCGTGGCGGGCAGCACATCGCGGCCATCCAGGGACTCCACCACCTCCACCGACGAGGTGCCGTCCATCGCTTCTTGGAAGGTGCGGTCGGACACGTAGTGTCCGCAGAAGGGCACCTCGGCGCCGGTGGAGCGGCAGCGAGATGAGCAGCCGCAGCTCAGGCCCTCAAGATCATCGATGCCCATCTCGTCGCGGTTGGCGTTGGGGGCGGGCACGTAGTAGCGCGGGTGGATATCGCCGCCGCCGGAGATGACGAGTCCATCGAGCATGTCGATGACGCGGCGGGCGTGTTCGCGGTTCGCATCGGCCCCGCCCTCGATAGGCGTGAGCAGCACAGGCACCGCCCCCGTGGCGGCGACGCGGTTGATGTACTCCACGTTCACGCGCTGGAAGCCGTCGGCCTCGTTGAGCGTCGTTGTAATTCCGATAATCACAGGGGGTGTTCCTTCTTGCTCGTTTCGCATCTTCCGAAAATACCACCCTGAGTGGTGCGCTTCAACCGCCATCGGCCAAGCATGCGCAAAAGGTACGCCGAAAGGGGCGTTCCATTGACTTGGAGTTCGCTCTAAGTGTTTAATGGGCACAGGCAGGATTCCAAGGAGAGGAGCGTCTGTGGAGTATCGCGAGTTGGGCCGCACGGGCCTGAAGGCGAGTGTCATCGGGTTCGGGGCCGAGTGGATCGGCAAGATGGAGCAGGCCGAGGTGAACGCCATGGCCGCCCGCGGAGCGGCGGCGGGCGTGAACATCGTGGACTGCTGGATGAGCGACCCGGCGGTGCGCTCGGCTCTCGGCGAGGCGCTGGAGCCCACGCGCGCGCAGTGGATCATCCAGGGGCACGTGGGCAGCACCTGGCAGGATGGCCAGTACGTGCGCACGCGCGACCTGTCCCAGGCGCCCCCCGCCTTCGAGGACCTGCTCGCGCGCCTGCGCACCGACCATGTGGAAATCGGCATGATCCATTACGTGGATTCCTGCGACGAGTTCCGCTCCATCATGGCCGGCGACTTCATCGGCTACATGCGCGAGCTTAAGGCTGCGGGCAAAATCGGCCACATCGGGCTTTCCACCCACAATCCCGAGGTGGCCCTGCTGGCGGTGGACGAGCCGGAGATCGAGGTCATCATGTTCTCGCTGAACCCGGCCTTCGACATGATGCCCGCCTCGGAGAATTTGGACGACCTGTTCGGCGACTACGAGAATGTGTCCGGCGACGGCATCGAGCCTGCGCGCGCCCGCCTGTACGCCCGGGCCGAGGCGGCCGGCACCGCTATCACGGTGATGAAGGGCTACGCGGGCGGCCGTTTGCTGTCGGCCGCCTCGTCGCCCTTCGGCGTGGCGCTCACGCCCGTGCAGTGCATCCACTACGCGCTCACGCGGCCGGCCGTGGCCAGCGTCATGGTGGGCGTGGAAACGGTGGAGCAGCTGGACGAGGCCCTGGGCTACGAGGGCGCCTCGGCCTCCGAGCGTGACTACGCCAGCGTGCTGGCCGGCGCGCCCAAGCATGCCTACATGGGCCAGTGCACCTACTGCGGCCACTGCGCGCCGTGCGCCGTGGGCATCAACATCGCGCTCGCGAACAAGTTCGCCGACCTGGCGGTTATGGCCGACGAGGTGCCCGCATCGGTGGCGGCCCACTACAAGGCCATGCCTGCCACCGCCGCCGCCTGCATCGCCTGCGGCCAGTGCGAGCCCCGCTGCCCCTTCGGCGTGCCCATCGTCGAGCGCATGGGGGCGACCGAGCGGCTCTTCGGCTGCTAGACGATGACCGCGCGGTGACGGTTTCGCTTCGTTGCCATCGAGGTCATGACGGTCTGCCCGCGCGGTCTCAACGCTTGGTGAACAACTCATCTATCAGGTGTTTTCCCAACTAAAGTAGTTCCAGATCAAAGGACCTTGAAGGCTCTGATGCGCACAAGGCGTAATCGAGAAAGGAACTACCATGGCTGGGAATGCGAAAACATCGTCAGTGGCGGGAAGTGCTATTAACGGTGCCTCCGGTGCGCCGCGTCTGACGCGACGCGGTTTTCTGACAAGTGCCGGAGCCCTTGGCATACTGGGTCTGGCCGGCTGCGCGCCGCAAAACATCAGCTCGCCCGCCGATCGAGATCCGGTGGAGAACAACGACTACGATGTGGTCATCGTGGGTGCCGGCGGCGCGGGCCTGTCGGCGGCCATCGCGGCCCACGATGCGGGCGTTGAAAACGTCGTCGTGCTGGAGAAGATGGGCGTGAACGGCGGCAACACCAACTACTCGTCCAGCGGCATGAACGCATCCGAGACCAAGTTCCAGAAGGAGCAGGGCATCGAGGACAGCACCGACCTGTTCATCCAGGAAACGTTGGACGGCGGCCACAACGCCGGCGACGAGGAGCTGGTCACTTTCATGTGCGAGAATTCCGCCGGCGCCATTGACTGGCTGGACGGCCTGGGCATCACGCTGGACAACATCGGCCAGACCGGCGGCATGTCCGTCAAGCGCTGCCATCGTCCCACCGACGGCTCGGCCGTGGGCGCGACGCTCGTGCCCGGCTTGGTGGCAGCTGCTGCCGAGCGCGGTATTCCCATTCGCAACTTGTGCGAGGTCACCGAGCTCGTGACCGACGACGGTGCCGTAGTGGGCGTGGTGGCCAACGACAACAATACCCCCACCGTCTACAACGCCAAGGCCGTCATCCTTGCGGCGGGCGGCCTGGGTTCCAACCCCGAGATGATCGCCCAGTACCGCCCCGATCTGAAGGACTTCGTCAGCACGAACCAGCCCGGTGCCACCGGCGACGGCTATCGGCTCGCCGAGAAGGTGGGCGCCGAGCTCGTGCAGATGGACCAGATCCAGATTCACCCGACCGTGGAGCAGACGACCCATTCACTTGTGGCCGAGGGCATTCGCGGCTCGGGCGCTATCCTCGTCAACAGCGAGGGCAAGCGCTTCTTCGACGAGATGTCCACCCGCGACAAGGTGTCGGCTGCCGAGCTCGCCCAGCCGAACGGCGATGTGTGGTGCGTGTTCGACCAGCAGGTCTACGACGCGAACAAGGCCGTGACGAAGCTGGAGAAGCAAGGTCTCGTGACCGAGGCCGACTCGGTGGCCGGCCTGGCCGAGGCCATCGGGGTAGATGCGGCCGCCCTTGAGGCCACCATCGCGGCCTACGATGCCGTGGCCGGCGGTGCGGCCGACGAGTTCGGGCGCACCCAAGGCTGCATCGTGTTCGCTGACGGTCCCATGTACGCCATCAAGGTAGCGCCGGGCATTCACCATGAGATGGGCGGCATCAAGATCAATGTAAACAACGAGGCGCTCGACGCCGACGGCAACCCCATCCCCGGCCTGTACGCGGCCGGCGAGGTCACGGGCGGCATCCACGGTAACAACCGCATCGGCGGCAACGCCGTGTGCGACATCGAGGTGTTCGGCAAGAACGTCGGCGAAGTGGTGGCGTCGCGCGTGGTGGCGTAGAGCGCGCCAACGGGCTTTCCGCTGAGGGGCATTAACGTTCTCCCGCGCTTGTAAAACTCCTCAATTGTCGGCCTTCCGCGCGCTGAACAAGGGGCCCAGTCAATGAGCCGCCTCCCTTTCTGGACACGTGAACTGGGATGCGGTTAAGCACTGGGCCCCTCTTCGGTTTAATCCCGCAGCGCGCTTGCCTCGAGCACGAACGCAGTTAAACGCACTTTTGTATGGCTATCTTCCGCCGAAGATGGACTTCGGGGCAGTTCTGCATGGATTGCAAGAAGATAACCGCACTTTTGCACGGTTTGGGGAGGGCGGGGTACGTGCTGGTAGCGTTTGCTCGGATGATGTCGAGCTACGGGCACGGCCCTTTAGGCTGTGAGTGAGCGTATGGGAATAACGTAGATGCCCTCCTCGACAACGCGAGCGTATTTTCCAATGCCGACGATAACGGCCATGAATGATGGAAGCTTCGTCTGGGAGCGCGGGTTCTCACAAAGCTTTTTTCGAAGTCGCTTGAGGTTTTCAACGGCAGCGTCGACTTTGCTTTCGCTCGTTTTTATCTCGAAGGCGGCCCAGCGCCCATCTGCCAGCTCCACGATTGCGTCAGCTTCGAGCCCAGAGTCGTCGCGATAGTATCGGACGGGAACAGGGCGTGCGAGTTCGTGAGCTCGTGCATATACGGTGAGGTCGCGCATGCAGAGGTTTTCGAACACAAGCCCGAAGGTTTGCCAATCTTCCATAAGCGCTTGTGGAGACATGCCCAGCGCGGCTATTGCCAAAGAAGGGTCGGCCAGGTAGCGCTTGGGTTTGACCTGAAGACGTTTTTTTGAACGTGAGGGCGGTTCCCAGCCGGGCACTTCCATGGTGAGGTAAATTCGATTGAGGAAGCTAAGGTAATCGCCAATTTGTCGATCGGTAAGATTGGACCCGGTTGCTCCCAAGGCATCCTCTTTGATGGTGCCATACGTGGCGGCTTGTCCCAAATTGCGAGCTAGGGAAGCGATGACGCGTTCGGTGACGTAGGGGTCGAGGCCATGGCTGGGCGCGCTCTCGTGGCAAATTGCAGAAAGGTACTCGCGGGCAACTACTTGAGCGTCCATCGGAGCAAGGTCAACCGCCTCGGGCCAGCCTCCTCTGCAGGCAATTTCAACGAGTTGCTCGGTGTCGCTATCAACAATCTCGGTAGAGAGCGGCATTTCGAAGAGTTGGGCGAGTGAGGCAGCTTTGCTTGATTCGCCAGACTCGGATAGGGTCATGGGAGACATTTTGATGCGTCCGATTCTCCCGGCTCCGCTGTGGCGCTTCTCCGCTTCATTGGTCGCATCATCCCGACCGGGAGGAGTTGACGAGCTCGTGAGAATCCACCCTCCACGCGCTGAACGTGCTTCGTCGACACGGTGACGAACGAGATTCCAGATAGAAGGAACGCGCTGCCATTCGTCAATGACGTGGGGTTTCTCTCCCAGGAGCATAAGAGAGGGATCGTCTTGGGCGAGTGCCAGCTCTTCATCGACATAGCTGATGGAAGCGCCATGCTGCCTGGCTGTCCATGTTTTTCCGCACCATTTCGTGCCTTCTATTTCGACAGCACCGAAGATGCGCAGGTAGCGTTCGATCTGCTCATCAACAAGGCGCGGAAGATAGCCCTGCGGTTTAACCGATGACTGGCCCATGGCAACCTCCCTTTTTGTAGTACTACCAAAATCCGAATTAGATTTTACCAAAATCCGAATTTGTCCTTTGGTCCTTGGTGCCGGGTTTAAGGGCAGGAAAGACTTTGCTTAATCGCCTCCTATTTCCTCACAGACCTCTTTTAGGGTGTCCAGGAATGCTTGGGCTTGGCGAGTGGGCAGCGTTTTGCGCCAGACGATTCCCTGGGTGGATTCCAGGGTAGGGGACAGCGGCACGAAGGCGAGGTCGCTTATTTTGTTGGCTTCGAAAAGGCCGCGGTAGGTAAACGCGCTTCCCAGGCCCGCCCGCACGAGGAACTTCGCATTCAGCGGCAGGTTGTAGACCGCGCGCACGTCCATCTCATCGGCCAGCTCACCGAACCATTGGCCTAGCACGCCCACCTTCACGCCTTGGCGCGAGCTGATAAGCGGCTGTCCAATCAGATCCTCGGGAGAGACCGCCTCAAGCGAAGCCAGGGGATTGTCTCGCCGCACGAGCAGGCCCCAGGTGTCTTTGTGGGGCAGGTGCATGGTGTGCATGTCCACGTGGCTGCGCATCTCGCATTCCAAAAAGAAGTCGTAGAAGCCGCGGACGAAGTTATCCATGAGGTCGGCGGAGGTGCCGCTGTAGATTTCGAAAGTGATGCCCGGGTAGGCGGCGCTCGTGCGCTTCATGGCCTCGGCGATAAGCTCCATGGCCTGGGTCTCGCCGGCGGCGATGTGCACCTTGCCGGCGATGGAGTGGGTGGGGAGCGCGATTTCCTCCTCGGCCTTGTCGGCCAGGGCAAGGATGGACTCGGCGTAGCGGCGCAGGATAACGCCCTGCTCGGTCAGCTCGATGCCCTTGCGATTGCGTTGGTAGAGAGCATGCCCCAGCTCGTCTTCCAAGGCGGCCAGCTGGCGCGAGAGCGTGGGCTGGGTGACGTGCAGCGATTTTGCCGCCGCGGTGATAGAGCCCTCCCGAACTACGGTGGTGAAATAGCGCAGCGTTCTCAGTTCCATGGATCCCCCCGATTTCCCCATGCCTTCCAGGCATTTGCAAGATTACATTATAAGCATTACCTATGGAACGCGCATCCTCCGTATGATTCGGGCTGTCAGGAGAAGACAAGAGAAAGAGGAGGGTGATGTTCATGTCTCTGTTGGACAAGAGCTTGAAGCGTCGCGATTTCTTGAAGGCGAGTGCTGCCGCCATGGCAGCCACGGCCGCCGTGGGAGCTGCGGGCTGCGCGCCCCAGGCCGGCACGGACATGGCCGCCACGGGCGAGGGCGCCGGCGCGGCGACCCACCAGGTGGCCAGCGATGCCGCCATCATCGAGGGCAAAGGCGAGTGGATGCCCATCCACTGCCACCAGAACTGCAACCAGATGTGCCTGAACATGGGCTACGTGGTGGATGGCGTGGTCGTTCGCCAGAAGACCGACGACTCCCACGCCGACAGCTTCGACTGCCCCCAGCAGCGTTCCTGCCTGCGCGGGCATTCCCTGCGCCAGCAGGTGTACAACGCCGATCGCATCAAGTACCCCATGAAGCGCAAGATGTGGCAGCCCGGCGGCGGGGATGCCGCCCACGGCGAGCTGCGCGGGCGTGACGAGTGGGAGCGCATCAGCTGGGACGAGGCGCTCACCTACGTGACCGATGAGCTCAAGCGCGTCTACGCCGAGTACGGCCAGGATGCCGTCATCTGCAACGCCTGGCGCTGGGCTCCCGGCTCCGCCATGTTCCCGGTCATTGGCGGCGCGGTGTACAACACCGAGTGCGAGTCCTTCGGCTGCTGGGCCTTCCAAACGGAGGCTTTGGGCCTGTACTCCTGGGGCGACCATCCCGATATCATGATGGCCCCCGACAAGTACGACCTGCCCAACGCCGACACCATTGTGCTCTACGGCTGCAACCCCGCCTGGGCCCAGCACTCCTCCATGTACTGGCTGAAGAACGCCCAGAAATCCGGCGTGGACTTCGTGTTCGTCGGCCCCGACTACAACGCCACCGCCGCCGCCATGGACGCCCGCTGGATTCGCGTGCGCCCCGGTACCGATACCGCCTTCCTTTTGGCCGTCGCCTACGAGATGGTGCGCCTCGATGAGGAGCGCGGCGACATCATCGACTGGGATTTCGTGAACGAGCGCACCGTGGGCTTCACGCCCGAGACCATGCCGGCCGACGCCACCACCGACGAGAACTTCCGCGACTACCTGCTCGGCGCCTACGACAACACCCCGAAGACCCCGGAGTGGGCCACGGAGATCTGCGGCACGCCGGTCGAGGACATCACCTGGTACGCCGAGATGGCCGGCAAGAACAACGCCGTCATCTTCCTGCACAGCTACGCCGCGTCCCGCTACCTGGGTGCCGAGAACCTCTCCCAGGCCTTCATGACCGTGTCGGCTCTGGGCGGCCATTACGGCAAGTCCGGCCACGGCGCGGCGGCCATCTACACGTGGGACGCGGGCGACTCGGGCTACCGTATGATTCAGCACGCTGGCGGTGACTGGGGCTGTGTGGACAACCTCGTGGGCTCGCCTGCAGCCACCGGTCCCAACCGCAACATCGAGGGCAACTCCTGGTGGAGCTCGCTGGCCGAGGGGAAGTACCTGTCTTCTTCGGAAGGCCCCTACGACTTGGGCTCTAGCGATGTGGTGGGCGATCCGACGAAGCTGCGCTCCAACACGCCTACCTACCACGAGGCCCGCGAGATGCCGGTGAACCCGCGCCTGCTCATCTCCACGAACTCGAACTTCATGCAGACCCGCGGCAATCTGCCCACGGCCATCAAGGTCATGCGCGCCGCCGACACGGTGGTCTCCTTCGAGATCAAGCTCTCGCTGACGGCCCAGTTCGCCGACATCATCCTGCCGGTGTGCACCCACTGGGAGGGCAACGACGACGAGTCCTGGGGCGAGCTGTCCTGGCCGAGCGCCTTCGGCGACGGCAACGGCCAGAAGCAGCGCAAGGACGCCCTGCTTGCCTGGCGTCCGCTCATCAAGCCGCTCTACGAGGCGCGCGAGGAGAAGCGCGTGTTCCGCGAGATCATCGAGCGCATGGGGTTCAATCCGGATGACGCCTACCCGAAGAGCAACTACGACCAGTGGCTCGGCTACTTCCTCGGCATGCGCGTGCTGAACGAGGACGCGACGAAATGGGAGCCGGTCATCACCTGGACCGACGCCGACAACGAGAAGTACCATGCGAGCTACCCCACCCAGGAGGGCAAGGTCGGCTTCGACCAGTTCATGGCCGACGGCTGCTATGTGGTCCAGCGCTCCGAAGGCGATAAGCGCAACTACGTGGGCTATCGCGACGACAAGCTGGGCATCGGCGAGGACGGCGAGTCCGTCGTCGTGACCGATACCGCCTGGCCGCGCCCGTCAGTTTCCGGCAAGCTGGAGATCTACTGCCAGTTCAAGGCCGACAACGTGAACCGCATCGGCCTCGCCGACGAGCCCATCAAGCCCTACGCGAACTACTTCGTGCCTCGCCGTGGCTACCAAGAGACCTTCGCGAACTGGGAGACCAAGGAGAAGGGCGCCTACCCGCTGCAGGCCTACACGCCGCACTACATGCGTCGCGCCCATACCTGCTACGACAACATGGTGTGGACCCAGGAGGCCTTCCGCAACCCGGTGTTCATGAACGCCGAGGACGCGGCCGAGCGCGGCATTAAGGCCGGCGACACCGTGCGCTGCTTCAACGATTTCGGCAGCATGCTGCGCATCGCCCAGCCCATGCAGGGCATGATGCCGGGCACGGTTGGCATTCCCCACGGCGTGCACTCGGTGTTCGACGAGACCGACCCCGACCATATCATCGACCGCGGCGGGAGCGAGCAGATGCTCTCCGACGGCATGCAGTCGAACTACTTCCCCCAGGTGGACGGCTACAACAGCCTGCTCATCGAGATTGAGAAATACGACGGCGATCCTCTGGAAGAGGACTTCGAGCGCGGCCCGTTCTTGGCTGCCGGCGTGGACGCCGCAAGTTCGCCCGCCTACGTGGTGCCGGGCGCCGAAGAGGGACAGGAGGCTTAATCATGAGCTTGGGATTCTATGTTGATTTGGCCAGCTGCATCGGCTGTAAGACCTGCCAGGTCGCCTGCAAGGACCGCCGCGATATCCAGGTTGCCGGTCCGCGCCTGCGCCGGGTGGACACCTTCGAGTGCGGCACCTACCCCGAGGTGGGCATGTTCCACCTGAACATCTCCTGCAACCACTGCGAGAGCCCGGCCTGTGTGGCAAACTGTCCCACCGGCGCCATGTACAAGGACGAGGACGGCACCGTGCAGCACGACGACGAGGCCTGCATCGGCTGCCAGACCTGTGTGAACAGCTGCCCCTACGGTGCGCCGCAGTTCATCGAGGAGGACAAGATCGTCCAGAAGTGCGACACCTGCCGTGCTCTGCGCGAGGCGGGGCACGAGCCGGTGTGTGTGGAGGCCTGCCCCATGCGCGCCATCGAGTTCGGCGAGATGGACGAGCTGCGCGCCGCCCATCCCGATGCCGTGAGCGAGCTGCCCTGCACGGAGGCCGCGGCCACCACGAGCCCGAACCTGCTCATCGGCGCGAGCCGTGCAGCACTGCTGGAAACGTTCAACCCGGTCGTCCTGTAGCCAGAAGCACATCCGGGGCGGGCCTTGTCGCCCGCCCCACATCAGAGGAGGGAGCCAACCATGACCGACGCCGTGAACCTTCGCCGCGAATCCATCGATTTGGAGGCACTGCTATTGTGCCGCGAGTACCTTTACGCGCTGTTCCACAAGCTCTTCGGCGGCACGCCGGACGAGGCAATGCTGGCACTTGCGCTTTCGGAGACGACGCGGGATGTGGTGGAGGAGTTCTCCGGCGAGGATCCCTCCATGCGGGGCCTCGGGCGCTTTCTGCAGGATTTGGGCGAGTGCGTCGACCAGTCGGTGCTGCTCGACCAGGCCCGCGACGAGTACACGCGCCTGTTCATCGGCCCGGGCGAGCTGCCCTGCCAGCCCATCGAGTCGCCTTACTTGACCCATGATGCGGCGCTCTTTCAGGAGAACACCCTGGCCGTGAGGGCGCTTTACCGCGAGCGCGGGCTTGAGCTCAAGCGCCTCATGCGCGTTCCCGACGATCACATCGCCACAATGTGCGGTTTTATGGCCCACGAGGCGGGAAGCGCGCTCACCGAGCTGCGAGCTGGGCATACAGAAGCGCTTGCAGCGTCTTTGCGCGACCAAGAGGCTTTCGTTCGCGGCCACATGCTCAGCTGGGTGGACGACTTCGCCCGCTGCGCCCGCCGTTCCAAGACGGCAGTGCTCTACCCTCAGATGATCGAGGCCCTGGCTGCCTTTGTCCGCAACGACGCCGTGCTGCTCTCCGAGTCCGCTTTCTGGGCCGAGGAGGCCATCGCGGCCAACGGAGAGGTTGTCCCGGGCGGCCTCGGTGCGATGCCCGGCAGCCCCGAGACGGCCGTCTTCGCCGAGGTGTCCGAAGCCATCACCGTTCTCAACCGCGTATGCCCCTTTGGTATCGAGGACCACGAGCTGGTGGCCGCCAAGGCCTAAGATTGGCGCGCAATAAAATGTACCCTCCCTCTTAGGGGCGGCATTTGGGCCGCCCCTATTCTATAGCTGCCCGTGCGAATCACAGCCAAAGCCCCGTGTTCCCCATCAAGTAGAGGGGGACGTTGGTGAGCCAGTCCTGCTCGCGGTAGTCGGAGAGGGAGAAGCGTCGGGCCTTAACCTCCGGGTACTTCTCCTTGAAGCTGCGCAGGCTCTTGGCGCGCAGGTTCTCTTCGGCCTTCACCTCGATGGCGTAGATGCCGCTTGCCGACTGCGTGAGGAAATCCAGCTCTCCGCGGGAGTTCTCGGCAGACCAATAGTAGGGGGTAAGCTTGCAGCTCGCTATAAGCTCTTGGCACGCGTACTGCTCGGTAAGAGCCCCTTTGAATTCCTCGAACAGGGCGTTGCCCTCGATGACGCTCCTGCTGTCCAGCTCGCTCATGGCGCCGAGTAGGCCCACATCCAGCAGGAACACTTTGAATGCGCCCGGATCGCGATAGGCCTTGAGGGGTACCCCCGGTTTGGCCACGCGAGGAACTTGGTAAATGAGGCCGGCCTGCCTGAGCCACGTGAGGGCGCTTTCGAATTCCTTTGCTCGAGCACCCTTTGCAAGGCGACCGAAGATGAACTTCTTGTTCTCCTGGGACAGGTGGGCGACGATCGAGTCCCAAACCGCGAACACCCGCTCGGCTTCACGCGGGGCGATGTGCTTGGAAAAATCGCGCTCGTAGTCTGCGAGGATTCGCCTCTGAACAGCGCGGGCGGCATCGTAATCTTGATGTTCAAGAAATACGCTGACTGCCTCTGGCATCCCCCCAACGAAATAATAGGTTTTCAGAAGCGCAATTGCCCGCGATTTAAACATTTGAATGAGCGCCGGATTCGGGCTCTGCATTGAAGCGAGGAGCTCTTTTCCCTCCGAAGCCAAGGCGAATTCCTCAAAGGAGAGGGGGTAGAGGTCGAGCGTTTCCACTTTCCCTACGGGAAAACCCGTTCCGCTTTGGAGGAGGATTCCCAACAGAGAGCCAGCGGCTATGATCGAGAAGCCGCGCGGATCCTCGTCGAAGTACTTGAGCGCCGTGAGCGCCTTGGGGTTTTCTTGAACCTCGTCGAACACGATGAGCGTTGATTCGGGGTCTATGGTGATGCCGGTTTGCAGCTGGAGGCCGGCGAGAAGAGTGTCGATATCGTACCCCGCGTCGAACAGCTCACGCATGGGCGAGTTATTGTCCATGTTCACGTAGGCGACGCTCTCGTAATGGCGCCTTCCGAATTCTTTGATGAGCCAGGTCTTTCCGACTTGGCGTGCCCCGTTGATGATAAGGGGTTTCCTGCGGGGATTCTCTCGCCATGCTTCGAGATCGCGCATGAGAAAACGCTCCATAGACACCTCCCTTGCTCAGTGCACGACACAAGTATACAAAAACAAGGACGTAAAAGTGCGAAAATTCGCAAAAATAAGGACGTAAAAATGTTAAAACTCACACAAATCAGGATGTAATTGAAATATGGGTACTGAATCGTCCTCTTCAACCGTCAAATGCCCCTTGTCTTTCGCTTGCGCGTGCATGTCCCGCAGGACACCAAGGAAGACCTAAATTTGACGGGTTTGGGCTATGGCGTTGGCGAAATCGGCCATGGCCTCGCTGGGGTGTTTGGAATACACCAGCCCGTAGGGCATGCGCCAAGGCCAGTCAACTGGTACGGTGGCCATGGAGGGGTGCGCGTCGGCCCAGACGTGATAGACAGGCAGAAGGTATCCGGCTTGCTCGCAGGTGTTGAACGTGGTGATGTCGTAGTGGGTAGAGCTTCCCACGATGGATATGCCGGGGTGGATCTCTTTAATTTCGCTGCGCAGAGAGCTCACGATGGGGGAGTCGCCGCCAGGGACCATCATGATGGTCTCGCCATCCAGATCGTCCCAGCTGATGAGCTCGCGTGTAGCGAGCGGATGGGAGCGAGGGACGGCGAGGCAATAGGGCATCTCGTCCAGCAGGAGGATATTCGTTGTGGCGCGCCAACGCTCGGAGTCGCAAGGGGCCACGAAGCAGTCGATGCGCCGCCCCAGATCGTCGACCACCTCGTTGAGGCTTGTCGTATCGTCGTCGAAGGGGATGATCTCCAAAGAGATGGCGGGCTTGTCGGGTCCGAGGGAGTCCCACAGGTCGAGGAGGGGGCGGCAAGGACGTAGCACCGAGGTCCCCACGCGCACGACGCGGCGCTCTCCCTCGCTGGTTGCTCGGGTTTTCGCCAGCGTGCGGTCTGCCAAATAGGCGAGCTTGCGGGCCCCTTCGAAGAAGATCTCGCCGGCCGTCGTGGGCTTGACGCCGCGGGTGGTGCGCTCGAGGAGCTGCACGCCTACCTCGGCCTCCAAGCCGTCCATCTGCGCCTTCACCGATACCTTGGAAAGAAACAGTACGCGGGCGGCTTTGGCGATGGAACCGCTTTCAACCACCTGAATAAATGTTGTGACCCGCTTGTCGAGCATAGGCTCCCCTTCCCCTCGGCCGCAGTATAGGACTTGGGAGAGCGTTAGTCCAGAACTAACGCTAAAGTCGCTTTTCAGTCTCTTCTGGTTTGCTTCCGGCGGCCGCACAATGCCCCTAGAGAGAACCGCTGCGAAAAGCAGAGCAGTGGTAACGAGAGAAGGAGGACCCATGGAGGAGATGGCAAGCAAGGGAACGCTGACGCGCCGTTCGTTCGTGGCGGCGGCCTCGGCTGGCGCGGCGGCATTGGCTGCCGGTTGCGCGCCCGAGCAGAAAATGGCCGAAACGGGTGACACCGAGGCCCATGAGTACACCGTCGACGCCGAGCTGGCCAAAGACGCGGCCGGGGCGTGGAGGCCGGTGCAGTGCTGGCTTTCCTGCGGTGGCAAGTGCCTGCTGCAGGCTTACGTGGTGGATGGCATTATCACCCGCATCAAGACCGACGACACCCATGAGGAATCGCTCGAGATGTTCCAGCAGCGTGGCTGCGTGCGCGGCCGCAGCCAGCGTGCCGCCCATGCGTCGGCGGAACGCCTGAAGTACCCCATGAAGCGCAAGAGCTGGATGCCTGGCGGCGGCGACAACGTAAATGGCGAGCTGCGCGGCGCAGACGAGTGGGAGCGTATCAGCTGGGACGAGGCCTACGACCTCATCGCCGAGGAGATGCGTCGTATCTACGACACCTACGGTGGGCGTAGCGTGCTTCACATGAGCTTCGGCCGCACGTGCATGCGCAACTTCCTTTTGGCCCCCATGGGCGGCTACGCCACCTTCGAGTTCTGCGACTCCTACGGCACGTACCTGATGTACAGCGGAAACATGGGCACGTACTTCAACCACGGCGAGCCCGGCGGATACGGCAGCAACGACCGTCTCGACCTGCTGAACGCCGACTATATCATCTTCCAGGGCGGCAACCCTGCTTGGGCTTCGGGCGGCAGCCCCATGTACCACTTCTGGCGCGCCAAGGAGGCCGGCGCTGAGTTTGTCTATGTGGGACCCGAGTGCAACCTGACCGCCACCACCTTGGAGGCGAAGTGGATTCCCGTGCGCCCCGGCACCGACACCGCCTTCCTCTTGGGCGTGGCCTACGAGATGCTGCGTCTGGACGAGGAGCGCGGCGACATCGTCGACTGGGATTTCCTCAAACGATGCACTGTGGGCTTCGACGATACCATGATGCCCGCCGATGCTACTACCAGCGAGAATATTAAGGACTACATCCTGGGCGACTACGACGGTACGCCGAAGACGCCGGAGTGGGCTGCTGAAATCTGCGGCGCTGAGCCGGCCGATATCGCTTGGCTCGCCGAGGTGATGGGAAAGAACAACGCCGTTACCTGGCTGTACGGCTACGGCGCGTCCCGTTGCAACGGCGCTGAGAACCTGCTGCAGATTCAGGAAACGGTGTGCTGCATGGGCGGCCATCACGGCAAGCCCGGTCATTCCGGTGCTCCGCAGTACCACTTCTTCGCGGGCAACGATGGCCCCGACTTGGTGGTGCTGGGCGATCCGTATCCGGCGGGCAAGGCGGTGGAGCCGCCGGCGAACCCCGTGGACGACGTTATTCTGCACAACTACGTGTGGCAGGCTGTGAACACGGGCAAGTACACCTGGTTCGGCAGCGTGGTGGATTACGGCAACGGCAACTCCGCCATCCAGCAGGCCGAGGAGCGCGAGATTGACATCCGCATGATCGTGAACGATTTCGGCAACCCGCTTACGGTGCGCTGCAACACCAATGAGGGCATCAAGGCCTTCCGCAAGGTGGATTTCGTGCTTGACCTGGCGCTGGTGTTCAACCCCACGGCCCAGTACTCCGACATCGTGCTTCCCGTGCTGACCAACTGGGAAGATCCCAACGGCGACGACTACCATCTGGGCCAGCAAAACCGCGACATCGCGCTGTGGCAGCAATTCGGTGTGGTGAACCCCTACTTCGAAGGTAAGTCCGACCGCGAGATCGTATACGACCTGGGCAAGCGCCTCGGTTTGGATTCTGATGCGTACTTCCCGTACACCGGCGCGGAGCAGCACTTGTACCGTCTCATCAACGCCACGGTGATTAAGCCCGACGAGGGCACGAACGCCGGCGCCAAGGCCGCCTCGATGACTCCTGGCACGGGGGATGCCGTTGAGGGCAACGACGTGATGATGCCGCTGGTGACCATCACCCAAGAGGACATCGACAAGCACGGCATCCGCGATGTGGAACCGCAGGAGGGCTTGGTCTCCCTCGACGAGATGATCGAGAAGGGCATCTATCAGGTGCGCCGCGAGGTGGGCGACAACCTCGGTTACATTGCCTACGAGGACTTCGTGCGCGATCCCGAGGCCAAACCCCGCAGCTCCGCATCGGGCAAGATCGAGTTGTACTGCCAGGCCAAGGCCGATATCTTCCCGAAGCTCGGTTGGCAGGACGAAAACGATCCGGTGAAGCCCTACGCCAACTACCTTCGCCCGCTCTACGGCTACGAGGATTCCTTTGCTAACTGGGACGCCAAGGAGAAGGGCGCCTATCCCATTCAGGTGTTCAACGGCCATTACCTGCGTCGCTCTCACAGCTCCTTCGACTCGAACAGCTACCTGCGCGAGGCCTTCGCGAACCCCGTGTTCATAAGCACCGCCGACGCTGCCGAGCGCGGCATCGAGACTGGCGACTGGGTGCGCGTGTTCAACGATGCCGGCTCCATCATCCGTCAGGCCTCGGTGGTCGAAACCATGATGCCGGGCGTGGCGAACACCATGCACGGTTCGTGGATCGAGATGGACGACGAGGGCAACTCCGTGAATGGCGGTACCAACCTGCTTATCGATTCCACCACGTCGGCCGGTGCGCAGCAGGGTTACAACACGCGCCTGTGCCAGATTGAGAGGTGCCCTAAGCAGGACTACTTGGCTGACGTCGAGCGCCCGGTTGTGCTGCCCTCCGGCATCGAAGATTAAGAGAGGATACGATCATGACTCTGGGATTCTACTTCAACGAGCGTGCTTGCAGCGGCTGCCGTGCCTGCCAGACGGCCTGCAAAGACCGCAACGATCTTGCTGCCGGCGAACTGTACCGCCACGTGGGAACGTATCAGACGGGCACCTTCCCCAACGCCACCATGTACCACTACTCCAAGACCTGCAATCACTGCGATAACCCGGCTTGTGTGGAAGCCTGCCCCACCGGCGCCATGTACAAGGATGCCGACGGCACTGTGCAGCATGATGACGAGCTGTGCATCGGCTGTGGGAGCTGCGCCAACAACTGCCCCTACGAAGTGCCCATCGTGAAGGAGGCCGAGAAGCTGGCCGGCAAGTGCGACTCGTGCAAGCCCTTCCGCGATGCGGGCCTGAATCCGGTGTGCGTCGACGCGTGCAATATGCGCGCCCTGGAGTTCGGCGATCTGGACGAGCTGCGTGCCAAGCACGAGGGCGAAGGCCAGATGGTGGGCGAGCTCGTGCGCGACATGCCCATCCTGCCGTCGTCGGAGCAAACCGGGCCGAACACGCTCATTAACCCGAAGCCCGCGGCGCTCGCCGACGACTTCGTGGAAGTGCTGCTGTAGGAAACGCTGGGGAAGGGGATTGCGATGAGCGAGAACATGCTGGCGGCACGCCACTACCTGTACCGAACGTTCCAGTGCCTTTTGGGCAACGATCCGCGAAGCGATGGGTGGGCCGAGCTGGATGCGGAACTTGTTGAGGAAGCTTGCGCTATCGCTGGCACTGACGGGGCAAAGCTTGCCCGCTTGCTTGGCGAGACCTGCGGTTCCAAAGCGCGCCGCGAGCAGCTGGCAAGCGAGTACGCCGCAACGCTCGTGGGCCCCGGAGCGCTTCCGTCGCCTCCCTGGGAATCGGCGCAGCTGTCCAGCGACGGAGGCCTGTTCACGCCGGTGACGCTTACGGTGCGCAACGCCTATCGCGCCCAAGGGCTCCTTCCCCAGCAGTATCCCTCCGTGGCCGATGACCACATCGCCTTGGAGTGCGGTTTTCTAGCCGAGCTGGCCGGTCGGACTCTTAGCGCCTGCAAAGCCTATGACGCCGAGCGTTGTACCGAGGCTTTGGAGGCGAGCCGGTCGTTCATTAAGGCCCATCCGCTGCGTTGGACACCGTGTTTCGCTGAGAAGCTGAGCAGCGAGAAGGCGCCTTTCTATCGAACGGTGGCCGAGTCGCTCGTCGACTTTCTGAAAGTTGACGCATCATGGCTGGACGAACGGGCGCTGTCGAGAGCGGCGGCCTAAACCATACCCTCCCTCTTTGGGGCGATCGTCTTTTGGCGGTCGCCCTTTGTAGGACGGGGGTCTATTGTGGTCTCTATCCCCCAAACGCCTCGCACACTTGGCGGCGGAAGCGTTCGGCGATGGGGGTGAGGGCGCGGCCGCGCCTCCAGGTGAAGTAGAGGTCGGTGTGCAGGGGCGGCTCCAGCGGGCGGAACACCAGGCCGCTGCCCGGGCCCGTGTTCACGATGTTGTCGAAGGCGAGCAGGTAGCCCAGCCCCTCGCGGGCGAAGATGGCGCCGTTGTAGGCCAGGCCGAAGGAGGCCTCGCGGGTGAGCCCGCTCATGGCGCGGCCCGCCCAGCGGGGAATGTCGTGCGCCCACGACTGGTCGGAGCAGAACAGCGGCAGCCCCTTCAAGTCGGCGGGCGTTACAACCTTCTTCTTCGCCAGGGCCGCGCTTTTCGCCATGACGACGCCCCAGCGCTCGTGGTCGGGGAACTTCACGAACTCGTAGCGGGTGCGGTCGGGCAGCTCGGCCAGCACCACGAAGTCCATGATGCCGGCGTCCAGCTTGTCCAGTACCTGGCGCGTGGTGCCGCTGTCTACGTGGTAGGTCACTTGCGGGCAGCTTTCGCGCAGGCGGGCGATCTCGCGGGCGAGGTACTTGATCTGGAAGGACTCGGCCAGGCCGAAGTGCAGCACGCCGCCGGTGATGTTGTCCAGCGCGGTGAACTCCTCCTTCACCTTGTCCGCCATGGCCACCAGCCCCTCCGCTCGCTCGCGCAGCAGACGCCCCTCCTCGGTAAGCGCGATGCCGAAGCCCTGGCGCACGAACAGCTTCTGGCCCAGCTCCGTTTCCAGGGCCTTGATCTGCTTGGAAAGGGTGGGCTGGGTGAGGTGCAGCTTCTCGGCCGCCCGGGTCATGTTCTCCTCTTCGGCCACGACGAGAAACGATCTGAGTTCGCGCAGTTCCATGGGTGCCCCAAAACATTCGAATAGAGAATAGTAGATATGAAATTATACCATTAGCGGAATGAAAGCGAGCGTCGCATACTGAGTGCTGCAAACAGAAGGCGGCCCGCATTCGAAGGCCGCCGCGAACCTAAGAGCGAAGGAGCCTCCATGACCGCACTTGAGCTGACCCCTATTTGGGACAAGGTGTTCCCCGAAAGCGACAAGGTGGAGCACGGCAAGATCATCTTCCACAACCGCTACGGCATCGAGCTGGCGGCCGACGTGTACAAGCCGAAGGGGGCGACCGGCAAGCTGCCCGCCATCGCGGTGTCGGGCCCCTTCGGCGCCGTGAAGGAGCAGAGCTCGGGCCTGTACGCGCAGACGCTGGCCGAGCGCGGCTTCCTCACCATCGCCTTCGACCCGTCGTTCACCGGCGAATCCGGTGGAAGCCCCCGCTACATGGCCTCGCCCGACATCAACACCGAGGATTTCATGGCCTCGGTCGACTACCTTATGAACCGCGACGACGTGGATCCCGAGCGCGTGGGCATTCTGGGCATCTGCGGCTGGGGCGGCATGGCCGTGAGCGCCGCGTCGTGCGACCCGCGCATCAAGGCCACGGTAGCTTCCACCATGTACAACATGAGCCGCGTGAACGCCAACGGCTATTTCGACGCCGACGACTCCGCCGAGAAGCGCAACGAGGCCCGCGCCGCCATGGCCGCCCGCCGCACGGCCGAGTACGCCTCGCGCGACTACGCCCGCGCCGGCGGCGTGGTCGATCCGCTGCCCGACGACGCGCCGCAGTTCGTGCGCGGCTACCACGCCTACTACAAGACGCCCCGCGGCTACCACGCCCGCTCGCTGAACTCCAACGACGGCTGGACCGCCATCGGCTGCGAGTCGTTCGTGAACTTCCCGACGAACGTGTACGCCGACGAGATTGAGAACGCCGTCATGATCGTGCACGGCGACAAGGCCCACTCCTTCTACTTCGGAAAGGACACCTACGACCAGCTGGCCCACGGCGTGAACCCCGCGAACAAGGAGCTCGTGGTGGTGGAGGGCGCCAACCACACCGACCTGTACGACCAAGTAGACATCATCCCCTGGGACACCATCGTCGATTTCTATCAGAAGTATCTGGCGTAGGCGCGCGACGGCGTGTCGGAGAAGTATCTGGCGTAAGCGCGCGAAGGCGCGGCCGCGGCAAGTGAGGGACGGGGCGTCTTGCGGGCGCCCCGCTTTGTTGGAAGGGAATTGGCATGGAGCTTGACGAGTATCTGGAGCGCCTGCGGGCGGGCGAGCGCGTGACGGGGCAGACGGAGATGCACCGCATGATGCACGGTGTGAGCCAGGAGGCCATTCGCATCTGCATGGAGATGAACAACGCCTATCACACACCCGAGGAGCTGGCCGCGCTCATGGCCGAGCTGACCGGACGGCCCGTTCCCGAGGGTTTCGGCCTGTTTCCGCCCTTCAACAGCGATTGCGGCAAGAACATCTTCCTCGGGCGTGATGTGTTCATCAACAGCGGGTGCAAATTCCAGGATCAGGGCGGCATCTACATTGGGGACCATGCGTACATCGGGCACAACGTGGTGCTGGCCACGCTGAACCACGATTTGAATCCGGCTCGCCGCGCCGACATGGATCCGGCGCCCATCCGCATCGGCGATAACGTGTGGATCGGCGCGAACTCCACGGTGCTGCCCGGGGTTACCATCGGGGACGGCGCCGTGGTGGCCGCCGGCGCTGTTGTGACGCGCGATGTGCCAGCAATGACCGTCGTCGGCGGCGTGCCGGCGCGCGTCATCAGGCAGATTGAGGTGGCGGAAGGGGAGAGGGCGTAGTTGGCATGTGGTCGCTTCGAGTAGCCCGCTAGCCCCTTTTCCTCTCCTGCTCCCACACAAAACGGAGGTTGTCGGGGCCTTCGGCCCATTGGCGCGAGGAGAAGTCGAACAGCAGCTCGTAGGTGCGCGACGAGGCGAAGGCATCCAGCGCATCATCGAAGGGAGTGCCGGTGTCGTCGCACCAGTCTTCCAGCATGGTTCGCATCACCACGACGGCGCATGCCTCGCGCTGCTCGTCGGTCACGGCCTCCTCGTCAAATCCCATAGGGCTCGCTCCCCTCGAGCGTAAGGCATTCAACGGCTCTAGGCGTTAAGAAGCAATATTGATCTTCCAGGCGATTCGGCAAGAGCAGGGCTATGGCGATGTTATCGGCTTCGGGCGTTCCTGGTTCTCCGAAGGCTCCCGATACGTAGAGCTGCAACGTACGCGCCGTGCGATCGTTGGCGATCTTGCCGACGATGACGTCGAAATCTTTGTAGCCGTCAACGAGCTCGGGGAAGAGGTCGCCACGGCGGTTGGCCGCTACGAAATGAAGCCAGTCAGCGTTTGCCTCAGCGAATACGTGGATGCTCAGATCCGGGCGAAGTTTCATCCGGTAGGTCGAAATGAAACCGACCCCCGAGTTATCGGAAAAGTTCTCAGCCTGGTGCTTTTTGATCGATAGGGGCACGAAGTTCCTCGCCTGATCATAGGACGACGTCAGATAGAAGCCCTGGCCGAAATCCCTGCCCGGTGCGCACTTCTCTAAATCGATCTCGTCGATGGAAGTGTAACTGCCATGGTAGAGGATGAGGTCGTCTCGCAAAGCTAGCATAGCGAATACCCTTTTGCGATGAGGTAAGTTTCAACGTCATCGAGGGCACGCTCGTAGCTGCTCAGGTGCAGCAAGTCGTAGAGCTCCGTCACGTAGTCGTAAACGCTTGCCTCGCTGAAAAGCTGGGTGACGTGAGCCGCGGGCATGCGCCAACGTTTCTGAGCGAGGCGCAGAAGCCAGCACTTCATATCGGCGATATCGGACTGTCGTGGCGACACGGTCTCTCCTCGGGCGTTGCGGTTCCGGCAATCCCATTATAGCGGCTTCGCTGCAAAGTTGCGGGAACGTCACCTTCCGACGATTTCGTTTCAGCTAAAGCAGAAGCAATGCAAGTGCTCTACTTCTCCGTCATGTCCGTAAACCCGTCGGCGTAGGCGGTGGGAACGACGAGCGAGGACTTCGACTCCTTCATGGACTCGTTCACCAGGTGCATCTGGCGCAGCTTGAAGGCCATCTCGTCTTCGTGGTACAGCTCGGTGGCCTCCAGCAGCATGGCGGCGATATCCTTCTCCACCTCGGCCAGCACCACCCGCGCGTCGCGTTCGCGCTCGGCTCGCGCCTCGGCGGCCATGGACTCCTGCAGCTCCTTCGGGATGACGATGTCGCGGATCTCCACGAACAGGATGGACACGCCCCAGGTGCTCGTCTTCTCCTCGATGGCGCGGCGCAGCTCGTCGTCCAGCTGTACGCGTCGCATGGCCACGTCGGCCACATTCTTGCGCCCGATGGCGTCTCGCAGGGCCGTCTGGGCGGCCATGGCCACGGAATCGTAGTAGTCCTCCACCTCCAAACAGGCCTTTTTCGCGTCCCATACCGTCCAGAACACGGCGGCGTCCACGTTGATGGGCACCAAATCGGCGGTGAGTGTCTCCTCGGCGCCGAAGCCGGTGAGCATGATGCGAAGATCGGCTCGCAGGGCAATGTGGTCGATAAAGGGAACGGTGAAGTAGAGGCCCGGCCCCGCCGTACGGCTGTAGTTGCCGAAGCGCAGGATGACCACGCGCTCCCAGTGGGGGGCGATGCGCACGGCGAAGATGGCGAGCACGGCCAAAGCGATGGCGAGGCAGATGATCCAGATGTCGATGCTACCGGTTATGACGAGGCCGGCAGCTCCCACGACGAGGAACGTCGTCACGAAGAGCGCCGCCGAGAAGACGATGGGCGCGTTCTCGTCGGTGTGCTTGGTCTTGGGGGAGTTGTAGCGCTCGATGACGGGACGGTCGAAGGCGCGGTCGAAATCGCGATGGGCGGGAGTGTCCCTGCGGGCGCGGCCCTTCCTAATGCTTGCCATCGTAGTAGCTCCTCTTCTCGGCGGCGGTGCTGGCGGCTGCATCGGCCATGGACTGCACGATGCCGGCGACGCGCTTCTGGATGTCGCGGAAGCTCAGGCCCAGGGCGCGGTACTCTTCCACGCACTGCTCGGTCATGGCGTCCACGGCGCTTTCCGGCGAGTCGTCCACGGTCACGTTCTTCTGCACGTACATGCCCCGGCCGCGCACAGATACGATGAGTCCGCTCGTTTCCAGGTCGCGATAGGCCTTGGTCACCGTGTTGTAGTTAATCTTCCCCTCGGCCGACAGGCTCCGCAGGCTCGGCAACTGCTCGCCGGCCTTGAAGTAGCCGGTGCGGATGAGGTGTGCCAGGCGGTTGCGCAGCTGCACCCACAGCGGCAGGTCCGACGATTCGTCGATGACGAAGACGGGCTCATCGCCGACAGGGGCCGGCGTCTCGGCGGCAAGGGGCCTCTCTCGGCCCTCGGGCGGCGCCTCGCGAACGGAGTCGGTTCGGTTCGGCTCCACATCGACGAATTTGGCATCGGTCAGTTCAGCTGTGCTCATTAATGCACCCCACAGACGATAACGGTCCAACGAAGACAAAATGCGCCGATGAGGCACACGAAGTCCGAAACGGGAATGGCCCGCTGCTCCTTGCGAAGCAGGGCATAGGATTCAAGGGCGAAGGGGACGACGATGCCGAGTCCTGCAGCGCCGACAAGCGCCGTGGGGAGCACGGCTTCGGAAAGCAGCGCGGAAAGCGATGAGGCGGCATAGGGGTTTGCCCAGGTCGCGCCTGTAAACGCCACCATGAAGACGAGCTCGACGGCGAGGCATGCAAGGTGGGCTTTCTGCAAGGGTCTTACGGCGTGGAGGAGCTTCGTCTCGCTTTGGGCGAAGTAGTCGACAAGCAGGACGGCGGAAAGGCCCGATGAGAGGGCAGAACAGAAAAACAGCCCCACAAGGAAGAACGTGTGCCAAAAGGCAATGCCGACGTTGCTGTAAAGGAACACGCCGGTATACCCCATCACGGCTATGGCGAGCAGGGCGCAGAGGCAATCGAGGACGCGTTTGACGCGTCCCGAGAAGAAGCGGAGGTGGAACAGGTTAACGAGGGTCAAAAGCAGGCCGACGCCAAGAAGCGCCGCGAGGACGCAGGCTCCGAAGGTGAGCACGGTGGGCCGCGCCGCAGTGAAGATCGTAAGGGCGCGCTCCGGGTAGTCGAGATCCCACAGCAGGCAGAGCATGGCCGCGGCAAGGGCGGCGGTCGCAACGGCGTAGGCGCGTCCGCGCAGGATGCGGAATTCACGGCGCGCTGGCGCAGAGCGATGGGGGAGCGCGCGGTGCAGGGTGAGACTCCAGGCGGCCATGACCAAGAAGGTGCCTCCGGCGGCTCCTCCCAGGAACAAGTAAGCTATGACCAGTGTTCCGTAGACCATGTCCTCGACTATCGCATGCGATGGGCGCGCGTCTGCGCTTGTTGAAAGTATCATAGCTCAAATGCGTTCGCGCGCGAACCACTGAATTGCAAAAGTGATTCAGAAAACCTCTTGACTGATATACTGAATCGCTATAGCATATCAGTAGAGCGGGAAGAGGGGACAAATCCTAGGCTGTTGCCTTTGGCCCGTTGCATCTAGTAACGTGATTTCTGTCACGCGTTGCGCGAGACGAGAGGGGAATCAAATGGCATTACTCGAGAAGAAAGTCGGGCGCCGCAATTTCCTGAAGGGCAGTGCCGCGGCTGCGGCAGCTTTGGCTGCGGCGGGTATCGCGGGATGCGCGCCCAACGGCAAATCCGGCGACGAACTGAGTGATACGGGAGAGGGCGGAAGCGCCCATGTTGTCGCGTCTGACATTGATATTCTGGAAGAGCGTGGGCAATGGGTGCCGATGTGCTGCAATGAGAACTGCGGCGGCGGCTGTGTGAACCGGGGCTACTTGGTGGATGGCGTCATCGTGCGTCAGGCTACCGATGATACGCATGAAGACACAGACGGTCGCCCTCAGCAACGAAGCTGTCCTCGCGGCCGCTCTCTGCGCCAGCAGCTGTACAATGCCGATCGTCTGAAGTACCCCATGAAGCGCAAGAGTTGGCAGCCGGGCGGCGGCGAGAACTCCCATGGCGAGTTGCGCGGCAAGGATGAATGGGAGCGTGTTAGCTGGGACGACGCGCTCGATCTGATCGCTGGCGAACTGAAGCGCGTGTATGCCGACTACGGCCCTCAGGCGGTCATGTGCAATTCTTGGCGCTGGCAGCCAGCTTCAAACTTGTTGCGCGCTATGGGCGGCGCCATCATGGAGTCGAACACCGAGTCGTTCGGTACCTGGGTGTTCAAACCGCAGTGCTTGGGGCTGAACGTCGTATGGGGCGACCACGCCGACCTCGCCACGGTAAACGATCGCTACGACATGCGCAACGCCGAGTACATCGTCTTTTTGGGAGCCAACACCGTGTGGTGCAACGGCATTACGCCGAACTACTATTTCAAGCTGGCCCAAGAGGCGGGTGCGAAGTTCGTGTATATCAACACGAGCCGCAATGCCTCGGTGGCAGCTTTCGACGGTCGCTGGATCCCCGCTCGCCCGGGTACGGACACAGCTCTCCTCCTGGCCGTGATGTACGAGATGATGCGGCTCGATGAAGAGCGCGGCGACATTATCGACTGGGACTTCCTCAACACCTACTGCGTGGGCTTCGATCTCGATCATATGCCCGAAGACGCCGAGCTCAACGAGTGCATCAGCGAGTATGTCAAGGGCGTTTACGACGGCATCCCCAAGACGCCCGAATGGGCTTCCGAAATCTGCGGCACGCCGGTTGAGGACATCACGTTCCTTGCCGAAATTATGGGCAAGAACAACAAGACGATGTTCCTGCACAGTTACGCCGCCTCTCGCGTGAACGGCGCCGAGAATCTGCCCCAAGCGTTTCTCACGGTAGGCGCCATGGGCGGCCATATGGGCAAGAGCGGCCATGCCTGCGGTGCTTCGTACTCCTTCGATACCGCCGATTCAGGTCCGTGGCTGTACGAGTATGCCGATGTGCGCGGGAACACTCGTCTTCCCGATCCGTATGAGAACAATTGCATTGAGGGTCCCATGTGGTGGAAGTCCGTGCTCGACGGAAAGTACGTATCCACGTGCGTGACGGGCCATCGTGAGAATACCGAGTCGGCTCTGACGTTCCACAAGGCCAAGGAAATGCCCCTCGATCCCCATATCTTGTTTGGGTTCGGGCAGAACTTCGCGCAGACGCGCCAGGACCTCAATGATTTCCTGAAGGCTATCAAGGTGTTCGATATGGTGGTGGCGTGCGACATCAAAAGCACGCTAACGGTGCAGTACGCCGATTTTGCCCTGCCGGCTCTGACGGCTTGGGAGTGCAACGACGATCCCGATGACGGGCCGGTCGATTGGCCGCTGTACCGCAACGGCGACAAGTTGTCGCGCCGTGACTTGATTCGCGCCAACTGGCCTTGCGTAAAGCCCGTGGGGGAGGCCCGTTCCGACGTGTGGATTCTCCGTGCTCTCACGGAAAAGGTCGGTCTGAATGTGGAGGACGTGTTCCCGTACGAGTTCAAGACCACCTTCTTCGACAATCTTGTGGGGTGCCAGTTCCTGGACAAAGACGGCGTTACCTACAAGCGTCTTCTAACTTGGACGGCCGAGGACTCCGAGAAGTGGGGCGTCGACAATCCTCCACAAGAGGGGGAGATGACTCTCGAGGAGTTTATCCATGCCGGTTGCTATGTGATCGAGCGCGAGCCTGGTGACAATTACAGCTTCATCGGCTACAAGGACTATGTGGATGATCCTGTCGCCAACCCGCGACCGTCGCGCAGCGGCAAGCTGGAACTGTATTGCCAGCTTAAGGCCGACAACTTCAACGTCATGGAAATCAATCCCGAGCCGATCAAGCCCTATGCTAACTACATTGTCCCGATTGATGGCTACGAGGCATCCTTCGCGGATTGGGAGAACAAGGTAAAGGGCGAGTATCCTATTCAGATGTACAACCATCACTACCTGCGACGTTCCCATACCAGCTTCGACAATAGCGCGTGGTTGCAGGAGGCGTTTGTCAATCCCGTGTTCATCAACGCAGACGATGCCGCTGAGCGTGGCATTGCCGATGGAGACACCGTGCTTGTTCGCAGCGCTTATGGCAAGACGGTGCGCAATGCCTGCGTCTTGAGCTCGATCATGCCCGGTACGGCCGCCTTGCCTCATGGGGCTCACAGCGTAATCGACGATTCTGATCCAGACGACGTGATTGATTTGGGCGGCAACGAGCAAATTCTGTACGGACCTGTGCAAAGCAACTATTTCCCGCACTTGGGCGGCTACAACAGCTTGCTCGTGGAACTGGAAAAATATGACGGCGAGCCGTTGCAGGAAGATTACGAGCGTGACCCGTTCATTCTCGGCGACGAGGCTTAGTAAGGGGGACTTAAGATGAGCTTGGGATTTTATTTCGACGGCACTCGTTGCGTGGGATGCAAGGCGTGCCAGATTGCCTGCAAGGATCGGCAGGACCTTCAAATTGCTGGACCTCGTACGAGACGTGTCACATCCCATGAGACGGGATCGTACCCGAATCCAGGTCTCTTTCATACAAGCGTCTCTTGTAATCATTGCGAGAGCCCAGCGTGTGTTGCAAATTGCCCGACAGGCGCAATGCACAAAGCGGAAGACGGAACGGTTCAGCATGACGACGATGCGTGCATCGGGTGCAAGACGTGCGTGGGTTCGTGTCCGTATGAAGCGCCTCAATATGTCGAAGCAGAGAATCTTGTTGTAAAGTGCGACAGTTGCAAGCCCTTGCGCGAGGCGGGCATCAATCCGGTCTGTGTGGCTGCCTGCGCCATGAGGGCGTTGGACTTCGGCGAAATCGATGACCTCAAGGGTAAATACGGCAGCGATCTGGTCAGCGAGTTGCCTTGCATGCCAAAGGCCGCGGCGACAAATCCGAATTTGGTAATGAAAGCCAAAGAGGAGGCGATGGCATCAGACAGTCGTGTTGTGCGGCTTTAGTTCAAGTCTAGGCTTCGATTGAGTTAGCGGGGCGTGCTGCGGCGCGCCCCTCGTGAAGGAGGGACGCCATGGGGGAGATGCGGGACGAAGCGCTGGCGCTTGATGCGCTAATGCTGTCGCGTGCTTATATGTACCGATTGCTCGGATTGCTGTTTGGCGGCGAGCCTAATCGCGAGTTCATTGAAACGCTCGTGGACCAGAATACCCGGGATGTGCTTGACGAGTATAGAGAAGAAAGCCCTGCCATCGATGAGCTGGCGGGCTATCTGGCCAATCTCGGGGTCTCTTTTAGCGACGAGTCGATTGATCGCGCCAGGAGCGAGTTTACACGCGTCTTTGTGGGGCCGTCGACCCTTCCGGCATTGCCCTGGGGCTCCCCGTACGAAAGCGGCGATCCGGTCATGTTTCAAAAGGGGACGCTAAAGGTGCGCGAAATCTATCGATTGCAAGGCTACCGACCGGCCCGTTTGCAGCATGTTCCCGATGACCATATCGCTCTGGAGTGCAATTTCATGGCGCGCTTGGCCTTTGGTCTTGCTGGTTCCTTCGAAGATGCTGACTTTGCGACGGTGCGAGAAGGGCTTGTGTCGCAAAAGTCGTTTCTGGGGCAGTGCATGACTGGATGGATCGCGCGTTATGCCGTGGAGCTAAAAGATTCTGGAAAAGCGCCGTTCTATGGTCGCCTCGTTGAGGCGGCTGCCGAGTTTGTTCGGCTGGACGACGTTTTCCTCGGAGAAGCCCTTCAATGGTTGAAAGATGTGGCTGAAATCTGGCAGCCCTCTGATTTGAAGCAGGCGTTAGAGGCTGCTTCGCAGTCGCTTGCAAGTATTCGCGAGGCCCTGCAGAGACTTTTTGCGTTGAAGCTGGAGCACTCAGAAGAATTCGAGCTCGTTAGAGCTTCGTGAAACCGAGCAACGAGCCCTTTTTCTCAGCGCCCGCCAAGCAACCCTCCCTGCTTGGCGGGCCTTCTTCGATTGAGCTTTCCGCTCGGGGAAAAAGCGTGTTCGATATCCAGCGCCTGTTGGGGCTCTGGTCAATAGAGAAAAAGCCCTCGCCTTTTGAGGGGATGGGCGAATTGAGGAACGGATCCCCCTTTCGGACCCTCGCACCTCAAAGCCCCTCGCGGGCCACGTCGGCCCAACACCGTAGCTGAAGAACTCGGAATCGTGCGTTTGGTCCCGAATCGATCTCCCGGCTTCTGGGCTGGAATCGCGCGTTTTGGTCCCGAATCGCCTTAGTTCCCGGAACCAGGCTCTTTTCGGATCGCGGCTGGCGCCGGTGGATGCGCTGCGGCGCGGGTAGCGTGGAGGTGGCGCTGGCCGCCGCGTTCGATGGCCCGGCAGTTCGTGTGGCCTACGGAGTGAAGCCCAAGACCGCTACTCTGCTGCCGACGATGTGGCAGCGGGCTTGATCTCGAAATAGGCTGCGGTCTTGTCGCTGCTTCGAGTTGACAATCTTGCGGCAGAGTACTGGATAATCTTGCAATGAAATACTGGATAAACTTGTAGTGGCATACTAGATAATCTTGTAGTTGATAATAGGATAATCTGGTAGTAATGAATCGAATAATTTGGTACTCTATACGGGAAAGCCCATATCAGCAAGGATATTTTTTCTTGTAAAGGCCAGGTGGTGCTATGATTCCGCGTTCTGTTGCGGAGACGTTGCGCAGAAATTTGCAGCAGTTTCCCATTGTTTCCCTTACAGGTCCGCGTCAGAGTGGCAAGACGACGCTTTTGAGAAACGAGTTTCCGGAGTACTCCTATGTTTCCTTGGAAGACCCCGACGCTCGCGCCTTTGCTCAGGACGACCCCCGATCCTTTCTCGCCCTTCACGGACCTCGTACCATTCTGGATGAGGCTCAGCGAGTTCCCGAGCTGTTCTCCTATCTTCAGGGCGCGGTAGATGAGACGGGCGAATCCGGGCAGTACATCGTCTCCGGTTCGCAGAACTTCCTTCTGATGGAGGCGATTTCGCAATCGCTCGCTGGACGGGTCGCGGTAAGACACCTGCTGCCGCTGTCTTACCGTGAGGTGAAGGAGGCGTGGGGGCACGGGCCAACGACGGAGGAATGGGTCGTTCGCGGCGGCTACCCGCGTCTCCACGACGTGCCGATGAATCCTGACGAGTACTATCCCAGCTACGTTCAGACCTATCTCGACCGGGATGTACGCCGTGAAATGGGCGTAGTGAAGCTCGCCGAGTTCAATCGTTTCATCGGGCTGTGCGCGGCACGAATCGGGAACCTCGTAAATGTCCAATCCATGGCGACGGAGTGCGGCATTAATGTGCGGACAGCCAAAGAATGGCTCTCCTTGCTAGAGCAGAGCTTCATCATCCATCTGCTGCGTCCTTACCACCGCAACTTCGGAAAGAGGCTTGTTAAAACACCCAAGCTCTATTTTAGCGACACGGGTCTCGCGTGTTCTCTTCTGGGAATTGAAACACCCGAGGAATTTCTGATGAGCGATTTTAAGGGGGCGCTGTTCGAGAATGCCGTCATATCCGAGCTGACGAAGGCCTCTTACGCAGCGGGAAAGATGCCAGAGTTTTATTTCTGGAGGGACTCATCTGGTCGCGAGATCGATCTGCTCATTGAAAAGGGTGGTGCCATCCAGCGGGCCATCGAGATGAAGGCCTCGTCGACCTACCGTCCGAAGTTCTTCGCGACGCTCGATGGGCTGGGGGATGTGCTGGGAGTTCCGCCAGAGGCGCGCGAGATTGTGTACACGGGGGTCGAAGCTGTGGAAACGAAACACGGTCTGCTGCGGCCCTTCTCCGCCTTGTAGGGCGAGGGGGCTGCAGGCTTCGACATCGCCATTGTTCCCGATGCCGCGGCTTCGGGCATGCTCGTTAAATAGCGACCTCAAAATGTTTGCGAATCGGGGAGGGCGTAGGCCGTCCTGCCCCGTTTCGCGCTTCACGTCCCTCGAGAAAGGGGCGCTTGCCATGAGCATGTTGCCCCGGCCGAGCCCCCTCGTAAACGACGTTTCCGCCGACGATGGTTTGAGCGGCCATGGCGGGGATGCCTCCGTGTTGGCTGCTATGCGCGCAGCTCGTCGAGAAGACGATCGAGAACGTGTTGTCCGGTGCGGGAGAGATACTTGTTCTTGTGTCACACCAAAAGCTCGCAGTCGCGCCGCTCGTTGGACAGGGGGCAACAACGACGGGCGCGTCTTCGGGGGCAGCTCTGTTTTGCGGGAGAGGGGATGGTCCCTGCGCACGATGCACGTGAGTTCATGAGCCTGTGATTATTGGCGCCGTGGCGGGGCCGCCCCATTACAGTAAGAGCCGTCCGATAAGGGCGGCTCTCTTTATCTTCTATAGCGAGGAGGCTACGATGGGGGCGGCCCTTGCGGGCTGCTGGCCGGCCGCGCCGGATGGCCCTCTGCCCCTGCCTCTCCAGAAGGCCGGGGGGTGTTGCCACCGGCGCCGCCAGGCCGCGGGCGGACGACTGATAGAGATCTGCCGGGCGCGCGGCGCCACGGCCGGGTAATGTGGGTGTCGCGGGCCTGCGGCGGGACCGGCCGGCCGACCTTCGGAGAGGATACATCATGGAAGAGAACGGCACAACCGCCGCGGTCCTGGGCCTCGACGTCGGCAAGGCGTCGCACTGGGCCTGCGGCATCGACCCCGCGGGGCGCGTGGTCCTGAGCGAGCGGGTCGCCAACAGGGCGGCCGACGTGGACGCCCTGCTGGCGCGCGCGGGCTCGGGGGCGCTGGTGGTGGTCGACCAGAAGCGCAACATCGGCGCGCTGGTCGTCGCGAGGGCCCGCGCCGCCGGCAACCCGGTCGCCTACCTGCCGGGATCGGCCGAGAAGGCCCTGCGCGACGCCGAGGCCGGCGTGGCCAAGACCGACCGCATAGACGCCGAGGTGATCGCTCGGGCAGCGCTGGGCATGCCGCACACGCTCAGGCCCCTCGCCGAGGAGGCGCCCCGGGCGGCGGCCGCGCGGCTGCTCGCGTCCCAGCTCGACTTCTGCACCAGGTCGAGGACGCAGGCGAAGAACCGGCTGCGCGCGGTGCTGCTCGAGGCCGATCCGGCGCTGGAGGCGGCGGTCGAACCCTCCAGCGCCTGGCAGATGGCCGTGTTCGCCGAGATCGGGGGGCCGGGCGAGGTCGCCGCGGCCGGCCTCAGGCGCTTCAGAGCGGTGGCCGAGAGGGCGCACGGCGCGGCCAGGGCGGCGAGCGCGGCCCTGTGGGAGGCCGCGGCGGGCGCCGCCGCGACGGCCACGGAGGCCGGCGACGCGCTCGTGCGCATGCTGGCCCGCGACATCCTCGCGCTGGGCGCGGAGATGGAGGAGCTGCAGTCGCTGATGGCGGCGGAGCTCGGCGACGACGAGACCTACCGGTGCCTGCTCACGGTGCCCGGCATCGGCCCGAAGACGGCCGCGGCCCTGGTGGCGGCCGTCGACATCTCCCTGTTCCCCAGCTGCGACAAGCTCGCGAGCTACTGCGGGGTGGCCCCGGCCGACAGCCAGTCCGGCACCAGCGTGAGGTCGACCAGGCCGCAGCGGGGCGGGAGCAAGCCGCTGAAGAACCTCCTGATCTTCTCCTGCAACTCGCTCGTCGGCACGAAGAACCGCTTCGGGCGCTACTACGACGAGTGCCGCGCGAGGAAGATGAGGCACAACGCGGCGCTGAAGGCCGTCGCCCGAAAGCGCCTCAGGGTCATCTACTCCATCATGAGGGATCCGAGGCCCTACAAGGAGCCGGGCGCCTAGGAGAGAGGCGTTCTCGCAGGCCCCGTGGGGGCCTGGGCAAGTGCGCCTTGGCGCCGCTGGAAGAGACGGGTCCAAACGGGGTTGACAAAACTATAGAGACACCCCCCATCTCGCGGCAGATGTCGGCGTCGGTTCCGCTTGTGGCCGCGTGATGAGGCGAGAATGCGAAACGACGAGGGGCTTTTACGATTCCGCTATAGCGTCACTATATTGCATTACCATAATGCATCAGGTATGATGGGCGCGTCAAGGAGGTTGAAATGGCTCAGGCTACCATCAATGCGCGCTTGAATGCGGCGGTTAAGGAGCGGGGCGATAAGGTGCTTCGCGACAACGGAATATCGACGACCGAGGCAATCCGCGGGCTGTGGTCGTCTATGGCGCGGACGCGCGAGGTTCCCAGCTTCCTGGTGCAGGAATGCCGGCGGGACGAGGCCGCACAGCGCAGACGCAAGCGCGAAATTGCGCGCAGTCTCGTGGGGCTGGCAGGTGGGGGCTCCTCTCTCGACGATGACGAGCTTTCCGCAATGAGGTTCCAGGCCATGCTGTCTCGATACGAGGCGCTGTCATGAAGGTCCTTTTCGACACGAACGTGTGGCTCGACATCATTTTGAGCCGAGAGGGCTTTTGGGAAGCTTCCCTGACGGCGCTTTACGACTGCATCGACGAGGACGACGATCTCTGCGTGGCCGCCACTTCTCTGAAGGACGTCTTCTTTCTCGTGGAGCGCCTGAAAGACGCCGATGCCGCCTACGAGTCGGTTGAGCGCATGCTCGAGCTCGCTCGTCTCCTTGCTGTCGACGAAGCAGTCTGCCGACGCGCCCTCCCTCTGGAGCGCCCGGACTACGAGGACGGCATCATAGCGGCAGCGGCCGAGATCGAGCAGATCGAGTGCATCGTCACGAGGGACGACGGCGCCTTCCGCAACTTGGGCATTCATCGCGTGAGCCCCCTCGAGTTCATCAAGGAGCGCGGTACGGAGGTTGTGGCTCTGTAGGAGAGAGCGCATCGCCAGGCCTCAGACTGGCCTACCTCGACTCTCTATGCGCGCAATTCGTCCAGCAGGTGGTCGAAAACGTATTGGGCGGCGCGGGAGAAGCGCTTGTCCTTGCGCCAGACGAGGAACTCGCTTCCCTCGGGGGCGTCGACGAGGGGGATAACGACAGCGGGGGATTCGGGCGAGGGCGTGTAGAGCCCCTCGTAATTGAGCATGAGGTCAGCAAGCCCTGCTTCTACCATGGCGACGCCGTTGAAGGGGAGGTTGTAGGTGGCCGTTACGTTCAGCTGTTGAAGCATATCGTCTCCCCATGCCCGAAGAACGCTGGAGTTCATGGCCTGCCGCGAGGCTGCCAGGCGTCCCGTCGTCAGATCGACAGGACTGAGTTCCGCTTTCTGCGACAGCGGGTGATCCTTTCTGACGATGCATACGAGCCGGTTTTTCGTCGTCAGTTCCAACGAGTCGCATTCGTTGCGCCCTTCGTAGAGTCGTTCGTACTGAAAAACGAAATCAAAGTAGCCGTTGTTGAGCTGGTGGAGAAGATCCATTGCGTTTCCCGTAGTGATATGGACGCGGATCCCCGGATGGTTCTCGGCGATATCGGCAATGATGCGAAAAACAAGGCGCAGGTTCTTCGATTCCCCGCAGCCGATGAACACGTCGCCTTCGATCGCGGAGGTGCTTTCTGCGAATTGCGCCACGGCTTCGTCGGCCATATCGAGAATGCGTGTTGCATGGCGGAAAAAGGACTCACCGTCGGCGGTCAAGGCTAACCGTTTTTTCGAGCGAATGAGCAATTGAGTGCCGATCTCTTGTTCCAGCTCGCTCATCTGGCGCGAGAGGGTCGGCTGTGTGATGTAGAGCTTCGCTGCCGCGTTGGTGATGCTTCCCTCGCGGGCGATAGCGACGAAATATCTCAGCTGTCTCAATTCCATGGCTTCCCCCGCCCTCGCGCGTCTGTTCCCGTGCTGGAAAGACAGCTCCAATATACCCCATCTTAGATAGCCTGTCGGTAGTGGAAATATGCCGGAAAGGCATGTTGCGTCATCGAAACCAAGTATTTGCTCCCCGCGTCTGCCGTGTGGATACTTCGCTTTGGAGAGACGGAGCGGGCAAAGAGGGGATCCGGAACTATCTTGCCGCTTCGCATACTGCCTAGGTGTGAGGAGACAGATTATGGAAATGACGACAGGTGGAACGGGATCGCTTTCGCGCCGCGCATTTGTCGGCGCCGCCGCAGCGGCGACGGCCATCATGGCTGCCGGGTGCGCCCCCGAGAGCAAGCTTGCCGGTACGGGCGATACCGAGCCGCGGAACTATCAAGTCGATGCGGAATTCGATGAGAACCAGCCCGGCGAGTGGAAGCCGGTGCCCTGCTGGCTTTTGTGCGGCGGCCGCTGCCAGCTGAAGGCCTACGTGGTCGACGGCGTGGTAACGCGCGTCAAGACCGACGACAATCGCGAGGACACGCTGGAGGAGTTCCAGAACCGAGCCTGCCCGCGCGGCCGCTCCCAGCGCAAGCACGTCTTCGCGGCCGACCGCATCAAGTACCCCATGAAGCGCAAGAGCTGGAACCCGGGCGGCACCGAAGTGAACGGCGAGCTGCGCGGGGTGGACGAATGGGAGCGCATCTCCTGGGACGAGGCTCTGGACATCACGGCATCCGAGATGAAGCGCATCTACGACGCCTACGGGCCCGAGGCCTGCTTCTACTCGGGCATCAGCTTCTGCCTCTTCCCGCAGAAGGTGCTCCCGCTCATGGGGGGCTACTCCAATTTCGCGGGCTGCACGTCCTACGGGCACTGGATGCTCTGCTCGGGTGATTTGGGCATCAGCACCGAGGCCGGCGAGCCGGGCGTCATGGGCGCCAACGACCGCCTGGATATGCTGAAGGCCGAGACCATCGTGCTCCACGGCCTGAACCCGGCCTGGAGCTCGGGCGGCTCGCCCGCATTCCACTTCTGGCGCGCGAAGGAGGCTGGCGCCGAGTTCATCTTCATCGGACCTGAGTATAACGTCTCGGCATCGATGCTCGACGCCCGCTGGATTCCCTGCCGCCCCAACACCGACGTCGCGTTCCTCCTGGCCGTCGCCTACGAGATGCTTCGCCTCGACAAGGAGAAGGGCGACATCGTGGACTGGGACTTCATCGACCGGTGCACCGTCGGCTTCGACAAGGACCGGCTTCCCGCCGACGCGCGCTCCGAGGAGAACATCTACGATTACCTCATGGGCAACATCGACGGAGTGGCTAAAACGCCTGAATGGGCGAGCGCCATCTGCGGAACTCCCGTCGAGGACATCACGTGGTACGCGGAGAAGATCGGCAAGAACCACGCGGTGACGACGCTCTACGCCTGGGCGACGGGCCGAAACACGGCGGGCGAGAGCATGCCCCAGGCCGCGCTGACTGTCGGCTGCCTGGGCGGTCATTTCGGCAAGCCCGGCCATGCCACCAACCCTACGGAGATCTACTACGCCGGCAACGAGGGTAACAAGCTGGTGAGCGCCGGCGCCATGCGCGATGTGGCGGTGAGCGAGGCCGTTGCGGGCAATCCCGCCGAGAACGGCTCCACGGTGGCCATCCCCTTGGCGTCGCTGTGGAAGGACATCAACAAGGGGTCCTACACCGATATCGGCAACTGCGACTGGGTCAACTGCACGACGGCGGGCATGAAGGAGCCGGAAGAGAAACCGGTGAACATCAAGATGATCATGTCGCAGTGCTCGCAGTTCCTGACCACGATGGTCGACGTCAACGAGGGCATCAAGGCCTTCCGCAGCGCCGAGTTCGTGCTCTCTATGTCACAGCATTTCACGACGTCTTCCCAGTACGCCGACATCGTGTTGCCTTCCACGACGCCCTGGGAGGGCCCCGGCTACGATCAGAGCTTCCTTCAGCTGACGTACAACTTCGCCAACCGCGAGACCATGTACTTCGCCAGCTGGGCCGTGGCTCCCTTGTTCGAGGCGCGTTCGGATCGCGACATCTGCCACGACCTGCTCGATCGCTTGGGCTTCAACGGCGATGACGTGTTCCCCTACTCGGAGGAGCAGCGTGAGTTCGACCGCATCAACGGCGCGACGTTCATCGACGAGGACGGCGTGACGTCCCGTCCCCTGGTTACCATCACGCAGGAGAAGCTCGATGAGCTGGGGCTCGACGGCACGGTGCAGGAGGGCGTTATCGACTACGACGAGCTGGTGAAGCGCGGGCTGTACCATGTGCCGCGCAGCGAGGGCGACAACCGCGGCTATATCGCTTATGCCGATTTCGTGGCCGACCCCGAGGCCAACCCGCGTCCCTTCAGCACCTCGGGCAAGTTCGAGCTGTACTGCCAGACGAAGGCCGACGGCTACAACCGCATGGGCATCTACAAAGAGGAGATCAAGCCCTATGCTTGCTACCGAGTGGGCGAGGGATGCTACCAGGACTCCTTCACCGATTTCGAGGGCGGCGTGAAGGGCGAGTTCCCGCTGCAGCTTTACACGCCGCACTACCTGCGTCGCGCCCATGCCGGATTCGACTCCGTGGGCTGGCTGCGCCAAGCGTTCGAGAATCCCGTCTACATGAACCCGCTCGATGCGGCCGATCGCGGTGTGAGCGATGGCGACTGGGTGCTCGTCCGCTCGAAGGCCGGCGGTGTGCTGCGTCAGGTGTCGACGATGGAGACGCTCATGCCGGGCGTGGTGGGCATTCCCCATGGATCTTGGCAGGAGATGGATCCCGAGACGGGCTACTCCAAGAGCGGCTGCGAAAACGTGCTGTGCCCGACCAGCTACGAGAGCGGTCTTATGAACGGCTACAACAGCACGCTGGTCGAGATTGAGCGCTACGAGGATCAAGATCTGCTGGCCGACAAGGATCGCCCGGTGGTGCTCCCGGCCGGTATCGAGGAATAGGACAGGAGGATTATCATGGCTCTCGGTTTTTACTTCCGCGAATCTGCTTGCACGGGGTGCAGGGTTTGCCAAATTGCCTGCCAGGATCGCAACGACCTGCCGGTCAACGTGGCCGTGCGAAAGGTGGCCACCTTCACCAGCGGCAGCTATCCCCAGGCCCAGTTCTACCATTACTCGGCCGCCTGCAACCATTGCGCCGACCCGGCTTGCGCCGCCGCCTGCCCGACAGGTGCCACGCAGAAGTCCGATGACGGCACGGTGTACCGCGACAAAGAGACGTGCATCGGCTGCGGCTCGTGCGTGAGCGCGTGCCCCTACGGGCATCCCATGGTCGACGAGGAGGCCGGCGTGTCGGTTCGCTGCGACTCGTGCAAGGCGTTTCGCGACAACGGCGAGAATCCTGTCTGCGTGGACGCCTGCCCCATGAGGGCGCTCGAGTTCGGGGATATCGAGGAGCTGCGCGCGAAGCACGAGGGCGAGAACCTGGTGGTCGAGCTGCCGATCCTCCCTTCCGCCGACGAGACGGGCCCGGCGCTGCTGATCGATGCGAAGCAGTGCGCGCTTGCGGCTGACTACAAGGAGACGATGATCTAATGGCGGCGGGCGAGGATGTCGCGGCGCTGCTGTCCGCGAGGATGTACCTCTACACGTTGGGTCAGCGGGTTTTCGGCGGAGAGCCGACGGCCGATCTGACCGATGCGGTAGACCCCTCGCTGATGGCGTCCGCTTGCGAGGCGGCGGGGATCGATCCTGGTCTTGGCTTGCGGGTGTGCGAGTCGGGGAATGCCGCGCTGCGGGACATCGAGGCGGCGACAGGGGTGTACATGCGCCTTTTCGTCGGCCCTGGAAAGCTGGCCGCGCCTCCGTGGGAATCGGTGTATCGCAGTCGCTCGAAGGCCCTCTTCCAGACCGAGACCCTCGATGTGCGCAACGCCTATCGCGTGGCCGGCTACCTGCCAGAAGGCTATCCCCATGTGGCTGATGACCATCTTGCCCTGGAGCTGGGATTTCTGGCGGCTCTGGCCCGTCAGATGGTTGATCGGCGGGCAAGCGGCGAGCCCTACGACGATGCGACGGCCTCATCGCGGACGTTCATCGACGAGCATCTGGGCCGGTGGCTGAGCCGCTACCGCGACGATCTGGCCCGCGGCGCAGCTGGCGCGGGGGCCGCTGGAGAGTGGTACATGGCGCTTGTCGAGCTGATAGAGGCTCTTGCCGCCGCCGATCTGCGGCGCGACAGGTGGATCTGAGAAAATTTCGTCCCTCCTCTTGCCCCTCGTGCCCCGCGACATTTGTCGTTGCGGGGCACGAGGGGCTTTTGCGACTCCGATGTGCGTGCTGATGCTTGACTATACAAACATATGTACTATAATCAAACAAATGTTTGATTAGGTTGGGAGATCCCTAACTCTTCCTTGAGGACAGCCGTTCCGCAAAGGAGGGGAGATGGGCGAAAAATCTCATGGGCATAATCCTGATATACCGATTGACTTATACAAGGAAAACCGTATAAAATCGTGGCAAGTCGATATGGCTTACATCGAAGATTGGCTCGATACGCTCGACGACGAATCGGTAGCGCTTGTCCTTGCGGCCGTTGGTGTGCTTCGGGAGCAGGGACCGCTTCTGAAGCGTCCTCTCGTGGGGGCTATCGAGGGATCTCGCTTTAAGAACATGAAGGAGCTGCGGCCGGGTTCGGCGGGCGTCTCGGAGATCAGGATTCTCTTCGCATTTGACCCGCGGCGGCACGCGATCCTGCTTCTTGGCGGGGATAAGCGCGGTCAGTGGCGCGCATGGTATAAGCGCGCTATCCCTGAAGCTGATCGGCGATTTGCGGAGCATTTGGAGACAATGAGATAAAGGAGGGGATATGAGTCTGAGCCCTGAGGAGTACATGGTAAAACGTGGTATTTCACATGAGGCAGTTGAGCGAAAACGGGAGGAGCTGCAAGCTCGCATCGAGGCATACGAGTTGGCTGAGATTAGAAAGATGGCCGGATTGACCCAGACCGAAGTGGGGAATCGTATGGGTGTAAGTCAGAAGCGCATTTCGGAAATCGAGCACGGTTCCATTGAGTCGGTGCGGGCTGGGACGCTCAAGCGCTATGCGGCGGCTCTCGGAGGGCGCCTCCATATTCAGCTAGAGTGTGCGTTGCCGAACGGCGAGATGCGTATCGTGGAGATGCCGGTTCTCGCGTAGCGCCCTTGGGGAGGAACTGCGCCCTCTCTTCTCGTCTGTAACATTCGGCGGGTGCAGGCGGGGCGGCCGTCGCGGCCTGCGCTAGAATGGTGAATGTCTTACGAAAACGGACGAAAGGACCAGTCATGGCGAAGTCTGCGGTGATGTTTCTGGCGAACGGGTGCGAGCCCTTGGAGGTGGTGGCGCCGGTGGATGCACTTCGCCGCGGAGGCGTGGACGTGGTACTGGCCGCCGTATCCGACGATTTGGCGGTGCGCGCGGCCCATGGGGTGAAGCTCGAGGCCGACGTCCCGCTCTCCGCGCTCGATCTAACGGGCTTCGATGCCGCCATTGTGCCCGGCGGCTCGGTGGGCGTGGACAACCTCGGAAAGAGTGCGCGCGTGGTAGCCGAGCTGCGCCGCCGCATGGAGGCGGGCGAGTACGTGGCCGCCATCTGCGCCGGCCCCATGGTGCTCGCCAACGCGGGGCTTCTGAACGGCCGTGCCGCGGTGTGCTATCCCGGCTGCGAGGAAGGCTGGCCGGCGGGCGTCTACCAGCCCCACGAGAGCGTGTTCGTCGACGGCAACCTCATCACTGCCACGGGCCCGGGCGCGGCGTTGCCCTTCGGCCTCCAGATCCTGCGCACGCTTGCCGGCGACGAGGTGGCCGACGACGTCGCCTCGGGCATGCTCGTCAAATAGCAATCTCGCCAACGCCTGCAGGCTGGGATGTTGAGCCCCTATTCGCCTTTCAGTGCGCGCTCCATTTCCTCTTCGACGGCGTTTACGGGCGCCTCTCCGTGGAAATAGTCGGGATCGCGCAGCATTTTGCGCGCTTCGAGGGAGACGTTGCCGATATCGTACAGGGCATGGGCGACGATGACGGCGGTGAGCATGCCCGTGGCGACATACACGGCACCGAGCATAACGCCGAGAAGGCCCACCAGCCCAAGAGCGCAGGGGCTGCGGTACTGCACGTGCATGATGGCGAACACGGCCGAGGATGCGGCTACGGCAATAACGGCGGCAGCGGGAAAGCCCAGCGCCGGCTCGGCGATGAACATGATGACGCCGGTGGCCGCATAACGGAATCCAGCCTCTTCCACGCAACCGACGCCCACCATAACGCACGTCACCTTCCAAAGGGCAAGGCGGGGAATCTCCCCGTTCAGCCCCTGCCGTATCGCGTAGATATCTTCGCGCACGTCGGGTCGGTGCCAGAAAACCTTTTCGGCAGTGAAGGCGACAGCGAGCATCGCGGCCGCCAAAACGATGCCGACAGCCACGGAGATGGGCCAGCCGACTGCCAAAGCTTGGGCGAGGTCGGCGGCCCATCCGTTCGTGAGCGCTTCGAAAAGCGGCGTGCCGCGCAAGAGCGCGAGGATGATGCAGCACGCAATGGCGATAAGGCACGTCAGCAGCACCGAAGCAACCATAATCTGGGTAAGCTTCGCATCCTCTTCTTCCGGAAGAGGGTATTGCTCGCGTGCTTTCGAAAGCCAGCTCAAAGGGAAACCTAGGCGATCGCCTCGACGGTGACGGCGGTGCCCGAGGCGCTTACCATGAGCATGTTGCCCTGGCCGAGCACTTCGTAATCGACATCCACCCCGACGATGGCGTGGGCGCCCAGGGCGGCGGCACGCTGCTCCATCTCGGCGATGGCCTGGGTGCGTGCCTGCATGAGCTCCTCCTCGTAGCCCTCGGAGCGGCCGCCCACGATGTTGCGGATACCCGCGCCGAAGTCGCGCAGGAAGTTGATGCCGGTGATGACCTCGCCGAAGACGATGCCGTAGTAACCGGTGATGCGGTAGCCCTCGACGGTCGGGGTCGTGGTGGTGATCATTGGGCGCCTCCTTAAGCGTTGCGCTTCGCGGTTCGAAGATGATGTGCAGTATAGCGGAACGGCGCGAAGGTGGTCGTGCTGGAGAAAGCCGGCGCCATCGCCGCCGCCCGTGAGGCCATCGGCGCGCTGAACTCCAAGCTTGCGCTCGATCATCAGGAGGACGTCCCCACGCTGATGAACCACGCCGCCATGACCCAGTCCGGCGACATCTTTCTGCCCGGCAGCCAGCCGTTCCTGCACGTGAACATCAACGGCGAACGCTTCATGAACGAGGACCAGTGCTACCCCATGAGCTACGCCGGCGGCGCGCGGCAGCCCGGCCACCTCAGCTGGATCGTGTGGGACGGCAACTACTGGGAGGACATCGCCCAGTTCGACACCTGCGGCTGCTCCTGTCTGTATCTGGCACCCTCGGGCACCGCGTTCAACGCCGACGTGTATGACTGCGAGGCACTGACTAAGGAGCACCTGGATTCCTTTTGGCTCGATCCGCGCCTGGAGTCCGGCATGTTGAAGAAGGCCGACACCTTGGAAGAGCTCGCCGATATGATGGAGTTCGACGCCGACCAGAAGGCCACCTTCGCCCGCATCGCTGCCAAGCACGCCCTCGGCGTGGAGTAGCGCCGAGCGGGGTGGAACCCGTTCTCGCCGTGGAGTAGCGCCCGACGAGGCGGACAATAAGCGGCATCCCCCGAGAAGCCGCCGCTTCCGCCGATGCGATCGCTTTTCCCGAGCCTGCCATCCCTCCCTCTTGCAGGCGCACCTTCAGGGCTCCCCTCCGGGGGAGCCCGTTTCGCGTTTGCGGGTTGTGGCGAATTGCTTGCAAATCGACGGGTAGCGTAGTTTCTTGAGGGCGGTTTCGGAATTTTGAACCCGACGGCTTGACATTTTCCCAGGTCAGAAGATTCCTGTTGCGACTCGGTCGGCTGAACGACTACGCTACCCGTCGATTTCAAAGCAATCCGGGCCTTGGGCACCTCGATAGAGGGGGATGGTCTAGCCGCGCACGAGGTCGATGAGCTCTTGGCGCGAGTGCACGCCGATCTTGGCGTAGAAGCACTGTCGATTTCTTGGAGAGCTTCCGCCTGAGCCGCAGGCGCTTCGACGGGCGACTCGCGGCGAGAACCACGGGCTCCCGCACCCACGACCCCGTTTCCGCTCTGCAGAGCCACCGGCAGCGGTCGATGGAGGCTGGCCTGGTCGTTCAACACGAACATCGTGATGGTCACGAGCACCGGGCACATCCATCGGTAGAGAAACGAGAGCGAGATGCGTCGCAGGCCCGGCACGGCCGAGAGGGCGACGAGGGCCATCATAAGAGCGCTGAACACGAGAATGCCCTGGAGGACGGCGCCATTGGTGCGGTTCTCGCAGAGCATGCCCGCCATGCTGACGATAGAGAACACCGTCAGAATGCCGAAGCCCGTGCGTCCAAGGCCTGCCAAGGGGTGGCGCGTACCATGCTGGCTGCCGCGAGCCCCTCGGCTTTATCGCGGGGAATGACCGCGTAGTACTCGCCCCACATGACCCACATAAGCGCGCTGCCGATGCCCGTGGCCAGCGAGCCGGTGCTGTCGCTCAGCCCTGCGCTGATGCCCCCGGCGGCCGAGGTGTAGAAGACGCAGAACACCCAAGCGAGCAGAAAGGCCCAGCCCAGATGCGTCAGCGGAGGAAGTTTGAAGCAGCCGTCTTCCACGGTATTCCTACTTCAGCTTGAACGTCAGGGCGACGGGATTGTGATCCGAGTAGGCGAAGTCCAGATCGACGGTCGCGCAGTCGAGGCACTCGATGTTGTCGGAGTAGATGAAGGTGTCCATCACCCAGCGGTCGTTGGTGCCATCGTAGGGTCGGCCCGCGTCGCGACAGGTGGCGGCGTCGGGGAAGGCGGCGGTGCCGGTCTCGTCCAGCTTCGCCTTCGCGGCCACGGTGAAGCCCTCGGGCACGCCGGCGAAGTCGTAAGGCTTGGCCCAGCTCTCCACCGCTTGCGTGGCGTTTCCGTATACCTCGCCCGATACGCCGATCATATCGTGGTTGTAGTCGCCTCCGGCGATGACGTAGTTGCCGGAGGCCCGCTCGGCTACCATATCCTGGTAGAGCTTCTCGCGCTGGGCGGCCATGATGGAGGCGTCGGCGCCGTAGGCCGACAGGTGCACGTTCATGAGCGCGAGCTCCTTTTCGCCCACGGGCACGCGCACGATGGAGTAGCAGCGGTCCAGGTCGAGAAATTTGCTGAAGCTCTCGGATATGGGCAGGCTCTTGCGCACGGGGTCGGCCACGGGCAGGCGCGAGAAGGTGGCAAGCCCCGCGCGGTTGGCGCCGTGGGGTGCATAAAGCGGCCAAGCGAGGAAGGCCGAGTCGTAGTTCTCGCAGAACACCGACCAATCGCTGGGGAACTGGGTGCGCAGAAGCTCGTACTCGTCTATATGATGGCTGCGGGTGCCGTCCACGTCCACCTCTTGGAACAAGACGAAGTCTGGCGTAAGCGCCCGCAGGGCCTCGGCCGAGCCGATGATGTCCTCGCGCACCACCTCGGGACTTGAGGCCACCGATCCGGTACCTCCGTCCATGAAAAAGTCGAAGTCGCGGTTATAGGCGCCGAAGCCGAGGTTGGCGGTGATGACGGTGAGCTCGCTATCGGGGGACACTGTGGGGGCGTTCTCGTCGGCGGCCAAAGGCGCGTCAATGGCAAGCGCCAGATTGTCTTCCAACCGGTCGTAGCTGACCATGACGTAGGCGACGTAGACGACGGCGGCAACCAGCACCGCGCCGATGAGCGCGAGCAGAATCGTAATTATGCGCTTGGCCACAGAGGCTCCTTTGGTCGAGGGGAAAACGGCGTGCCGCCATTGTACTTCACGGCGCTATACGGGCCGATGTGGATTACCCTAGCTTAACCCTATCGTTAGACATTCGCATTAGATGAGCAATACGCTCAACGATAACCCCGAATCTGAAAACTCTGTAGCCGCTTAATGACGGCGCGGTAACAGAGCGCTGACACGACGGCGACGAAGAAGGACTAAGTCCTAAGGTGAACCCATCGGTTTGCACAGGCTTACGCATTTTCCCCTTGGCACCCTTCATCTCGGCCGGCGTCGTTTTCTCGGGTGCTCCCACAGACAGGAGGCCCTCATGCAGTCGAACAAGAAGAACACGCGCGGTATTGCGACTCGTGAGGTGCTTCGCAGCAACGATACCGCCAAGCGCTCCGCCGAAATCGTCGTGGCCGCCCGCGAGCTGTACGAGGAGAAGGGCCTGGCCCACACCTCCATCCAGGACATCACCAACCACGTGGGGGTCACCCGCTCGCTGTTTTACCATTACTTCCAGAACAAGGAGGAAGTGACGAGCGCGGTGCTCGACCAGTACATCACCGACTTTCTGGAGGCCATGCAGCACTGGCACGAGAGCCGCGTCACCCAGGCCACCGACGAGTCGCTACATTCCATGGTGAAAATCATGCGCATGGTGCTCTTCGAGAAGAATACGTTCCGCATGGCGCTTTCCACCCAGGAGAACGCGGCGCTGTATTTGGATTTCCTCAATCGCTTCGCCGCCCAGGGCGCCGAGTTCATGGTGGCCCATCCTGTGGTCGACCATACCAAGTACGGCGAGCAGTCCGACCATTTGTACGAGACGTTCTACGTGCTCATCGTGGGACTGGTGAGCTATCTGCGCTCTCATCCCGATGCCGATGACGAGGTGCTCATCGATGTGGTCACGCGCATGCTCAACATCGAGCAGGCGGGAGAGGTTCGCGAAGTGGCCTAGGCGCTGACCGGGCGTGCCGAATCGGTGACGTTTGGGGTGCCTCAGCGTTATTTGGCTATCATAGTGCCTGTAGGAAAACGGGCCCGTCCGCTTGCGCGGGCGGGCCCGTGCTGATGCGAGGGGAAGGAGCGGCCATGGATTTCAAACGCCTCGTGGCGAGCGCGCCCCGCGATCATGACCCGGGCGAGCAGCGGCCGTTGTTCACGGTTTGGGGCGAGTCCCTCGACCCGGCAACGGTGCGTGCCGAGCACCCGCGCCCCCAGTTTGCCCGCAATCGGTTCGTGTCGCTCAACGGCTGGTGGGACTACGCGTTCATGCCCATGGGCGCCCATCGCACCGTGCGCCCCCCAGACGAGTTCGACGGACGCATCTTGGTGCCCTTCTCACCCGAGGCGCTGCTCTCGGGCGTGGGCCGTCAGCTGCAGCCCGACGAGCTGCTCTGGTACGTGCGGCGCGTGGCCCTTCCCCTGCTCCGTTCCGATGAGCGATGCATTCTGCACTTCGAGGCGGTGGATTTCGCCTGCGCCTGCTGCGTGAACGGCCGGGTGGTGGGCACCCACGAGGGCGGCTACCTGCCGTTTTCCTTCGACATTACCGATGCGATTTCCTCCCAATGTGTGGAAGGGGAGGAAGATGTTGGAGACGAGGGCGCGAGCGCGGGCCGCAGGGGATGCTGCGGTACGTGCGCCGACGGCGCGGGCGAGCTTTCTCGCGCTGGGGGCTGCGAGTTCGTGTTGGCCCTGTGCGTGCGCGACCCGAGCGATGCGGGCACCCAGCCTCGCGGCAAGCAGAAGCTCAAGCGCGGCGGCATTTGGTACACGGCCCAAAGCGGCATCTGGCAGCCGGTGTGGTTGGAGGTGGTGCCGGCCCGGCGCGTGCTGGCGCTGGAGCTGCATCCCGACGCGGAGGCCGGCCTGCTCGCCGCCGATGTCGATGTGAGCGGCGAGGCGGGCCTGGTGCGCGTTTATGTCTCCGACGCGGCGGGGCGCCAGGTGGCAGCTGGCGCTGCTGCCGCCGAAGAGGGCTCGGTGCCCGTGGGACGGGAATCTTCGGGCGAGGCGGGCCCGGCGCGGCGCGTGCGCGTGACGCTTGATGCGGGCGCGGTGCGTCGCTGGAGCCCCGACGATCCCTATCTGTACGATGTCACCGTGCGCTATGGCGCCGATGTCGTGTACAGCTACACCGCTTTCCGCACGGTGGAGGTGCGCGCCGATGCCGCCGGGCGCTTCCGTTTCTTCCTGAACGGCGAGCCGGTGCTGCTGCGCGGTGTGCTTGATCAGGGCTATTGGTCCGACGGGCTCATGACCGCGCCCTCCGACGAGGCCCTCGCCTTCGATATTCGCGTCATGAAAGAGGCGGGTTTCAACCTGCTGCGCAAGCATCTGAAAGTGGAGGCCGACCGCTGGTACTACCATTGCGACAGGCTCGGCATGCTCGTGTGGCAGGACATGGTCAGCGGCGGGGGGTCCTACGACGACTGGGAGACGAGCTACAAGCCGACGTTGTGGCGCGGCAGCTGGGACGGCTACGAGGATACCTCGGTGTCTCACCAGCGCAGACTCGGATCAGATGATGGCGCCTTCCAGCGCCAGTGGATGCGCGAGTGCCGCGGCACTGTGGCCCATCTGCGCAATCACCCCTCGGTGGGTGCCTGGGTGCTGTTCAACGAGGGCTGGGGCCAGTTCGACGCTTTGGCCTGCGCCGAGGAGATTCACCTGATAGACCCGACGCGCCCCATCGATGCGACGAGCGGTTGGTACGATCAGCGAGCCGGCGACTTCCAAAGCGTTCACAACTACTTCCGCCCGTTGGAGGTGTATCGCGATGCGCGCACGCTGGCCGGCTACGCGCGGCTGCGCGGTGGGCGGGCCTTCGCGCTCTCCGAGTTTGGCGGGGTTGTACACGCCGTGGCCGACCACAGCTCCTTTGCCAGCGCCTATGGCTACGGTGCAAAAGATACGCTGGCGGACTGGCGCGCGGAAGTGCGGCGTGCGCTGGAGGCAGCCGCGGCTCTGGAGGGCGAGGGGCTTTCCGCCTTCGTGTACACGCAGCTGTCGGATGTGGAGGAGGAATGCAACGGCCTCCTCACCTACGACCGGCGAATCAACAAGTTGAAGGAGACCGACCATGAGCGCGATAACGCCGAGAACTGACGCCGATGCCGAGCGCAAGCTGGCGCATTTGCGCGAGCGTTTTGCCAAGGCGTTTCCCGAGGTGGCGGGTGTTGTATCGCTGCCGGACGAGACGCGTGGGTGCGGCTCGGCGGCCAGCTGCGCAGATGCCGAAGACGCCCGGGCGTTTCCGCCTGTCATCGCCCACGGAGCCTTCGTGCTCGCTTCTGCTCCGGGGCGGCTGGAAGTGGCCGGCAACCACGTGGACCACCAGGGCGGCCGCGTTATCTCCGCGGCCATCGGCGAGCGCACCTGGGGGCTGGCGGCGGAAAATGGCACGAAGCATGTGCGCGTGACCATGGACGGCTTCGGCACCGACGAGATTAATTTGAGCGATCCGGACTGGCGCAGCCCCCATCCTGTGGAACGGGAGTCTTCCTGCGCCCTCATCCGCGGCATGCTGGCTCAGTTCGAAGCGGGCGGAGGCGCGTTGCGCGGGTTCGATATCGCTATCTGCTCGGAGGTGCCGCCAGGATGCGGGCTGTCCTCGTCGGCGGCGTTCGAGGTCGTGATGGGGGCGGCGCTCGAGGGGCTGTTCGGCCCCGGGCCGTTCCGCGCGACCGGCGAAGATAATGCGGTCTCTAACCCCTTCATCCCTCTGAACGCGGTGGCCCTCGCCTTAGCCGGTGTCGAGGCCGAGCAGCGCTACTTCGGCAAGCCTTGCGGCGCCCAAGACCAGCTGGCCAGCGCCTGCGGCGGGACGTCGCTGCTCGATTTCGCATCCAAAGTGCCCGAGGTAACTGCGCTGGATTTCGACGCGGGCAAGTCCGGGTACGCCGTGGTGCTCATCGATTCGCGGCAGGACCATTCCGTTCACACCGAGGAGTTCGCCGCTATTCCCGCCGATATGCGCATGGTGGCCAACGAGCTTGGCGTCACGCGCCTGGGCGATACGACGGTGGAGGCGCTGTTTGGTCGCCTGCGAGAAATACGCGCAGAGCTGGGGGATCGCCGTGCCATGCGTGCTCTGCATTTCTTCGACGAGGTCGCCCGCGTCGATATGCAGCGCGAGGCCCTCGAGGCTGGGGACTTCCCCTTGTTCTTGAAGTGCGTGCGTCTGTCGGGCGCCTCGTCGGCCCAGTTCCTGCAGAACGTGTCGTTGCGTGACCCCGGGTCGGAAACGCGTCAGCCGGCTATGGTTATTCAGGGGCTCTGCGCGCACCTGCTCTGCGAAGAGGGCGCCTGGCGCATTCACGGGGGAGGGTTCGGCGGCTCGGTGCTGGCGCTCGTGCCCTGCAACGAGGTCGAGGAATTCACGGGCGCCATGAACCGCATGCTCGGTTATCAGGCCTGTCGAGAAGTGACGGTGGGCGGCCCCGGCGTCCTCGTAAGGCCCGTGTCATGAGCGACCTCACTGATTCGTCTTCGATTGAAAAAGACGTCCACGGCAATCCCTTCTGGACCTGCGGTTCCCCGGTGGGAAAACTGGAAATAACCATCAACTTGGCAAAGCCCGAGAAGGACCCGCGGGCCATTGCCGCGGCGGCCCAAACGGCTGTGGGCGAAAGCGAGACCTGCGACTTGTGCTGGACGCCGGCGGGTAGCGACGACCCTGCGCACCTGCTGCATTCTGGCGCGCCTGTGCGCGAGGTGCGCTTGGGTAACGAGAGCTGGGCTTGGTGGTTCTCGCCCTACGGCTACTTCCCCGAGCATCTCATCGTGGCCGCGCCCGAGCACCGCCCTATGCTCATCGATCATGCCACCATTGGCCGCCTGCTCGATTTCGTGGACGTCTTCCCGCAATGGTTCATCGGCTCGAATGCCGATCTGCCCATCGTTGGTGGTTCCATTTTGGGCCACGATCATTTCCAGGGAGGCGGCTACCGCTTCCCCCTCATGGACGCACCAGTGGAGCGCCGCTTCGCGATCGACGGCTTGGAACGCGTCCAGGCCGGCATCGTCCGCTGGCCCGCCTCGGTGGTTCGTCTTCGCTGCGCTGATCGAGTGGCCGTCAGCGAGGCCGTCTGCCGCGTCATGGATGCCTGGCGCCCCTTCACTTTCGAAGAATGCGCCATCGAGGCGTTTACGCTACAAGAGTCAAGCGCGCCTGCCTCGGCGCGCTTCGTCCGGCACAACACCCTGAACCCCATCCTTTGGCGCGAAGGCGACGACTACGTGATGGATCTGGTACTGCGCAACAACCGCATCACACCCGAGCGCCCCTACGGCCTGTTCCACGTGCCTGAATCGCTCTTCCACATCAAGAAGGAAAACATCGGCCTTATCGAAATCATGGGCCGCGCCATTCTGCCCGCCCGCCTCGCTGCGGAGCTCCCCGCCGTCAGAGACGAATGCAGCCGCGCTTTCTGCGAGATCCTACAGGCCACCGGCGTCTTCAAGCAAACCCCCGCTGGTCGCCGCGGTTGGGAGGCTTTCACAAGTTCGATCTAGCAATTCCCAGTGCACACGTGGGGGAGGAATTCGCGGGCGACGTCGGCCAACCGAAAGACGGTGGAGACGGGGGTGGCGCATAAGCAGCGAGCAGGGCCATGGGCCACCTTCCTTTTCCAGCGGGCAAGAACCCGACCGTTCCGGTAAGCAATAGCCCTATGATGCCCTACGACGTTGGGGCGAGGCGGTGGGGCCCGCCAAGCGTCACAGGATTGTAGCCGCCGCAAGGCCCTCTTCTGTCGCAAGCCAGGAGACGGGGATGTCGAGGGCGCCGCAGGCGCCGAGCGCTTCCAGGCTGTCCACGCGCTGCTGTTCGCGCACGAGTCCCAGAGAAATGCCGAGGAATTCCGCGAGAAAACGGTCGTAGTACCCGCCACCGTAGCCGAGCCGGTATCCGGCGTCGTCGAACAGGAGCCCCGGCACGAGGGCGAGGGCGGCAGCCGGCACCTGAGCGGGGTTGAGAAGGGTGGCGTCGTCGTTGGCCGGCTCGTCGAGTCCGCAAAACCCGGGCCTCACGTCGTCTGGCGACGCGATGCGGTGCCAGGCCATGGTTTTTGTGCCGCGCACGCAGCGGGGGACCGCCACAACCTTGCCCGCCTCAAGGGAGCGAGCGATAATCGCCCGCGTGTCCACTTCGGTATCCACCGAGACGTAGGTGAGCACGATGGGCGCCTCGCGATACCATGCGCTTTCCGCGATGACGCGGAAGATGGCCGCGTCCGCCTCGGCTCGATAGCTTGCGTCGAGCTGCTCCCTCAAGGTGAGGGCCCGGCGGCGTAGATTGTTTTTTCCGAGGAGTTCCATGGCCCCATCATAGCCGTGCATCTGCTCGAGCCATTGCTTAGCGGGGGGATTCGCCAAGACAACAAAACCGCTCTGCGACGATTCGGTGGGCTTTGCGACCGCTCCCCTCGCGCCGCTGCCCAATCAGGGGCAAAGGAATGCCTTGACTTGAAGTCGACTCCAACCTTTACCATGCTTCTCATCAAAAGAGAGGAGACTTCATGACTGCATCTTACGAGGGCGTGGCCAAGCTCGGTTTCGGCGCCATGCGCCTGCCGCTCACCGACCCCGACGACGTAACGGCAATCGACATCGAGCAGGTGAAGGCCATGGTGGACGAGTTCATCGCGAAGGGCGGCACCTATGTGGACACCGCCTTCGTCTACCACAACGGCGCCTCCGAGACGGCTCTGCGCGAGGCGCTGGTAGAGCGCTACCCGCGCGAGGCCTACACCCTGGCCACGAAGTGTTTGGCCTGGGCTTGCGGCAGCAAGGAGGAGGCCCAGGCCTGCCTGCCCACCTCCCTTGAGCGGCTGGGGGTCGACTACATCGACTACTACCTGCTGCACAACCTGGGCGGCGCGCGCACGGCCAAGTTCGACGAGTACGACATGTGGAACTACGTGGCGAAGGCCAAGGCTGACGGGCTCGTGCGCCACGTGGGCTTTTCCATGCACGACGGCCCCGAGACGCTGGAGGAGATTCTCACGGCGCATCCCGAGGTGGATTTCGTGCAGTTGCAGGTGAACTACCTGGATTGGGACGATCCGGTCACCCAGTCGGCCCGCTGCATGGAGGTGGCTGCGGCCCACGGCGTGCCGGTCATCATCATGGAGCCGGTGCGCGGCGGACGTCTGGCCAACCTGCCCGAGCGCGGCGCCGAGGTGCTGGCCGCGGCCGACCCGGACGTAAGCCAGGCTTCCTGGGCCTACCGCTTCTGCCTCGATCTGCCCGGCGTGCTCACGGTGCTCGCCGGCGCCTCCACCCTCGAGCAGATGCAGGACAACATGGCCACCTTCCAAGCCCACACCCCGCTGACGAGCGAGGAGCGCGGCGCCATCGACGGTGCCATCGCGGCTTTGCGCAGCGCGGACCTCATCCCGTGCACGAACTGCGGCTACTGCGTGAAGGACTGCCCCGAGGGCGTGAAGATCCCCATCGCCATGAACCTGCTGAACCTGGAGAAGACCACCGAGGACCGCGAATTCGTGAAGGGCCTCTATAGCTGGCAGGCCGCCGAGGGCCCCGCATCCAAGTGCGTCCAATGCGGCACCTGCGAGGCCATGTGCCCCCAGTCCATCAGCATCATCGACCACCTCGCCGAAGCCGTGAACCACTTCGAGGGATAAAGCTTTCTGCTGCAGAACAATTGCCCGCAAGCTCATCGAGCAAGAAGGCCACCTTTTGGTGGCCTTCGCTGCTTTAGGCTCGGTAAAAACCTTCGTCGCTGAATTGCGACCACTTCAGGTACATCTCTCGATAGTTCTCAGCAATGAAAGACTGAATTTGCCTTATCTCGCGATCGTTGAGGATGCCCGTCGATTGGAGCACCGACGATCCGTCTTCCCGCACGAAGAACTTTGCCGAGCCCTGTTCGGTCAGTTTGCGGTCGTTGGCATGCACGTGCATACATTCAACGATGCAATGGCTTGTAAAGTACAAATAATAGCCGCAAACTTTGAAGTTGAAGTACTTCGGCATATTATGCCTCCAGGTACTTGAGGCTGCGGGCAAGATATTCGCGGGAGATTTCCAGTTCGATGTCGTCCATGGTGGTCTCCCACACGTCGCCGTTATTGCCGAAAACTGCAGCGCTGGACGGGCGATTGAGATTGAGTACGCGCACGCTCCCGTCTTTGCAACGGGTGAAGGCATAACCGTTTACGATGACATCGGCCTCGTCGGCGACCTGCAGCACGTCAGGCATAGCTTATCTTCACATTCTTGATGGGGGCCAAAAACCATTCGGGATCAATGTACAAATTTTTCAAGATGGGAACAAGGTCAATGTATTCCTCGGTGGTAGGGAGATCTTTGTATTTGGCGTTTACGACCAGATAGCCATGATCCCATTCGAGCACATCAAGGTAGCGCACGAGGCTGCGAGGGGTTCTAAATCGAATGTTGCGGCCTGCGAAGGAGAAGCAGCTGAAATTGCCATCGCTGCTCAGGATGGCCGAATCTGGCGGAGTCATAGCGCACCTCCGATCTTGTTTCGCTATATTGCCAAGCATACCAAATAGTTGTGGAGATGGGGATGCGCGGTGGCAGTTGCTTTTGGTCGGGGTTGCTTTTCGGACAGCCGATTCCGCCTTCTACATCACCGCGCCAGCAAACCCGGCGAGCACGGGAATCGTCGCCAGCGCCAGCACGGTGGTGACGAAGGTGCCTTGGGCCATGACGCGGGAGTTGCCGCCGTACTGGTAGCAGAGCATGGTGCCGTTGGTGGCCACGGGCATGCCGGCGAGCACCACGGCCACCGAGAACATGAGCCCTGCCGGCACGAAGGCATGGAACACGGCCCAGATGACAGCCGGCATTCCGAGCAGGCGGAATGCCGCGCACAGCCACAAGCGCGGGCCGCCCACCAGATCACGCACCGGCAGGTTCGCGAGCGACGAGCCGATGATGAGCAGCGCCGCCGGCGTGGTGATGGAGCCGAGCGTGTTCAGCGCGTCGCCTGCAATGGGCGCGTAGTGGATGCCGGTCAGCGTGAGGACGACGGCCGCCACGCACGACAGCATCACCGGCGTGACGAAGGTGCGCCAAGTGGTCTGCACCTTCACGTCGCCGTCGGTGTCCTGGGTGAGGAACCATGCGCCCACAGTGAACACGAAGAGGTTGAAAGGCAGGTTGAATACGGCGGCGTACACGAGGGAATCGGGCCCGAAGATGGCCGAGAGCACCGGGTAGCCGATGAAGCCCACATTGCCGAAGCAGAGCATGAAGCGGTACACGCCGCGGTGCCCGTCGGGAATGCGCAGAAGCAGGGTGAACCCGTAGGCCACGGCGAACATGACGAGGTTGCTGGCGACAGAGAGGCCTAAACACAGCCACACTTCCATCTGCGTGGGCAATTCAGTGGCCGTGAGCACCGAGCCCAAGATCATGCCCGGCAGCGCGATGTTGATGACCAGCTTCGAGAGCATGCGGTCGAATTCGTCGTTCATGAATCGCAACCGCTTGGCGGCATAGCCCACCCCCACGATGGCGAACAGCGTGACGATCTCCTGGAATATGCCGATCATGCCCGCGGCCATTGCGGCGCGCCCTCCTTCCCTTCGCAGCCTCTTCCTTGCTTTGAGTTCCCCTTGTCTCCAGGGCTCGTTCCCATGCCGGTCTCGTTAGCGCGCTCGGGCGCAGACGAAGTTTTGTCTGAATTTTTGCAAAGAAAGCACGATTGTTCGACATAGAAACTTCGACAAAACAGATTTCTGGGGCAAAACAGGCCATTTTTGGGCGGCAGAGCGGGGAATCTCGCGCCTGCGTCAGAGGTGCATGTCTAACAACCCTACTTTTTCGTCAAATAATCGACCTAAAGTTTTTTGGCGAGGAGCCCAAAGCTTTGTCGTATACTGGCGCGAACCTCAATGCGGCCCCTGTCAAAATGAAAGCAGCCCGAATCGAAAGGAAGGCCATGTTCACCATCGGTTGCCATCTGTCCAGCGCCAAAGGCTATCTGAAGATGGCGAAGGACGCGGTTTCCATCGACGGGAACACGTTCCAGTTCTTCACGCGCAACCCACGCGGGGGCAAGGCCAAGGCCATCGACCCGGCCGATGTGGCCGCCTTCCACGAGTACGCCGGCGAGCATGGCATTGCCACGTTTCTTGCCCATGCACCTTACACCATGAACCCCGCGGCGGCCAAGTCCGAGACGCGCCAGTTCGCCATCGAGCTGTTGACCGACGACCTTGCGCGCATGGAGAACACGCCCGGCCAGCTGTACAACATGCACCCGGGCTGCCATGTGGGCCAGGGTATGGATACGGGCATCGAGCTGATTGCCGACGCCTTGAACCAGGTGCTCACGCCCGACCAGTCCACCACGTTGCTGCTGGAAACCATGGCGGGCAAGGGCACGGAAGTGGGCGGCCGCTTCGATGATCTGGCCGCCATCATCGAGCGCGTGGAATTGTCCGACAAGGTGGGCGTGTGCCTGGACACGTGCCATGTGTGGGACGGCGGCTACGATATCGCCGACGACCTGGACGGCGTGCTGGAGGAGTTCGACCGCGTCATCGGGCTCGACCGGCTGCGTGCCATTCACCTGAACGACTCGAAGAACCCCCTCGCGGCCCACAAGGACCGTCACGCCCCCATCGGCGAGGGCTGCATCGGCTTCGACGCGCTCGCCGCCGTGACGAATCACCCGGCCCTGCGCGATCTGCCCTTCTTCCTGGAAACGCCCCAGGACGACCTGGCCGGCTGGGGCGCCGAAATCGCCGCTTTGCGCGCGGCGCATGTGGGGGAGTAGGCTCTGGCTCCGCATTCTTTCATCGACAAAGCGGGCCGCCCCTTTCTCGAGGCGGCCCGCTGGCATTTCGGTCCAGATTGGAGGGATATCCGATCCGGATCGTTAAATCACGAAGAAGTACACGCTGAAGAACTGCAGGATGCTTCCGACTAGCACGAACAGGTGGAAGACGGAGTGCAGATAGCGTACCTTCTTGAAGATGTAGAACACGGCTCCCACGGTGTAGCTGATGCCGCCCGCGGCTAAAAGCCAGAAGCCCGCCAGGTGCAGCTGCGCGTACAGCTCGGGCAGGAAGAACACGATGGACCAGCCCAGGGCCACGTAGAGCGCGGCCGATATCCAGCGGGGGCGGAAGGTCCAGAAGGCCTCGAAGGCGATGCCGAGAAGCGAAACGCCCCACACGAAGGTCGCGAGCCACAGACCGCCCACATGCCCCAGCGAGACGAGGCAGTAGGGCGTGTAGGTGCCGGCGATGAGCAGGTAGATGCCGGAATGGTCGAGCACCTTGAACACGCGCTTGGCACCTTCGGCGGCGATGGCGTGGTACAAGGTGGACATGAGGTATTCCACGAGCATGGCGATGCCGTAGACGAGCGCGGCCGCCAGCAGGATGCCGCCGCCGTCGCTCACCGACTTCACAATGAGCAGCACGAGCGCCGCCACGGCAAGTCCCGCCCCCACGCCGTGGGTGACGGCGTTGAAGATCTCCTCGCCCAGGGTGTACTCGCGCACGCTCTTCTTGCCGTGCCGGCGCAAAAGCTCCCGGATCTCGGGCGACACCTTGGCCGCCGCCGCAGCGGCATTGGGGGAGAGCTCGGGATGGGCAAGGGCGACATTCGGCATGACGGCTCCTTCGCGTCGGGGAATTACCGCATGATAGATTACCGGCCTGGTTTTCCGGACGGCGATTGGTAAACCGTAGGAGAAAGGCAAATCGCGGGAAGGCGGTGCAGGAAGGGCGTTTTTTGCTTTGAAAACGACGGGTAGCGTAGTCCTTGCAGCTGGCAAGCGACTGAGCGGGGGGAGTTTCCCCAGTTCATTTTCCTTGACCGGAAATTACCTGCATCTCAAAACTACGCTACCCGTCATTTTCAAAGCAATCGGAGGGGCGCGGTTTATTGCTGCGCGCGCAGGGCCTTCAGGATGGCGCGCTTCTTGGCCTGCGCCTCGGCGTAGGCCTGCTTTTCGGCGCGGTTGCGGGCGCGTTTAGCCTCCTCGGCGGCGCGCTCATGGGCATGGGCGGCGAGTTCGGCCTCGCGGGCGGCTCGGCGGGCGGCTCGGCGCTGGTCGCGCTCGGCGGCGGCCTCGGCATCTGAGAAGCGGCAGCCGCAGTAGTTCTGGCGGTACATGCCGCCCTCGCGCGAGCGCCGGGTGGCCTCGTCGTAGTAGGGGCGGTAGTCGGCGAAGCGGGCCTCAACGCCCTCGCGTTCGCAGGCGCGCTCCAGCTCCTCGCGGATGATGCGGGTGTACTGGTAGGGGCTCACGGAAAGGGTGGTGCCCACAGCGGTAAAGCCGTGCTCGCGGGCATAGCGGGCGGCCTCCTCGAAGCGCAGGCGGTAGCAGGCCCGGCAGCGGGCCTCGCGCGCAGCACGGGCCTCCGTGGCACCCTCCGCAGGAGCGGGGCTTGCACCGTCTCGGCCAAGCGGGGTGGCCTCGCTCGGGGAGGGGCGGCTGAAGCCGTCCCCTGCGAGGTTGGGCCGAGAGGCGGAATTGGCGCCGGCGTGGGGGGCGGCTTCCGCATCGCCTTCCTCGTTGACGATCACGCCGAACTTGGCCTCGGCGGCGTCGCCCACACGGCCGACAACGGCTTCCCACTCCTCGGCATCGTAGGTGCCTTCCACCACTTCCAGCCCCTCGCCTGCGGCCCACGCGCGTAGGGTTGCCAGGCGTCGGGCATACTCGTCGGCAGGATGGATGTTGGAGTTCGCGTAGAACACCACGGGCTCGGCCCCCTCCGAGCGCAAAATGCGGACCGGCTCAAGCGAGCACGGTCCGCAACAGGCATGTAGCAGTATGCGTTCCAAGGGCACGTCGGGCGGCGAGGCGTCGACTACTTGCCAGCCAGCGGGCTGGGCACGGCGTAGACGCGGGCGGCGCACTCGCGGTCCAGGTCGTACAGGCCCTTCGGGTCGCCGCCGAACAGCTTCATGTTGGTGATCATAGTGTCGGCGTTGTCCTCTTCCTCCAGCTGCTCGTCGATGAACCAGCCGAGGAACTTCTGGGCGCGGTAGTCGTGGGCCTCGAGCGCGGCGGCGTAGATGTCGTTGATGAGCGCGGTCACGTACTTCTCGTGCTCCATGGCGGCCTCCAGCGGCTCCAGGAAGCTCGCGAAGGTCTTGTCGGGCATATCGATGGCCAGAAGACGCACCTTCTCGCCGTTCTCGTGCAGGTAGTTGCGGAAGATCATGGCGTGGTCGCGCTCCTCGGCCGCCTGAATCTCGAAGTAGTTGGCGTAGCCGGAAAGCCCCTCCTCCTCGTAGTAATCGGCGAAGGACAGGTACAGGTAGGCGGAGTACAGCTCCTTGTTGATCTGATCGTTGATGAGTTCGTACACTTTGGCGTCCATGGACGGTCCTTTCTGCTTGCGCGCGGCCCGGAGCCGGCGAAAAATTGAACCCCGACAGAATACCGCGAAATTGGCCGCTGCCGTGGCAAATCTGTGCAAATAACTCGCTTTTTGACGAAAGCGTTAGAAGCCCTCCACCGAGAGCATCATAATAGGCGCGATTAGGAGAAGAGGGAAAGAGACGCGCATGCTCCAGCTGAAGAATATCTGCAAATCCTATCGAACGGGCGACTTCACCCAGGTGGCCCTGAACGACGTATCCATCTCGTTTCGCGACAACGAGTTCGTGGCCATCCTCGGCCCCTCGGGCTCGGGTAAGACCACGCTTTTGAACGTGATGGGTGGCCTGGACCACTACGACTCCGGCGACATGGTCGTCGACGGCATTTCCACCCATCGCTACAAGGACCGCGATTGGGACACCTTCCGCAACAACCGCATCGGGTTCGTGTTCCAAAGCTACAACCTCATTCCGCACCAGAGCATTCTGCAGAACGTGGAGCTGGCGCTGACGCTGTCGGGCGTAGGGAAGGCCGAGCGCACGCGGCGGGCCAAGGAGGCCCTGGCGGCCGTGGGACTTGCCGAGCATGTGAACAAGAAGCCGAGCCAGCTTTCGGGCGGCCAGATGCAGCGCGTGGCCATCGCCCGCGCCCTCATCAACGACCCCGAGATCGTGCTGGCCGACGAGCCCACCGGCGCCTTGGATTCCCACACATCCGTGCAGATCATGGACCTGCTTACGCAGATTGCCAAAGATCGCCTGGTCATCATGGTCACCCACAACCCGGAGCTCGCCGCCGAATACGCCACGCGCACGGTGAATTTGGCCGACGGCGTCATCCGCTCCGACACCGACCCCTACTTCCCCACAGAAGAGGAGATGCACGCCTCGCGCAAGCCCGTTCGCAAGACCTCGATGAGCTTCCTCACGGCGCTCGCGCTTTCAGCGAACAACCTGATGACCAAGAAGGGCCGCACCATCATGACGGCGTTTGCCGGCTCCATCGGCATTATCGGCATCGCGGCCATCCTGGCCTTGGCCAACGGCGTGGACAACTACATCGAGCGCACCGAGGAGGAGACGCTGTCGGTGTACCCGCTGCAGATCATGTCCACGGGCTTCGATATGACGGCGCTCATGGGCATGGCGGCCGACGAGGGCGACGATGCCGGCGCCGGCTCGACCGAAAGCGACGGCAACCCCTTGGAGGAGGCCGGCTTCAAAGGCGGCACGGAAGGGGACGAGAACGACCCTGAGACGAGCGGCAAGGTGCCCGAGACGCGCATGGTCACCGACATGTTCGCCAGCCTTGAGAACAACGACCTCGCCTCGCTGAAGCTGTTCTTGGATGAGAACGGCGGCGACATCAACAGCTACGTGAACTCCATCGAGTACTCCTACAACGTGGCGCCCCAGATCTTCGACGGCAACACGGAGGCCGGCGTGCGCCAGATCAACCCCGATACGACGTTTTCCGCCTTCGGCATGGGCGGCACGTCGTCTAACGCGCTTATGTCCACGATGTATTCCACCGACGTGTTCAGCGAGATGATGGGCAATACGGCCATCGTGGAAGACCAGTACGACGTGAAGGCCGGCCGCTGGCCCGAGGCCTACAACGAGTGCGTCGTGGTGCTGACGGGCCGCGGCACCGTGCCCGATCTGGTGAGCTACGCCCTGGGTCTTCGCGACCATGCCGTGCTCGAGGACATGATCAAGCAGTTCATGAACGAGGAAGACGTGGAAAGCCCCGAGGACGACCTCTCGTTCACCTACGACCAGATCATGGGCGTGTCGCTGAAGATGGTGCCCGCCGCGGACTTCTACAGCTACGATGAGACGAACAAGGTTTGGGTCGATAAGACCGGCGACGAGGACTACATGAAGAACCTCGTCGACAATGGCGAGGAGCTGAAGATCGTCGGCATCGTGCAGCCGCGCCCTGATGCGAAGGCAACGGCGCTTTCCATGGGCATCTACTACACTCCGGCGCTCACTCAGCACCTTATCGACCAGGCCAAGGACGCCGCCATTGTGCAGGAGCAGTTGAACTACCCGTCCATCGATGTGTTCAACGGCAAGGAATTCTCCGAAGAGGACGGCTCGTCCGGCTCCGACTTTTCCATGGACAACCTGTTCAGCATTGACGAGGGCGCCATCCAGGACGCCTTCAAGTTCGATGAGTCGAAGCTTTCCATGGACCCAAGCGCGCTGCAAGACGGCATGTCCGCCGACGACATGCCCGCGCCGCCGGCCCTTGATCCCAGCTCGTTGAACCTGGATATGTCCTCGGCGTTCAACGGCGACGCCATGGGAGAGATGATGGGGGCGGCTCTGGCCGGCTACACCCAGGCCCTCGGTGCGGCCTACCAGCAGGCGGCATCGTCGGGCACGCCGCCGGACTTCCAGCAGCTGGCCCAGTCGACGCTGGAATCCTATGCCCAAAGCTCCGAGCTGCAGACGCTCATGGCCCAGTATGCGGGGAAGATCGTGGACGCCAACGCTATGCAAAAGGAGATGGCCACGAAGATTTCCGCAGCCCTTCAGTCCACCATGACCGCCTACATGGAGCAGGTCATGGCCCAGGTGGCTGCCAAGACCGAGGCCTCTATGGCCCAGATGATGACGCAGCTGCAGCAGTCCATCCCGTTGGCAATGTCCGTGGACACGAACGCGTTCCAAAATGCCTTCCAAATGAAGATGACCGAAGAGGAGCTCACGGAGCTCATCATGTCGCTCATGGCCCGCGAGACGCGCTCTTTCGATGCGAACCTGAACAAGCTGGGGTACGCGGAGCTTTCGAAGCCCTCCCAGATTGACATCTACCCGGACAATTTCGAGGACAAGCAGCAGGTCATCGCCATTCTTGACGACTACAACGACCGCATGGTGGCCTCGGGCCAGGACGACAAGAAGATTTCCTACACGGACTTCGTGGGCACGCTTATGAAGTCGGTTACGACCATCGTGGACATGATCAGCTACGTGCTCATTGCGTTCGTGGCCATCTCACTGGTGGTGTCGTCCATCATGATCGGCATCATCACCTACATCTCGGTGCTCGAGCGCAAGAAGGAGATCGGCATTTTGCGCGCCATCGGTGCGTCTAAGGGCGACATCAGCCGCGTGTTCAACGCCGAGACCATCATCGAGGGTTTGGTGGCAGGCCTCATTGGCGTGGGCGTGGTGGCCCTTGCCTGCATTCCGGCGAACGCCATCGTCTACGCGATGCTGGATGTGCCCGACATCGCCCTGCTTCCGGTAACGGCGGGCGCGATCCTTGTGGCCATCAGTGTGTTTCTGTCCTTTGTGGCCGGCCTGTTCCCCGCTATGGCCGCCGCTCGCAAAGACCCGGTGGAGGCGCTGCGCAGCGAGTAGGGCATATTGCTATGCCGGCGTACCTCTCGCTGCCAGCAGAGGGGACGTCGGGTTTGCGCAGCGAGTAGGGAACCGCTTCTTTTCGCGAGCGCAACGGATGAGCGTTTCGCTCAGTAAACGTCGGCCGCATCGCTATTGTTATTGATGTGGCAGCAAGGCGCGAGCGATCGAGCCAAACAGGTGGGCCCGGTAGAGACTGAGCAATCTCTACCGGGCCCAATGTTTTGCAGCAAAACCGGCGTGCGCTGGCAAAAAAGTTCGATTTGAGGCGCAAGGACATCGTTCGAGCGAAGAAAAAGCTCCCTAGAAAGGCATTTTCTAGGGAGCTAACGCCTTGAAGCGCTGCATTCTGCTGCTCGCTGCGCCTCGAATCGAACTTTTTTGCCAAAAGACGCGCCCATCTCTGCAAGAGACAGGCGCGCGAAAACCTGGGGGCCTTTAGGCCTCGTTGCCCACCAGACTGTTTACCAAGGCGGACACGATGGAGATGACGATAGAGGCCACAAAGGCGCTGCCGAAGCTGGCGATGTAGAAGCCCGCACCGAACAGCCCGTTAGCGAGCCATGCGGCAATATAGAGCAGAAGCGTGTTCACGATGAGGTAGAAGATGCCCAGCGTGAGCACCGTTACCGGCAGCGAGAGCACCTGCAGGATCGGCTTGATGGACATATTGATGAGCGACAAGATAAGCGCGAAGAACACGATGCCCACCCATGACGATCCGTTGTTGATGACCTCGACGCCGGGCACGAGCCACACGGCGGCGGCCACGGCGATGGCGGTAACGATCCAGCGAATAATGAAGTTCATGATTGCCTCCTTTTCCGATGCCGCCATTATGTCAAAATGAGACCATGAGCAGAATTCATGACAACAATCCGAAACGCACCAGTAACCATGCCGCTAAGCCTTGCGCCTCGTGCCCGGTGTTCGGCCGCTGCGGGGGATGCAGCCAGCTGAACATCCCCTATGCCGAGCAGCTCGCCGCCAAACAGCGCGAAGTTGCCGCCCTTTTCGAAGGCGTTGCTCCCGCTGACGCGCTGCTGCCGATTCTCGGTATGGAACATCCCTTCCATTACCGCAACAAGGTCGTCTCTCCCTATGCGCCCGCCAAGGGCAAGAGGCGCAAAGGGAGAGACGCCAAGCTCGCCCGAACCGACATCCTCACGGGCATGTACGCGCCGGGCAGCCACCGCCTCGTGCCCACCGATGCGTGCGCCATCGAGAACGAGACGGCCAAGAACGTGACGCTTGCCATCCGCGACATTATGGCCCGCTGGTCCATGGCGCCTTATGACGAGGATGCCGGCACGGGATTCGTGCGTCATGCGGTGGTGCGTGTAGGACATGAGAGCGGGGAAGTGCTCGTCACCGTGGTGACCAATGGCGACGAGTTTCCCGCGTCCAAGGCCTTCTGCCGCGAACTCAAGCGCCGCGTGCCCGAGGTCACCACCATCGTGCAGAACGTGAACACGCGCCAAACCAACGTCATCTTAGGCGATAAGGAGCGCACGCTGTTCGGTCCCGGGTTCATTCTGGACACGCTGTGCGGGCTGTCCTTCCGCATCTCGTCTCAGTCGTTCTACCAGGTGAACGCCACGCAGACCGAGGTGCTCTACAACGAGGCCATCCGGCTGGCGAACCTCACCGGTGCCGAGACGGTCATTGACGCCTACTGCGGAACGGGCACCATTGGCCTGGTGGCTGCCAGGCGCGGCGCCACACGCGTCATCGGCGTCGATTCCGTGGCCTCGTCCATCCGCGACGCTGCCAACAATGCCCGTCACAACGGCGTGGAAAATGCCGAGTTCGTGGCCCAAGACGCCACTGTCTTCATGAAGGAGCTGGCGGCTTCAAGCGAGCGCCCAAAGTCCCTTGTACTACTCATGGACCCGCCCCGTGCGGGCTCTACGCCCGAGTTTCTTGCCGCCGCGGCGTCTTTGGCCCCCGAGCGCATCGTCTACATCTCGTGCAACCCCGCGACCCAGGCCCGTGACGTGCGGCAGCTGGTTGATGAGGGCTACGAGGTGCGCGCCATTCGCCCGGTGGACATGTTCCCCCATACCGACCACGTAGAATCCATCGTGATGCTGGAGAAGAGAAATGACTGACGTGCTTGAGAAGGCGAAGGCTACTATTGCCGACCGCCACTTGGCCTCAAACGATGCTGCGGTGCTGCTCATGGTGTCGGGCGGCTCCGACTCTACGGCGCTCGCGTATGTGGGCGCCGCCCTGCGCGAAAAAGGGGCCGTGGGCCCGGTGGCCATGCTGCATGTGAACCATAAGCTGCGCGGAGAAGATGCCGACGCCGACGAGCGCTTTGTGCAGCGACTCGCCGAGGCGCTGGATATCCCGCTGTTCATCTGCTCCATCGACATCGCCGCCGAGGCCGAGCGCAGCCGCGAGAACGTGGAAGCCGTGGCCCGGCGCGAGCGCTACCTGGCCGCCAACGAGGCTTTGCGCTCGATGTGCCAGCACGAGGGCCGCCCGCTCTCCGAGGCGCGCATCTTCACGGCGCATACCGCTGACGACCGCATCGAGAACTTCTACATGCGCTCCATCGTGGGCACCGGTCCGGGGGGCTTTCGCAGCATGCTCTACCGCAACGGGCCCGTGGTGCGCCCCCTGCTGGATGCCACGCGCGACGAGCTGCGCGACTACCTTGCTGCACGCGAGGCGGCAGGGGAGATGGTGGTCTGTGACGAGGGCGGCGCGCTTTGGCGCGAAGACGCTACCAACGCCCATACCGACCGCTTCCGCGCCTATGTGCGCCACAAGATGGTGCCCGTGGCCAAGGAGTGGAACAGCGCCTTGCCGGACGTGCTCGTGCGCTCGATGAACCTTATCGCCGACGAGGACGACATGCTGCAGGCCATGGCCGAGAAGCTGGCCGAAGAAGCGGTGGTGTGGGTGGCCGATGACGACACCTTCGGCATCGATCGTACCGAGGGCTTTCGGTTGCTGCCCGCCTTCGGCAAGGCGGAGCGCCCTTTGCAGCGCCGTGCCGTGCTGGGTCTTCTGGAGGCTATGCTCGGTCCCGATGCGCGGGTGGAATCCGCCAGCGTGGAAAAGGTGCTCGCTGGCTTTGCGGGCGGTGCGCCGAACGGCGGATACGTCGCTAATATCCAATATGATTTGGCTGTAAGCGCCAATAAGCAGGGCGTCCTGGTGGAGCCCATGGCCTATTTCCGAGCAAGAAGGAAGAAGCATGACTGAGAGAACTGACGAATTCGCCAACGATGTGGCCGCGAAGGTGGCTGCCGACGAGCTGCAACAAGCCGTGAGCGAGAAGGCGGAAACGCCAGTTGCGCCCGCCTTCGAGGTGATTCTCGCCTCTAACAGCCCGCGTCGCCGCCAGCTGTTGGAAGAGGCTGGCGTGAAATTTACCGTGCGCACGCCCGTGACGCCGGTGGACGAGTCACTGGAGCCCGACTTGGCCGCCAATCCCGAGGAGGCGGCCAAAAAGCTCGCCGAGCGCAAGGCCGGCGCGGTCATCCAGGAAGTACTTTCCGAAAGCTACACGGGCATGCTCATCGTCATCGGCGCTGACACCATGGTGGTGCTCGATGGTAAGATCTTCGGCAAGCCCCGCAGCGCTTCGGACGGCAAGCACATGCTGCGCCAGCTGTCCGGCCGCACCCACGAGGTCATCACCGCCGTCTCCGTTTGGATGGTGGCTGCCCCCAACGCCGAGGATGTGTCGTTGGGCTTCCGCACCTTCGCCGATATAAGCCGCGTGACCTTCCGCGATCTTACCGACGAGGAAATCACCGACTATCTGCGCAAAGGCGAGTCTTTCGACAAGGCCGGCGCCTATGCCATCCAAGGTGAGGGCGCAGCGCTCGTCGATCATTACGACGGTTCCCTCGACACCATCATCGGGCTGCCCGCCGAGCGCCTCCTGAAGGAATTCCCGGACCTTACGCAAGCTTGAGATACGATAGGTGCGCTCGTTTGAGGAGGGCCACTGACTTTGCTATACTCCCAAAGGAGTATAGGAGGCGTAGAATGGTCAAGCAGCTTTTCCATGGTTCGAGGGACATTATTGAGCGGCCCCTTTTCGGAATAGGGAAGCCCTACAACGATTATGGGCTTGGCTTCTATTGCACCGAGTCGATTGACATGGCGAAGGAGTGGGCCGTTGCGGTGGATCGCGGCGGTTTTGCTAACTGTTATGAGCTCGAATGCGAGGGGCTGGCGATTCTCGATTTGAATCAAGAGGAATTTTGCTTGCTCCATTGGCTCGCACTGCTTCTGCGCTATCGTGAGTTCGATGCGACGGGACCCTTGGCTTTTGAGGCAAAGGAATATCTCCTCAACCGTTTCGCTATAGATTTGGCTCCCTATGACGCCATAGTGGGCTATCGAGCGGATGATAGCTATTTCTCTTTTGCTCAAGATTTTATTTCGGGCGCTATTTCCTATCAGCAGCTTGGGCGCGCAATGCGTCTGGGTAAACTCGGCCAGCAGTTTGTCTTGAAAAGCGAGCGTAGCTTCGATCGGATTCGATTCGTAGGCTACGAAGAGGCGTCGCGCGAGGAGTGGTACGAGCGAAAGATGAGCCGCGATCGAACGGCGCGCAGGGAGTATCTCGACGTTGAGCGTAATCGGCGAAAGCCAGGGGAGCTCTTCATTGCGACAATCTTGGATGAAGGGATGGGGGCCGAAGATGAGCGCCTACGATGAGGTGTACTTGCAGCCCGCGAGGGCGAATCTCGGCCGTATGCTCGATGTTGCCGTCGATGGCTTGAATTACGAGTTAAGCGAGTTCTATGGGCTCTTTCTCGTATCGGGACTTGCCGGACGGTTTGGGGCGGGAGACTATGGTCTTATCACCGGCTGTTCAGGTGCCGAACTGGCGTTTCGAGTTCTCGACGAAGTCAGGCCGGGCGAGGTTTCGAGAAATGCCGTGAGGTACCGGTACGACAGAAGTCCTGAATACTGGTGTGGATGGGCTTTGGCGCGCTATCAATGGAAAACGTCAATGAGCTTCGAAACGATAAATCGTATGGCACCCATTAACGAGGTGCGGGAGATGTACGATGCGTTTCATGAGATGGATATCCGTCAGTTTGATGCTGCTCTGAATGAGCGGCGGGCGCGTTTTTTCCGTACGCCGCTTCGCATGCGCCGTATGGCAGCCCGACTGAGCCAGGCCCAACTTGCAATTGAGTCAGGTGTGCCCGTGCGCAGCATCCAGCAGTACGAGCAGCGACGTAAAGATTTGAACAAGGCCGCCGCCGAGACCGTCGTCGCTTTAGCGCGGGCGCTCTTCTGCTCGGTGGAGGACCTGTTGGAGTGAGTGATCAAATTCATTTCGTTCGAAATAACCGACTTGATGACAATTGGCGCACATAATTTGTGGCGTTGCTGTCTCGCGGTCGTTCGTCAAAAGGTCTTTGGTAAACTGGACTGCGATTAAAGCGCTCCGCAGCACCTGTGCGTTCGGGCGGCTGCGGGCAAGGAGAAAGTGGTTTACGTGCACAAAGACGTATCAGAGATACTCTTTTCCGAGCAGGACCTGGCTAATCGCGTCCGTGAGATAGGCGCGAACATCACGGCGGACTACGCCGAGGCGGCAGGCGAGACGGGCATCGTCGTTGTCTCCATCTTGCGCGGCGGCGCGGTGTTCGCCTGTGATCTCATCCGGCAGATCGACCTGCCGCTCGAGGTGGATTTCATGGCCGTGTCCTCCTATGGCAACGAGACGAAGAGCTCGGGCGTGGTGCGCATTCTGAAGGATTTGTCTACCGACATCCAGGGGCGCCACGTCATCATCGCCGAAGACATCATCGACTCGGGGCTCACGCTGCGTTACCTCATGGAGAACCTGCTCTCGCGCAAGCCCGCGTCAATTACAGTGGCCGCGCTTCTGCGCAAGAACACCGCCGTTCAGGCGGACATCGATTGCCGCTACGTGGGTTTCGAATGCCCCGACGAGTTCATCGTCGGCTACGGGCTCGATTATGCCGAGCACTACCGCAACCTCCCCTACATTGGCGTTCTCAAGCCAGAGATTTACCAGTAAAGGCAGACAGACATGGCAGACAATAACTCCAAGAAACCGACCCCGCCCAATACCACCCAGCGCACCACCATGGCCATGGTGATTATCCTTTTGGCTGTGGCGTTTTTCGTGGGCAGCCAGTTTTTGCGCACCGGCGCCATGGGCGGCACGGTCACCGACCAGCTCATCACCTCCGAGTTCACCCAGGCGGTGGAGCAGGGCCGCGTGAAGTCGGTCACCTATTCCGCTGGCGATTATATGGTGTCGGGCAGCTACTTCCCGGCGGCCACGGCCGGCGCCGATGCGGCCGACGCTTTCAACGGGGCCTTCGACTCGCTGAACGCGCTCATGGCTACCGAGCGCGGCGAGGACGGCAAGGCGCTTTCGGGCGTCGCCACTACTACTCTGGATCCGGCCACCCTCGGCAAGGAGCACAACTACACCTCCACCTATGTGGGAAGCGACTCGCTCGGCGAGCTTCTGGCGGCGCACCCCGATGTGTCCTACCAGGTCACGCTGCCGAGCCCCTTCCTCGAAATCATCGCCACGCTTCTGCCCATCCTCATCATCGGCGGCCTTCTGTTCTTCTTCTTCTTCAAGATGCAGCAGGCCAACAACTCCCAGATGAACTTCGGCAAGGCCAAGACGAAGAAGGCCGCCGAGGAGCGCCCCGACGTGAAGTTCTCCGACGTGGCCGGCGTGGATGAGGCCGTGGAGGAGATGCAGGAAATCAAGGACTTCCTGGCGAACCCCGCGAAGTACCAGTCCATGGGCGCGAAGATTCCGCGCGGTTGCTTGCTCGTGGGCCCTCCGGGCACCGGCAAGACGCTTTTGGCCCGAGCCGTGGCCGGCGAGGCGGGCGTGCCCTTCTTCAGCATTTCCGGCTCGGACTTCGTGGAGATGTTCGTGGGCGTGGGCGCAAGCCGTGTGCGCGATTTGTTCCAGCAGGCCAAAGACGCTGCCCCTGCCATCATCTTCATCGACGAGATCGACGCGGTGGGCCGCCAGCGCGGCACGGGCCTGGGCGGCGGTCACGACGAGCGCGAGCAGACCTTGAACCAGCTGCTCGTGGAGATGGACGGCTTCGAGTCCAACGACTCGGTGGTGCTCATCGCGGCCACGAACCGCGCCGACGTGCTGGACCCGGCGCTTCTGCGCCCCGGCCGCTTCGACCGCCAGATCGTGGTGGACACCCCCGACGTGAAGGGCCGTGAGAAGATCCTCACCGTGCACTCCAAGGACAAGCCCATCGGATCGGATGTCGACCTCTCCAGGATCGCGAAGATCACCCCGGGCTTCACCGGTGCCGATTTGGCCAACCTCATGAACGAGTCGGCCCTGCTCACCGCCCGCCGCGGCAAGAAGATCATCACCATGCGCGAGGTAAGTGAATCTATGGAGCGCGTCATTGCCGGTCCGGAGCGCAAGGGCCGCGTGATGAACGAGAAAACCAAGCACATCATCGCCTACCACGAGAGCGGCCATGCCCTCGTGGGCCATCTGCTCGACCATGCCGACCCGGTGCACAAGATTTCTATCATCTCCCGCGGTCGCGCCTTGGGCTACACGCTTTCCATCCCCGACGAGGACAAGGTACTGAACTCGCTTTCGGAGATGAAAGACGAGCTTGCGGTCTTCATGGGGGGCCGTGTGGCCGAGGAAATCTTCTGCGACGATGTGACGACGGGCGCCTCCAACGACCTTGAGCGCGCGTCCAAGATGGCCCGCGCCATCGTGACCCAGTACGGTATGAGCCCGCTTGGCACCCAGGTGTTCGGCCAGCCTAACCACGAGGTGTTTCTGGGCCGCGACTACGGCAACACCCAGGACTATTCCGAGGAAACGGCGCGTCGCATCGACGAAGAGGTGGCGAAAATCATGAAGGAGGCCCATGACCGGGCCCACAAGATTCTCTCGGAGCACGCCGACCAGATGAACCTCATGGCCAGCGTGTTGCTGGAGCGCGAGACGGTGGAAGGCGAGGCCTGCGAGGCGCTGCTCGACAACAAATGGGACGAGTACCTGGCCCGCGAGGACGACATCATCGCCGCCAAGGAGGCCGAGGAGGCCGCGGCCCGCGCGAAGGACGCCGAGCTGCTCGCCGCCAAGGGCGAGGGCGGCGCGCAGGGCGGCACCGACGGTGGCGAGACGCTGGCCGACCCGAATTGGCGCGAGGCCCCGGTGGAGCCGGGCGACCAGGATCCGAACGCTCCCTACCGCCAGCCCGCCGAGCACGCCGACCGTGCGGACATGCCCACTCAGGCCGAGGTGAACGCCGAGCTCGACCGCGAGGACGACATGGACGCTTCTGCCGACGCTCCCGACCCTAATAAGAAGTAAGGGCCGCGACAGTCATCAAAAACAAGGGCACCTGCGGGTGCCCTTTTTGCTGCCATGAGCGGTCGGTTGAACCGCACTCTAAGAGATTATGCGGTGCATTCACCTAAAATCATTGTACACGGGCCATTCCTGCCGTTACACTTAGCGCTTAAGTCTTTACGGGAGGAAGCATCAAGCGAGACGAGGCGCGAGCTTTTCATGATTTGGCATTGCGGACAATACGATTTCGACACGGCCACGCCCATCATCATGGGCGTGCTGAACGTGACCCCGGATTCGTTTTCCGACGGGGGAGCGTACCTCGACCACAAAGCGGCCTTTGACCACGCCATGGCTCTGGTGCGCGCCGGCGCCTCCATCATCGACGTGGGCGGAGAATCCACCCGTCCCGGTGCCGAGCCGGTACGCCCCGAAGACGAGTGGGATCGCATTGGCGGCGTGGTGGCGGCCCTTGTCGAGGCCGACGTCTGCGTGTCGGTGGACACGCGACACGCCGAGGTGGCTGTCCGCGCCCTGCATGCCGGCGCCTCCATCATCAACGACGTGTCCGGCTTCCGCGACCCGGCTATGGTTGAGGCTGTGCGCCGTACGGGCTGCGGATGCGTGGTCATGCACATGGCCGGCGAGCCGGCCACGATGCAGGACAATCCCGTCTACGATGATGTGGTGACCGAGGTGCGCGACTATCTGCGCGACGCGGCGGCGTCCCTCGAGGCGGCCGGCATAGATCGCTCGCGCATCTGCGTCGACCCGGGTCCCGGTTTCGGCAAGACCCCCAAGCAGACCATCGAGCTCATGCGCAATCTGCACGAAATCGTGCATCTGGGCTATCCGGTTATGGTAGCTGCCTCCCGCAAGAGCTACGTGGGCTATGCCTACCATGTGGAAGAGCCCCGCGAGCGCGATGTGGCCTCCGCGGCCGAAGCGCTGCTCGCCTGCGAGCTGGGCGCATCGGTGGTGCGCACCCACAACGTGGAGCTGACCGTGGCCGCGCTGAAGGACCTGCGTCCCGCCGTGCTTTTGGGCCTGGGGTCGAATGTGGCTCTTGTGGCCGAACCCGGCGAAGAGACCGAGGCGAAGATTGCCCAGCTGAACCTTGCCGTGGGTCAGTTGTGCAGCCTTCCCGATACCCAGATTATGGACATGTCGTCGTTCTACGAAAGCGAGCCGGCCTACTATGAGGACCAGGATGCCTTTGTGAACGCGGTGGTGCTGCTGCGCACGGGGCTGCCGCCCAAAGAGCTGCTCGGCTACCTGCACGGCATCGAGAACTCCCTGGGCCGCGTGCGCACCGTCGAGAACGGCCCGCGCACCCTCGATATCGATATTCTTGACTATCAGATGTACGTCGCTTCCGACGACGAACTCACGCTGCCGCACCCGCTGGTGACCGAGCGCGATTTCGTCGTGAAGCCGCTGCTCGAGATTCTCCCTGGCTGGGAGTTGGCCGACGGCACGCCGGTGGGGCGCATCCCCGAAGACGACCGCGTTGGCAAGGCAAGGAGGATCTAGCCATGAAATTGACCGTGCTCGATGAGGTGGCATCCACCAACGAGGTCGTGAAGAACGCCCTGCGCGAAGGCAAGGCCGAGGGCCTGATCGTGCGCGCTCGGCGCCAGAACAGCGGCTACGGCCGTCAGGGGCGTGAGTGGGATAGCCCCGCGGGCGGTCTGTACATGTCGGTGCTGCTGCGTCCCGATGTGGCCGGCAGTGGTCTGGCGACGCTCAGCCTGGTCGTGGGCCTTTCGGTCCAGCGGGCCTTAGCCGCCCTGGCCGCACCCCCGTTCGAGGACGGCATCCAGGTGAAGTGGCCCAACGATGTGGTGTATCTGCCCGCCGATTGCGAGCGCGCCGACGAGTACCGCAAGCTCTGCGGCATCTCGCTGGAGGCCTGCGGGGGCGGTGTGTGCGTGGGCATCGGCATCAACGTGTTTCGCCCCGATGTTGATGTGCCGGTCCAGGGGCGCAACGTGCCCGCGTACATGGCCGAGCTCATGCTGGCTCCCGAATCGCAGCCCGGGACGCCCATGACCGTGGCCGAGGCCGCGGCCGCCCTGCCCGAGCGCGAGCAGGCCGCCCGCCGCGAGGGGGTCATCACCGATATTCAGCGCGAGGTCATCGCCCGCATGCTCGTGAGCTACGGCCGCTGGCGCGAGCTGGGCTTCACGCCCTCCCTCGGCAGCTTCGAGGCCGCCTCCTTCCTGCCCGGCCGCCTAGTGCGCGTCGAGGATGCCGTCGGCGCGACCACGGTAGAGGGCACGGTGACCGGCGTCGATGAGCGCGGTCGCCTCCTCGTCCGCACCGCCGATGGTACCGTCCCCGTGGCTTCAGGCGAGGCCCACGTTATGGTGATGCCGTAGAGGTCTACAATAGCGCCGATTATGAAGAAAGGCGCGATAGCATGACCGAATACGAGAAGAATCTTCCCGAGAAGCCCGAAAGCCCCCAGCCGCTGGATTTGCGCGGCGAGAAGCTGAAGCCCACATCTGCTGGCGACGACAAGGTGCTGCGCATGGGCACCGCCTCCATTCCCCGACTCATCACGGAGTTTGCCATTCCGTCGGTGGTGGGCATGCTCATCAACGGCTCCTACGCCATCATCGATTCGGTGTTTCTGGGGCACGCGGTAGGCGAGATCGGCCTTTCGGCCATGACGGTGGCCAACCCTATCATGATCGTGTTCATGGCCATCTCCATGCTCATCGGCAACGGTGGCAATGCCTTGGCGGCCTTGCGGTTGGGCGAGGGAAAGCGGGAAGACGCCGAGCGTGCCCTGGGCAACGTGGTCTCGCTCAGCCTTATCGCATCGGTCATCGTGCTCATTATCGGGTGGAACCCGACGCTGGTGGCGGCGGTGCTCGACATGGCCAGCGCCACGCCCGAGGTGCGTCCCTACGCCCAGGTGTTCATCCAGATTCTCTGCGCCGGGTTCATCCTGCAGTGCATCGGCCTTGGTGTGAACAACTTCATCCGCACCTGCGGCGCCCCCAATCGCGCCCTGGGCACCATGGTCATCGGCCTGGTGGGCTCGGTGGCCTTCAACGCGCTGTTCGTGCTCGTTTTCGGCTGGGGCGTTTTGGGCAGCGCCCTTGCCACCGTGCTCGGTTGGGCCTGCTCGTGTGCGGCGGTGCTACAGTACTTCTGCCTGCGCAAAGACGTCCCTATGCGCCTGCGCTTCTCGGCTATGCGCTTCAACCTTGCCATGGATCGCACCATTCTGGCCTTCGGCCTGCCGAGCTTTTGCGTGCAGGCGGGCATGGCCATCGTGAACTTCGTCATCAACTTTCAGCTGGTGAAGTACGGCGCGCTCACGCCCATCGGCGCCGACGACGCTCTGGCTGCCATCGGCGTGGTGCAGCGCATCGGCCAGTTCTCCGTTATGCCGCTCATTGGCATTGCCATCGCCTTGCAGCCGCTGCTGGGATTCAACTACGGCGCCCACAACGTCGACCGCGTGCGCAAGACGCTATGGTACGGCATCGGTGCCGCGTCTTCCATTTCGGTGCTCATGTTCGCTATCGTGGAGATCTTCGCCGTGCCCATCGCCCATGCCTTCGGTATCTCCCATGATGGTCTGGTGGATTTCACGGCCTTTGCCATTCGCGTGCAGTTCCTGATGCTTCCCTTCGTGGGCTTCCAGATTGTCAGCTCGAACTACTTCCAGGCCACGGGCCAGCCGGCCAAATCGGTGTTTCTCACGCTGACGCGCCAAATTCTGTTCCTCGTGCCGCTTCTGTATCTCATGCCCGTGATCCTTCCGGACATGTTCTCGCAGTTCACGGGACTTGACGCTCTGTATTTCGCGGCTCCGGTGGCAGACTTCTTGTCCATCTTCACGACAGCTATCTTCGTGGCCTGGGAGATGGTGCGCCTGCGCAAGCTCGCGGCGCTATACGACAAAAAGTAGCGCGGCGTCGCCGGATGGGCGGCAAGGCGGCGTGCGGCGCATCGCCATCGTCGGCCATCGCGCTGGATTTGTGCGCCTTTGCTTAGAGTGTTATGCATATGCACAAAACGCTCGCATCCGCGTTCCTCCGGCCGTTAGCTGCGCAGTGCGCCTCCTGCGGGGTTCAGCCTCGCGGCTACCATGGGCTTCTCGAGAAAGGAGCCCTCTATGGAATCAGTGAAAACTCGCAGCGCGACATCGCAGCGCGCTCGCTCGGTGGCCTTTGTGGGCCTTGCCATCGCCATCATGGCCGTGTCGGCTTGGGTGGTGGTGCCTTTGGGCCCCATTCCCTTCACCCTGCAGATGTTCGCTATCACCTTCGCCATTGTGGTGCTGAAGCCCAAAGATGCCATGGTCGCCATCGCGGGGTACCTGCTGTTGGGCGCTGTGGGCGTGCCGGTGTTTTCGGGCATGCGCGGCGGTATCGGCGTTCTGGCCGGACCTACGGGCGGCTTTTTGTGGGGGTATCTCATCGGCGTTCCCGTGGCATCGCTGTTCTTGTGCCTCGTGCGCGATGGGCTGGGCATTGCGAGCAGTAGGAAAGCGGTGGGGCGGACGCGCGCCGAGAAGACTGCTTTGTCGAAGGTCCAGCGTGCAGCCGGCTTCTTCCGTAGCTTCGGGTTGGAAATTGTCGCGGGCGTCATTTTCACGGTCATTGCCGACCTCTGCGGCTGCGTCCAGTTCATGGTTGTGGGCCATGTGGATTTCGCCACAGCGTTTCTTGCCGCAGTGGCTCCTTTCGTGGTTCTCGATTTCTGCAAAATCGTAGCTGCCGTCATCTGTGCTCGCGCCGTCTCTGAAGCAGTGAGGTAGCCAGGTGCTTGCCACTGGCCGAGCGGATGGCTGGATGCTTGAGGCGAAGGGGAAAAGGCCAAGCGTCTGCGGCTGAGCAGATGGTCGGCGCGGCACTTTCAGGACAAATACGGGCGATATGGACAAGTTTCGCTGTCCATATCGCCCGTATTTGTCTTCAATATAACGATGAACGTTTATCCTAAAGTCCATTTCGGCGATATTTGACAAAAACGATTTTAAAGCCACAGGGGAGAGCGGTATGGGTAGCCAAAAAGAGAAGCCCTCCGATAGGAGAGCTTCTCATGCGAGCGAATCGATACGGGGAGCGCTGCCGGCTGCTTACGCCTTGAAGCGATAGCCGTAGCCGCGGACGGTTTCCACAAGGGCCGGGTCGTAGCCGGCGGCGTGGATCTTGTCGCGCAGGCGCTTGATGTGGGTGTCCACCGTCTTGGTCTCGGTGAGGTACTCCCAGCCCCAGGCGTCGCGGAGCAAATCCTCGCGGGAGACGACCTTGCCGGCGCTCTTCATGAGGCTGGCCAGAAGCTCGAACTCGCGGGGCGTCAAATCGATCTCGCCGTGGTCGCCGGCGGCGGTGTGGGCGTCTTCGTCCAGCGTGATGCCGGAGGCGGTGATGGAGTTGGAGGCGCCGGGGAACTCGCCGCCCTGGCCGCGGCGCAGCAGCGCGCGGACGCGGGCGATGAGCTCGCGCACGCCAAAGGGCTTCGCGAGGTAATCGTCGCCGCCGATTTCCAGGCCCACCACCTTGTCGAGCTCGGTGTCGCGGGCCGAAAGGAACAGCACGGGCGCGGTGGTCTTCGAGCGCAGGCGGCGGCACAGCTCGTAGCCGTCCATACCCGGCAGCATGATGTCCAGAATGAACAGGTCGTAGTTGTTTGCGCTGGCGAGCGCGAAGGCGTCCTCGCCGTTGTCGACGACGTCGGCTTCGTAGCCCTCCTTCTTCAACGCGTAACTTACGAATTCGGTAATTGAAGGCTCGTCATCAACGACAAGGATGCGGCTCGGTGTCTCAATCATGGTCTTGCCTTTCTCTCGTCATTTCGACGACTGCCCATCGGGGGCATATCGTTGAGACCTTGCTATAATCTCTTACGCGTTAACTATACGCAAACAAGCCTATTGTACTGGAAAATTGAGGAAGATTGTCATAATTATGTTACTTGCTATTGACATAGGGAATACTCATACCGTAATTGGCGTCTACGCTGGGGAAACGCTGGGTTCTATGTGGCGTATCGCAACGGAGCGAAACGCCGCCGCCGATGAGTTGCGCATCACGCTTTCCACACTGTTCGCCTTGGAGGGGCTTTCTTTTGAAAAGGTGAACGCGTCGGCGCTGGCCTCGGTGGTGCCCCAGTTGCGTCTCGCCTGGTCCCAGGCCATCGAAGATGCCACGGGCTCGACTCCCATTTTGTGCTCGGCCGAGACGGCGGGCGACCTGTTCGACACCGATTATCCGAACCCCTACGAGATCGGTGCCGATCGCATCGCCGATGCCGTGGCGGCACGCACCATCTACGGAGCTCCGGTAGTGGTGGTCGATTTCGGAACGGCTACAAATATCGAGGTCATCAATGCCGAGGGCGTTTTTTGCGGAGGCGTTATCGCGCCGGGCTTGCATACCTCGGCCAACGCGCTGTTCTCCCACGGCGCCCAGCTGCCGGCCATCGATCTGGTGAACCCGCCGGCGGTGGTGGGCCGCTCCACCATGGAGGCCATCCAGGCGGGCATCATGTTGGGGGAGGCCGACCGAGTGGACGGGCTCGTGCGCCGCATCTTCGATCAGCTCGGGTACAAGGCCAAGGTCGTCGCCACGGGCGGCCTTGCCTCGGTGGTGGCCCAGAATTCCACGACCATTGACGAGGTGAACGACGAGCTGACCTTGGAGGGTTTGCGTTTAATTGCCGAGCAGGCGGCCCGATAGCCAATGTCGCCTCGCAAAGGCGCATCCGTTCGATAGAATGGGGCAGTCCCCAGAACCTGGCCGCCGGGCACCCGGCGCCGCGACAAGAGAAAGAAGGGCCCGACGTGTTGACCGACATTGAAATTGCCCAGGCGACCGAACCGAAACCCATTGGCGAGATCGCCGAGATTGCCGGCGTCGACGAGAAGTACCTGGAACTCTACGGAAACCACAAGGCCAAGGTGGATTACAACCTGCTGCGCGAGGAGGAGCACGCCCCGGGCAAGCTCATCCTGGTGACGGCCATCAACCCCACGCCGGCCGGCGAGGGCAAGACCACCACCACGGTGGGCCTGGCCGACGCGCTCGCCAAGCGCGGGAAGAACGTGGTCGTGGCCCTGCGCGAGCCGTCGCTCGGCCCCGTGTTCGGCATCAAGGGCGGCGCCGCCGGCGGCGGGTACGCCCAGGTCATCCCCATGGAGGACATCAACCTGCACTTCACCGGCGATTTCCACGCTATCGGCGCGGCGAACAACCTGCTCGCGGCGCTGCTGGACGCGCACATCCAGAACGGCAACGAGCTGAACATAGACGTGCGCAAGATCACCTGGAAGCGCGTGGTAGATATGAACGACCGCCAGCTGCGCCACATCGTGGACGGCTTGGGCGGCAAGGCCCACGGCGTCCCGCGCGAGGACGGCTTCGACATCACCGTGGCCAGCGAGGTCATGGCCATCTTCTGTCTGGCCACCTCCATCACCGACCTGAAGGAGCGTCTCGGCCGCATCGTGGTGGGCTACACCTACGACGACAAACCGGTCACGGCCCACGACCTGAAGGCCGAGGGCGCCATGGCCGCGCTTCTGAAGGACGCCCTGAAGCCGAATCTCGTGCAGACGCTCGAGGGCACCCCGGCCTTCGTGCACGGCGGGCCCTTCGCCAACATCGCCCACGGCTGCAACTCCATCATGGCCACCCGCATGGCCATGGCGCTCGGCGACTACTGCGTGACCGAGGCCGGCTTCGGCGCCGACCTGGGCGCGGAGAAGTTCCTCGACATCAAGTGCCGTCTGGCCGACCTTGCGCCCGATGCGGTGGTGGTCGTCGCCACGGTGCGCGCGCTGAAGAACCACGGCGGCGTGGCCAAAGCCGACCTGAATGAGGAGAACCTGGAGGCTTTGGAGGCGGGCCTGCCGAACCTGCTGCAGCACGTGGAGAACATCACCAACGTGTACAACCTGCCCTGCGTGGTGGCCATCAACGCCTTCCCGACCGACACTAAAGCTGAGCTCGACTTGGTGGAAGCCAAGTGCCGCGAACTGGGCGTGAACGTGGCCCTGTCCGAGGTATGGGCACGCGGCGGCGAGGGCGGTCTGGCGCTTGCTGACGAGGTGGTGGCCCTCTGCGAGAACGGAGACGCGGCCGGTCGCTCGGCCGACACCTTCACCTTCTCCTACGAGGGCGACCTGTCCATCGCCGAGAAGATCGAGGCCATCGCCCAGCGCGTCTATCGTGCCGACGGCGTGGTGTTCGAGCCGGCCGCAAGTAAGGAGATCGCGCAGCTGGAAGCGCTCGGCTTCGGCGACATGCCCGTGTGCATGGCCAAGACCCAGTACTCCTTCTCGGACGATGCCGCCAAGCTCGGCGCCCCGCGCGACTTCACCATCACGGTGCGCCAGGTGAAGGTGTCGGCGGGCGCGGGCTTCATCGTGGCGCTGACGGGCTCCATCATGACCATGCCGGGCCTCGGCAAGGCGCCGGCGGCCCACAAGATCGACGTGCTGGAAGACGGCACCATCACGGGCTTGTTCTAGTATAAGAAGAAATCAAGAGCAGCCTCTAATTTAATGATTAGAGGCTGCTCTCATGTTAGAATGTCCGGCGCTGGCAAAGTCCGATGCGGGCGGCGCTTCTCTTGAGAGGAGTGACGCCTTATGCTGAAAGAAGCTCTCATTCTCGTAGTAACAGCACTGCTCAACTGGTTGGCCCTAGTGCTTATGGGGTTCGATCGGTACGAGCGATGGAAGTATAAGCAATCGGATGGAGCGGGAGAACAATAAAAAGCCCGGCGGCAACCGGGCTTAATCACTAGCACCGCGCTGCCCGTACTCAGGCTAGCAACCTACGGGCTTTGCCAGTGCTCTTGCATTATAGGATGTTTCTTTACGAGATTCAATAGACATGTAGGAGCGGCGGGGAGAACCGTAACGGCGGACGACCCGCGACCAGAAAGGTCGCGGGTCGTTTTAAGTGCGCGTCGCCGAGGGAGGGAGGGAGGGAGGGAGGGGTCTACGGCGACGCAGGGAAAGACTTGCTATTCCTTGCCCGCCAGATAACGGCCGACCAAGTAGCCGCCTGTCATGTTGTGGCCGTGGCTGATGCCTGCAAAGCGAGTGGTGTAGCTATTGGCCCAGAAATCACCGGCTGCGAGACCCACAGCGAACAGGCCTTCAATGACTTCGTCGTTTTCGGTGAGGACGCGGGAGTCCTCATCAACATGGAGACCGCCGTGCACGGTGAGCATGCAGACGCCGTTCTTGAAGCCGTAGTAAGGCGGTTCGTCAAGAGCGAAGAGGAACTGCGCGGGCTTGTGGAAGTCGGTGTCCTTACCGGCGGCGCACATGGCATTATAGTCGTCCACGGTCTTCTTCAAGGCAGTGGGATCCAGTTCAAGGTCGGCCGCGAGGGCTTCCAGGGTATCTTCCTTGAAGTATGCGCCCGCTTCTACGAGTTCGTCCCAGGCGCCGATCATCTGGCTGGGGGTGGGGACGTCCGCGCCGATGTAGCCGGGGACGTAGGGGAGTTGGCTGGCGTACTTCTCGTTGAAAAGGCTGTAGGTCTTGCCCTCTTCCTGCTGCATGATAGCCCAGCTGAGGCTCGAAGTGGAGGTGTACTCGTTCGTAAAACGCTCGCACTTCTTGTTCACGTTGAGGTTCCACACGGGATGAGCGTCCCCGCAGAATCCGGACGGCGCGTGGTCGGGCCATTTCTGCATGGCCGCGCCCACCCACATGGCTTGACGGTGCAAATCGCCGGTGTTCATGGTCGAAATCATGAGGTCACTGCCGAAGCGGGCCGCCTGCGGGCAGAAGTACTCAAGCATCTCTTCGTTGGCGCCGTAATCACCCGACGCGATGACCACGCCTTTTGCCGCGTTGTACTGGATGTAGGCATCCCCCTGGGAGGCGACGATGCCCGTCACGCGGCCCTCGTCCTCACGCAGGATGCGCTCCGAGGCGGTCTCGTAGTCAACCTGAACGCCGAGGCCCGTGATGTAATCAGTCATGGCGTTGAGGTAGTCGACCATGGGAACGTACCCGAGTCCGAGGTCGCACGTGTAGGGATCGAAGTCGGTGACGTCGGTCGGGGTGTTCTCGCCGCCGCGGAGCACCAGCGTGCCAGGCATGGCCTCGTTGTTCGGGTCTCCTTCGTATCCTATACCCTGCATGACGGGCTCCATGCCGTAGCCCGCCATGATGTCGCAGAACCAGTCTGCCATCTCGCCCGAACGATCGAAGAACCTCCAGACGTTCTTCTGGCTGACTTTCTTGCCCATCGCCTCCAGGTATTGGTGGCAGATGGCTTCCGCGTCAACTTCGTAGCCGATGGATTTCTGGTACGTCGAATTGACGGCGAAGAATGCGCCACCGTTGGCGTTGAAGCCAGCGTCCTTTTCGATCATGATGACGGAAAGACCGTTTTCCGCCGCGCTGGCTGCCGCGCAGAAACCCGAGGGACCGGCGCCTATGATGATCACATCGGCCTCGCGCGTCTCGCTGATGGCGTCGGCGGCAATGGGCTCGGGAGCGTTCTCCCAAGAATACCCGCCGGTTTGCGCGAGGGATGCGGCGTCTTCCGCGTCAGCGGACGACGATGCCTTAGGGGCGCAGCCGGCGGTCACGGAAAGGGCCGCCAAAGCTCCCGCTGCTGCTCCTCCGGTGATGAAATCGCGTCTGCTCAGAGTGTTCATGATGTCCTCCTTCTCATGGATGTGCTTGCCCGCGGAGCGGACAGTGACACTATGGCGCGACAGGCGGCGGACTCACATCGGGCGATGGTTCCCATTTAAGGGTTTTTTCGATATCGGGTATTGTTACCGATGAGTTCTACCAGGGGTTTTACTACACTAAGTTGAAACATGTTGGGAGGGAAACGAGTATGTCAGGCACGACAAGCGAAGCGCTGGATCCGCGCGGCGCGCGAAAGACCGAGCTCATCATTAGCACCCTTCGGAGGCTGCCACAATTGCGGGCGTTGGGATGGGGGCTGCTCGTGGCGTGGGGCACGATTTCGACGTTCACGGATGTGTTCGCTCCTGCGGATATGCAGTCGTTTCGCGACTACTGGATTGCTAATATGGCGACGACGACGCTAGGCTTGGTGGGTCTTGGAATCTTCTGGCGCCCGAACGTGAAGACACTGATGTGGCCCGCTGTGCCGGCTGCTGCAGCGCTCATCGTCATCAGTACGGCGGTCATGGCGTTTTGGTACGGGGGCACAACACCACAAGCTCATGCGGTCCAGATTGCCGCGGGTGTTCTCTCCGGCTTAGGCATGGCCGTGGGAACGCTGTGTTGGGGAGTCCATTATGCCCGTCAGGATGCAGCGGTAATCGAGAGCCAAGTCATCTGCTCTCTCGCCCTTATGACAGTCTTCTATGGTTTGGCGCTCGCATCATCCTGGGCCGTGAAGATAGGCCTGCTTGTCGCGCTGCCCTTGGGCTCAGCTGCCTGCTTTTTGCTGTGCCAAGATGAAAGAGCGCTCGAAGATGTGGACGCTGATCGCTCTGATAGGGGATTAAAGTCGAAGTTATTCGATGGCTCGCTGACCTCTGCGGCGAAGCCCGAAGCCCCCGCTGAAAAGACGGAGATGCGTGGTGAAGGCTCTGGCGATGGCCGCGCATTGGCTTCGGAGCTCTTTCGTGCGGGTGTGGGCATCGTCGCGGCGGGTTGCGCGGTCAGCTTGACGTGGTCTCTGATATCCGAGGGCGTCGTATCCCTCGACAGCGGCCTGTTCGCCGCGTCGCTGCTCTCGGGCGCAGTCGTGACTGTGGTACTGCTGGTCAATTGCGTGACCTTCGCCAATCGGCTAAACCAAGATTCCCTGTTTCGCTGGCTGCTGCCCCTCATCGTTCTTTCGCTGTTCTTCCTCGTAGGATCGAGCCAAGCATCACGGTTTGTCGGTAGCATGGGCATTCTCGCAGCCCAAATGGGGCTCGATGCCTTCACTCTCATTCTCTTTTGCGAGCGGGCGAGCTTTTGGAGGGGGAGGGCCGTCCTCGTCGTTGGTCTCGGCAGGGGCTTTCTCCAGGGCGGAATCCTGGTCGGCGCGCTTTTAGCCGGCGGTGTGGTAGATGTTATCACCGAGGGTAGCGTGTCGCCGGCCGAGGTGTTCCTCTGCGTGGCGGCGGTGCTCTCGGGATGCGTCATGTGGTCGTTGGCAGGATCGCTCTCCCCGTTCGCTTCACGACAAAACAGTGCGGAACCGGGAATCATCAAGAGTGTGGAGCGGCGGCTGTCGCTCCCCGAGGACGCCAACGAACTGGAACGCATCCTGTTCGAGAGGAAGTGCGATGGAGTTGCCGAGAGGGGCGGCCTCTCGCAACGAGAGCGAGAGCTTCTGAGTTACTTGGCGCGCGGGCGCTCACTCCCGTATATTCGCAACGAATTGTTTATATCGAAGAGCACGGCGAACACTCATGTTGAACATATCTACGCGAAGCTGGGGATTCATTCTAGGGAAGAACTCATCAGCCTCGTTGAAGAAGCACCTGCCGGTCTGGGCGATTGAGTGCCTCCCGCCCGCCGTGGGGCTGAACGCGCAGGATTGCCGTTTGCGAGGCTTTGTGAGATGCTGGCAGCCGTTGGACTTCTGTCTGTAGGCGAGAAACCTTGCCGTGGCTCTTACGGCATGGCTCCTTTCAGAATGGCCTTAAACGGCGAAATAGCGACAAAAGGGGAATTCGTGATCGATACACAGTTTATCGAGGAGCTGGCTTCTAAGGCGCCCACGCCTGGTGGAGGCGGGGCCTCGGCCTATGCGGGGGCGCTTGCTTCGGCGCTGGCTTCCATGGTGGGTAACCTTACGGTTGGCAAGAAGAAGTACGCCGAGGTGGAGGAGCGCGTGCAGGCGGAGCTGATCGAGCTTGAGAGCACGCGTCACCATCTGCTCGAGCTCATCGATGAGGATGCCCGCGCCTTCGAGCCTTTGGCCGCCGCCTACGGCATGCCAAAGGGGACTGAGGCGGAGAAGAGCGCTCAGAACGAAGCGCTTCAGGCTGCGCTTGTTGATGCCTGCGAAGTGCCGCTCGAGATTATGGTCACCTGCCTCGAGGTCATCGAATCCTGCGTGTTCATGGCGCGTCATGGCTCGGTACTGGCGCTTTCCGATGCTGGCGCTGCGGTGGTGATTGCCAAAGGGGCCCTTCAGGCGGCGAGCCTGAATGTTGTCATTAACCTTGGCTCCATGGCCGACGAGGAGCGCGCGTCTCTCTATCGCGGCCAGATGGAGGACCTTCTCGCCGCGGGTAATTCCATGGCCGATGAGGTGTACGCCGACGTGCTGGAGAGGTTGAGCTAACATGGTGAAGCTGCTGACCGGCAAGGAAGTGGTCGCTGCCCTGCGCGAGGACCTGGCTGCGCGCATCGAGCATTTGGCTGACGCCGGCATCACGCCGACGCTCGCCATCGTGCGGGTAGGGGAGCGCCCCGACGATATGTCCTACGAGCGCACCGCGATGAAGCGGGCCGAGGGCCTGGGCATTGCTGTGCGTTCCTTCGCGCTTCCCGCCGATGCCGCCCAGGCCGACCTGGAGGCAGTCATCGACGAGGTGAACGCCGACGATGCTCTTCACGGCTGCCTTTTGTTCCGCCCGCTGCCGCCCTCCATGGACGAGCGCGCCGTGTGCGACCGACTCGCGCCCGAGAAAGATATCGACGGCATTTCTTCGGCTTCGCTCGCGGGTGTCTTCGCCGATACCGGCGAGGGCTTTCCGCCGGCCACGGCCCAGGCGTGTTTGGAAATACTCGATTTCTACGGTATTCCCATCGAGGGCAAACGCGCTGTGGTGCTTGGGCGCTCGCTGGTTATCGGGCGACCCGTGGCGTGCATGCTGCTCGCCCGCCATGCCACGGTCACGCTGGCCCATTCCCGCACCGCCGATGCCGCCGCCCACACTCGCGAGGCGGATATCGTCGTGTGCGCCACCGGCCGCGCCCGCGCCTACGGGGCTGAATTCTTCTCGCCGGGACAGACGGTGCTCGACGTGGGCATCAACTTCGAAGACGGCGCCCTGTGCGGCGATGTCAATTTCGATGCCGCCATCGAGGCGCTCGGGGAGGGCGGGGCCATCACCCCGGTGCCCGGCGGCCTCGGCTCGGTCACCACGTCGGTAACTATGGCCCATGTGGTGGCCGCAGCCGAGCGCGTGCTGGCGGGGTGATGGCCGGAGCTTTCGGCAACGCGGGGCGCCTGCATCGAGGAGGGCACCGACCGAGCAAAAGAAGCCGTGGGCGAAGTAATCGTTTTTCCGGCGCTGCCCTGTGGAAAGATAGCCTCAGAAACCTGAATTGAAGGAGCGTCCATGGCCGTTCTCACCCCCACCGAGATTACCGATAACTACGCAAAGGCCTCCGTCGCGAAGGCGACCATGCCGATCTGGCGCATGTTCCTGCTGTCCATTGCCGCCGGCATGCTCATCGGCTTGGGAGCGGTGGCCTCGTCCACGGCCGCCCACGCCCTCGGCGACGCCGGAATGGTGCGCCTGGTGTCGGGCGTCATCTTCCCCATCGGCCTGATGATGGTCGTTTTGCTGGGCACCGAGCTGTTCACAGGCAACGCCCTCATGATAACGGCGGCCATCTCCGGCAAGATCACGTGGAAGCTGCTGCTGCGAAACTGGGGCATCGTGTTTTTGGGCAACCTGGTGGGCGCGGTGGTCCTGGCGGCGCTCATGGCGTTTTTCGGCCAGCTGAACATCGGCGGGGGAGAGCTGGCGGTGTACACGGCGAAGGTGGCGGCGAACAAGTGCGGGCTGCCCTGGGTAAACGCCTTCGTGATGGCCATCTTCTGCAACCTGCTCGTCTGCATTGCCGTCTACATGGCGAACACGGCCCAGGATACGGCGGGCAAGGTGTGGGCCATCTTCTTCCCCATTATGGGCTTCGTGCTGTGCGGCTTTGAGCATTGCGTCGCCAACATGTACTACATTCCGGCGGGCATTTTCGCGTACCTGAACCCCGCTTACACGGCCATGATCGATGCGGCGGGCATCAATACCGCGCTGCTTACCTTCGGCGACTTCATCTTCGCGAACCTTATCCCCGTGACGCTGGGTAACATCGTCGGCGGCGTGGTCGTAGGACTGGTGATGTACGCCTGCCACGGAACGAAGAAGGCCAACTAGTCGATCCGGTTCAGGGAGAGAGGGCGGCGGGGTGTCCCGCGCGCAGGTTGCGCAGCGAACGGAACAGGACTAAATGTCCTGTTCCGCCGAGCGAGCCATTGCTTGAGCACGGGACACCCCGCCGCCCTCTCTCCCGGCTGTCCCTTCGGTTTCGTCAGAAGTATGGGTAATTCGGTTGGGTTTTGCGGCTTCGGTGTGAGAGGTCTTGCACGGGGCGCGGACGTGTCTATGATGGGGGCATGGCAAACGGACTGACATATGCGCGCACCACCACGACTCCCGAGGCTACCAAACAGCTGGCCGCGACGCTCGCGCCCTATCTGCACGCGGGCGACACCGTCGTGCTCAACGGCGATTTGGGGGCTGGCAAGACCCAGTTCGTGCAGGGGCTGGCCGCGGCTTTGGGCGTGCGGGGTGCGGTAACGAGCCCCACCTTCAACATTCTGCTTGAGTACCACGATGGGCGCCTGCCGCTCTACCATTACGATTTGTATCGCCTTGACGAGCGCTGGCAGTTGGAGGACATCGACTACTACAGCGCCATTGACGGCTACGGCGACGGGGTGGCCTTCGTGGAATGGGCCGAAAAGTTCCCCGAGGACATGCCCTACGACTATCTCGAGATCACCATCACCGCCGATGCGGAGGGAACGCGCCGCATTGTCGCCCACTCCTACGGCAAGCGCAGCCGACAGCTGCTCTGTGTCTGGGCCAACGATTCCAAATCCCGCCTGGGAAAGTGCAAGCTGTAACGAGCGCCTCCTGCAGCCTCCTGCGCTGTCGCCCCGCGCTCGAAATCCAAGGCGCTTGTGGCCTCGTCCAGCGCGATGGTGGGCAATCGGCCCAAGAAGCTTGAGCCGACTGCCTCGAGGCGGCGTTCTGAAGATTCGAACGTCGTCGGGCGTCGTCCGAGGGCCCGGCTGTCTTTGGGGTGCCGTCTTAAGTCGCGGTTGCAGAAACCGACGGAGGTTTTGGCAAAAAAGTTCGTTTTGAGGCGCAGGGTCCGAAAGATTTTCTCTAAATAAGGGTCAAATGGCTCGCAAAGCGTACTTTTTCGCGGCCGTCGGGGGCCAAATCGAAAGGCTATGCGCCTCAAAACGAACTTTTTCGCCAGAGATGGACGATTTTCTTGCGCTATGATAGTCAGTCGCTGATTCGATCGAAAAGGGTAATGACGTGGCGAAGCGATATGTTCTTGCATTTGATACGGCCAATGAGGTTATCGCTATCGGTTTGGGCGAGCTTGACGGCCCGTCGCAGACAGTTGTGCCGGTGGCAACGGTGGAGGTGGAGGCGCGGCGGGCGTCGAACACGCAGTTACTGCCGCGCATCGACGAGCTGTGCCGCGAGGCGAAGGCGGCCCGCGAGGATATAGCCTCCGTGTGCGTCGGTCGCGGCCCCGGGTCGTTTACCGGCGTGCGCATCGCCATGGCCTGTGCCAAGGGCATCGCCAGCGCGCTCGAGGTAGGCCTGGTGGGCGTATCGTCGCTGGATGCCGTGGCCTGGGGCGCGTGGAATGCGGGAGAGCGCGGACGCCTTCTCGTGCTCGCCGATGCCATGCGCCGTGAGGTGTACCCCGTCGAGTACCGCCTTGGCGAAGACGGCGCCGTCCGCCTAACTTCCGACCGCGTCATCAAAGCCGAGGCCTTTGCCGAAGAGCTGGGCTGCGCGATGGGCGATTCTGATTCCCCGCGTGATGACATCGCCACGACTGGCGCCCCCCTCCATAGGGGCGGACTTCAGTCCGCCCTTTCAGCTGCCGACGATTCCCAGCCGCCGTGCCCCGACCTTCTCATCGCCGGCGATGCTCTGCGCAAATATGCCGAGCTCTTCGAAGGCGCCGGCGTAATCCTTCCCGAGGCGCTCTGGACGCCGACGGGCTCGGGTCTGCTGCTCGCCTTCCAAGCGGCTTGGCAAGCAGGGGAGTGCGATCCCCTCAATGCCGTTCGTCACAACCCGGCCTTCGTGCTGCCGGTTTACACGCGTCTGTCCGATGCGGAAGAGAACGAGCGGGTGCGCCTTGCCCAGGCCGATGCGGCTCTTGCGGGCAAGCGCGGCTCGAAGCACGTGACCATGAACGATACGGCCATCGCCAACGCCCGGGCTAACGGCGAGGGCATCGCCTACAAGCCGCTGGATGCGCGCCATGTGGCTGAGGTGGCGGCTCTGGAATCCCAGATCATGGGCTCGGATGCTTGGAATGAAGCGCTTGTGGTCGACGAGTTGGGCCGCGCCGATCGCGTGTGGTGGGCCGCCTATGCCGCCGACCCCAAGATGCCCCTTTCGGCCGAAGCGCCGCTGGTAGGCTATGCCGGCGGCTGGGTCGTCGATGGCGATGTGCAGATTCTCAAGGTGGGCACCGATCCCGCATGGCGCCGTCACGGCATCGCTCGCGTGCTGCTCGCCCGCGTGGCCGACGACGCTCGCAACTTGGGTGCTCGTACGAGCTCTCTGGAAGTGCGGGCGTCCAACGTTGGCGCCCAGGCGCTGTACGAGGCCTTGGGCTATAAAAGCCTGGGTAGGCGTCCGCGCTACTACTCCGATGGCGAAGATGCGGTCATCATGGAAGGCCCGCTGCCCACCATTACCTTGGCGGCAGTTCCCAACGGAGAGTTCGTTGCAGCCGAATCCAGCAGGGACGGTGCTTGTGCCGCCCACGGGTCGGGAGATAGAGCGACTGAAGTCGTCCCATGCGAAGGGGGCGCGGCGTCGGGCGAAGGTTCCGATGCGCGTCGCCCTCTCATTCTGGCCATCGAGTCTTCCTGCGACGAGACGGCCGCGGCCGTCATCGACGGCGAGGGTGCGTTGCTGTCCGATGTCGTCGCCTCCCAAGTCGATTTCCACGCTCGTTTCGGCGGCGTTGTGCCCGAGATTGCCAGCCGCAAGCACATCGAGTCTATCTGCGGCGTGTGCGACGACTGCCTCGATCGTGCTGCTGCCGCGCTCGGCCGGGATGGTCTGCGCTGGCGCGATTTGGATGCGGTGGCCGTCACCTATGCGCCGGGCCTCGTGGGCGCGCTCGTGGTGGGCGTCGCTTTCGCCAAGGGTGCGGCCTGGGGTGCCGACAAGCCGCTCATCATCGTGAATCACCTGGAAGGCCACCTCTACGCCAACAAGATCGGCTTGCCCGATTTCGAGCCGCCCGCTGTGGTGTCGCTGGTCTCTGGCGGCAACACCATGCTTGTCTACATGGCCGACTGGGGAAGTTACCGCGTGCTCGGCACCACCATCGACGACGCTGTCGGTGAGGCCTTCGACAAGGTAGCCAAGGCTTTGGGCCTCGGCTATCCTGGCGGTCCGGTCATCTCGAAGTTCGCCGCGGAAGGCGACCCTCGGGCCATCCCGTTCCCCCGTGCCATGATGCATTCGGGCGACCTGCGCTTCTCGCTCTCGGGTCTGAAAACCGCCGTGGTCACCTATATCAACGGCGAGCGCGAGACCGGCCGCGAGCTTGCCGTGCCCGATATCTGCGCCAGCTTCGAGGCCGCTGTGGTGGACGTCCAGGTTGCCAAGGCCCGCACGGCCCTGCAAGAGACCGGCGCCCCCACCTTCTGTCTCGGCGGCGGTGTGGCGGCCAACCCCATGCTGCGCCAAGCCTACGAGGCCATGTGCGCCGAGGAGGGCGTGCGCCTGGTCATGCCCCCGCTCGCCTCCTGCGGCGATAACGCCGGCATGATCGCCGAAGTAGCACTCGATCGCTACCGTGCCGGCAAGTTCTCGCCCCTCGATGTCGACGCCCTCGCCCACGGCGATCTGGAGCAGCCGTACTAAGCATTCTGTCTCACGTTGTCATATACAACGCAGACCTTTTGTGTCATACTTCGGGAAACGAGTCGAAGGGGGCGCGCGGTGTTCGGCGAGCTGGTGATAGCCTATCTGTTTCTGGCCGGTGTCGGCGCCGGCGGAACGGCGGCGGCGTCGCTCGCCGATTTGTTCGTCGTGCGCGACCCCTTCGGTGAGGGTGCCAAGCCCGACGTTGCGGAAAAGGCTCCGGCCGAGCGTCTTATCGCCCTCGTCTTCGTTGTCTCCGGCGGTGCGATGGTGCTAGGCGCAGCGTGTCTCGCTCTCGATCTCGGACGGCTCGATCGCGTGATCGCCCTGTTCCTGTCGCCGCCGACCACGCTCATGAACCTGGGCGCCTGGGCCGTGACGCTGCTGGCGGGGACGGCAACGGCTCTTGCTCTCGTGCGTGTGATGTACGTGCCCGCTGTCGGACGCGGCGTGGTGGCGGCCCTGGAGGTTGTGGCTATCGCCCTCGCCATCGTTGTCGCCGCGTACGCAGGGTTGCTCCTGCGAACGCTGACGGGCGTGCGACTCTGGTCGTCTGTCTGGGTGCCGGTGCTGTTCGTGCTGTCGGCCGCTTCTTGCGGCTGCGCCCTCATGTTGGCCGCGGCTCTGTTTTTCCGCAGCGACAGAACAGTGGCGCTGCTGGCAAGTCGGGCCGCCCGCGCCGACGCGGTGGTTATCGTCTTCGAGGCGGTGGCGGGAGCCTTCTTCCTTGCTTTCGTGCTGGGGGGTGACCACCCGGGCGCGCAGGCGTCGGGCGCAAGCCTCATGGAAGGCAGCGCCGCCCTGCCGTGGTGGGTCGGTTTCGTGGCCTGTGGGATTTCGGTGCCACTCATCGTCGAGGCAGTCTGCCTCGTGCGCGATCGCTGGCAGACGGGAGCGCGGTCGTTTCCGGCCATTGCCCTGGCCCTATCCGGCGTCTTGGTGCTCGTCGGCGCCATGGGTCTGCGCACTGCTGTCGTCGATGCCGGCGTGCATCGCGATTTGGAACTGCAAGAGCCCCAAGCGGCTTTGGAAAGAGAGGACGTGAATACGTGGTTAAACTAGGCAAGACCATTCCTGCCGGGGACCTGTTCGAGCTGGACGAGTCCAGCTCCATCCCCATCTGGCTGCAGCTGAAGAACCGCTTCATCTACCTCATCACCTCGGGGTTCTACCTGCCGGGCGACCAGCTGCCCACGGTGCGGGGACTGGCCGCCGAGGTGGAGGTGAACTACAACACCGTGAGCAAGGTTTACCAAAGCCTCGAGGAAGACGGTTATATCATCTCGAAACGCCGTCAGGGTGCCTTTGTGGCCGACGTGTCCGATAAGCCGGGAGTCGACGCCGCTGTCACGGCCGAAATCATCACCGCCGAGTATCTGCAGCGTTGCCAGGAGCTCGGCATGTCGCTGGAGGATGTAGACGCGCAGTTCACTGCCGCTTTGGTAGCGGCTAAGGCCAAGCGCGAGCGCGAGCAAGGAGCAGATTATGCGCAAGAAGCAGGTGGAAGCCGCGGCCGTATCGTCCACTTCCCGGGATCCGAGGACGATTCAGCCGAACGTTCAGTTGGAAACGGGGCGTAGGCGCACCTCCCGCAACGGGGCCATCGTCTTCACGTTTGTGGTGTTCGCTCTCGCGGTGACGCTCGTGCTGGCGATGTTTCAGGTTGTCTCAGGCGCGATAGGCCTGGCGGCGCTTCTGGCGGCGGTAGTCGTCGGCGCTTTGGCGGCAAGCTCCGTTCATCTGGTCATGGAATGGGAAAAGGCCGTGGTCATGCGCCTCGGCAAGTTCAACCGCGTGGCGGGACCGGGCATCGTGTTCACCTGGCCCATCATCGAGTTTTACACCCTGCGCATCGACCAGCGCGTCATTGCCACGTACTTCGGCGCCGAGGAAACGCTCACGGCCGATTTGGTGCCCGTGAATGTGGACGCGGTCATCTTCTGGATGGTCTTCTCTGCGAAGAAGGCCGCCATGGAGGTGGAGGACTACGCGAGCGCTGTGTCGTGGATGGCCCAGGCGACCCTGCGCAAGGCCATCGGTCGTGCAAGTCTCTCGGAGGTGGCTGCGCGCCGCGACCAACTTGACGCGGAGTTGAAGGACGTGCTTACCGAGAAGCTCTCGGAGTGGGGCATCGATGTCATGGACGTGGAAGTGCGCGACATCGTGGTGCCGCGCGAGCTGCAGCAATCTATGGCTGCCGAGGCCGTGGCCACCCGCGAGAAGAACGCCCGCATGATTCTGGCCGAGGCCGAGGCCGATATCTCCGCCATGCTGAAGGATGCCAGCGCCAATTATGCTGACGATCCCGAGGCCATGCGCCTGCGCACCATGCACCTGGCCTACGAATCGGTGAAGCAGTCCGGCGGCACGCTCGTCATCCCCAGCGCCTTCAGCGAGGGCTTCACCGACCCCGACGCTGCCGAAGCCCTGGCGAGGGCGGCGAAACAGGGCTAGCGAATGACGCAGAAAAGAACTTCCGGCGAATCGGCGCGAAAGCATGCTACAATAGGCCTTGCCTAGAAGACTTGGCCCCGAGGGGCCGGGACGCCGCAAGGACGTCCCGGTAGCGAGGGTGCCTAGTCCTCGCTATTGTGACGCGACCCATCGCCTGGCGGTGGGTCGACCCTTTTCAGGGCCAGTAGAGCCACCCCTAACGAGGCGGCCGCCACAAAGGTTTGAACTAAGGCCAGGAAAACGCTCATCTGCATCACCTCCCTCCCGCATCTAGAATTGGTGATAGGGAAGGTGTATGCAGAGAGCCCCAGCTCCCCGCTTATCTACAAGAATACAAACAAATATTCCCATTTCAAGACTTGACTTTGCAAAATAGTGCAATTTCCTGCTAAGTAATCAGTAGCGAGAAGTAGCTTATGAACAGGCGTTTCAAAGTGATGACAACCTTTGTCATAGTTTGTCCTATATTTTGCCTTGACAACCTATGACAGAGTATGACAAACTGGTCCCATCAGAATCCGGCCGATTCTAAAGACAGGTATGGAGGCCCCATCGACTTTGTGGCGAAAACAACCGGATTTGCTCACGAGGGATGGGGGAGAGGGAACCTTCCAGCAAGCGATACGGAGTAGCTTCCCGGAGGGCTTGCCACGGAGGTTCCCGCCTACAAGAGGAGGAGAAATGTCCGGAAGCGAGAAGACGCATTCTGGTCTCACCCGTCGAGGGTTTCTGAAAGCTACTGGTGCCGTAGGCGCCTTGGCCGCTGTTGGTGGTGGTGCAAGCCTCGCTGGCACTGCTCTTGCTGATGGCAATTCCGATGAAGGGTTCGAGACGAAAGTATGCAACTGCACGGGTAACTGCGCCGGCCATTGCTGTCTTGAGGTCGACGTCAAGGACGGCAGAGCGTTCCGCGTAACCTCGGCCCATTACGAAGACCCCGACATGGACCAGTGTTGTCTCAAGGGGCTTTCCCATCTGCAACGTCTGTATGACCCGAACCGTATCAAGTACCCTATGCGTCGCGTGGGCGAGCGCGGTAGCGGCGAATTCGAGCGCATCACCTGGGAAGAGGCCATCGCCGAGATCTGTGATAACTGGAAAAAGACCCAGGAGGAATATGGCGATGACAGTGTTCTGTTTTTCCCTGGATCTGGCAATCTTCGCAACGATACCGGTGTCGGTTATGATCGCCTTCGTTTCTTGATTGGAGCGACAACCGCTGCGAACTCCTATGACAACAACGGTATGACTGGCATGAGCGACTCGCTCGGTTACTGCAACTTCATCGGCAACGACTGGCGCGATCTCCGCAATGCGGATTATTGCTTCGTGTGGGGCGGCAATACCACGGAATCCGGCGTGGGCCGCTTCCGCTGGATCAATCAGGCGCGCAAGGCGGGTACGAGATTCGTGTGCATCGACCCTGTCTACACCATCTTCGCTTCTAAATGCGAGGAGTATCAGCCCGTTCGTCCTGGTACTGACGGACTTCTCGCCATCGGTATGATGCAGCATATCATCGAGAACGATATGCACGATAAAGAGACGTTGATGAAGCTCTCGGTTGCGCCGTATCTAGTGAAAGACGAAGACGGTAACTTCTTGCGTCAGTCCGATCTCGACCCAGCCGTTATGGCTGCCAAGATGCAGGCGATGGAAGACGGCAGCATCATGATGTTCGACGATCCGGTAATGGTGATGGGCGTTGACGGCAACATCTCGGCGGCTGGCACGACTGATGAGGTCGAACTCGAGGGCTCGTTCAATGTGCAGGGACATGCGGTCGCTACCGCCTTCTCACTGCTCCTCGAGCGGCTTGGAGAGTGGGATATGCCCACCATTGTGGAGTATACGAACATCCCCGAAGAGACCATCCGACGTTATGCGGACATTTTCGCGAACAACAAGGTGACGCTTTGCACGGGCTATGGCCCCGACCATTATGTGAATGGGTACACCTTCTATCACAATGTATGCGCGCTTCTCATGATTTCCGGCAATATTGGGAAATCTGGAACTGGCACGGTAGGCTCCGATATGTCGCAGCCTGGAAATGGCTGGGGTCTTTCCAATACCTACACTGTGCCGGAAAACGTCAAGGAAGCAAAGACGATCTATGGTGTCGATGTTCCGCGTGTTATCGAAACGGGGACTGACGGCGAGGATCCTCTGGTTATCAAGTCGATGTTCGTGTACAAGGGCAATCCTCTAGCCAACAATTCTAATCGCCTGAGCTATCTGGCGGCCTGGGAGAAGATTCCCTTTATCGTAGACGCTGAGGTCTATATGACCGAAACAGCCAAATATAGCGATATCCTGCTGCCCGTTACTCACTACTTCGAGGATGAGGGCGTGCACGCGGGCAACACCTATATTCGCATCAATGAGCGTGCGGTGGAGCCGGCTTTCGAGGCCAAGGGCGATTTTGAAATCGCCAAATTGCTGGCAGAGGGTCTGGGGCTGGGTGGAGATATGCCCTATACGCGTGAGGATTTCAATCGCTCTCTGCTGGATAACGACCTTGCAAAGGCCGCAGGTGTGACTTGGGACGCGCTCAAGAAGAACAAGATTATGAAATGCTGGCCCGATGAGTTTGTCATGCCGGATGGCTCAACGACTCCCTACAGCATTTACGGCCAGGATTCGTATTTCAGCACGGCCACGGGAAAGCTCCAATTCTATTGGGAAAATCCTGCTCCCTGGTCCAAGTTCGGCGAGTACGACGCTCGTCGAGAGTGCCTTCCGCAGTGGTTTGAGCCCGATGGCTCCTGGTATTTGAGCGATGAGGCGTCGAGATTCCCCTTTGTGTTCACCACGGAGCGCAGTAAGTACATGATTCACACTCAGTTTGGCACGTTGCCGGTGTTCCATGAGCTGGAACCGGAGCCCATTGTCAAGATGAACAATCAGGATGCTGAGGCGTATGGCGTCCAAACGGGCGACTACGTCCGCCTGTTCAACGACTACGGCGATTGCACGCTGAAGGCGGTTGTGAACGCGGGTTGTCAACCCGGTATGCTGGTTATGGATCATGGGTGGCAAGAGTGCCACTTCGTCGATGGCCACTACAACAATTTGACTTCGAACGTCCAAGCTCCGCGGTACGCCGCAAACAACTGGTTCGATGCTCGCGTCGATCTCGAGATAGTTAGGTAGGAACTCTTATGAGATACGGAATGGCTATTGATACGGATAGCTGCATCGGGTGCAACACCTGTGCCGTTATGTGCAAGCACACCAATAATCTCCCAAACGATATTTGGTGGAATCGGGTTTTCACCGACGGCGGTGATTTCTCGGACACTGCGCGCGGTCAGTATCCGAATGTCGAGATGAGCTTTTTGCCCGTCGCCTGCCAGCACTGCGAAAACCCGGCTTGCGTGAAGGTGTGCCCAGTTGGCGCTACGTACAAAGACCCCGAGACGGGTGCCGTGCGCCAGGATTACGATAAATGCATCGGATGCCGTATGTGCATGGGTGCTTGTCCATATACGGGGGTGCGCTCTTTCAACTGGGATGAACCGGCATATGCCATCGACTTTCCCATTGGCGACCCGGCGGTACCGACCCATCAGAAGCATACGGTGGAGAAATGCACGATGTGCTACCAGCGCATTAGCAACGGCGAGAGCCCGGCGTGCATTCGTGTTTGCCCCGGACAAGCTCGATACTTCGGTGATTTGGATGACCCCGAATCGGAGGTCTCCAAGCTCATCGCGTCCCGCGAGTACAAGCAGCTGCTTCCCGAAGAGGGAACCAGGCCGTCGGTGTACTACCTGGTGTAGGGCGCTTCCTTCCGTTATGTGATATCGCGGGCGGGGCATCGTCGCGCCGCCCGCCTACCTCTAGGAGATTCTCATGTCTGATTTCTCTTCTGGGGCCATCGTTGACGATGACCTCGACTTCAGTGCGGCCCAAAGTCGACCGAAAAGCCGCGAGGTGGCCGGCGCCAGGGCGGTTGCGTGGGGCGGCCGCGGCCTGAACATTGCCATCGGCATCTCGGCCGTGGTGATGGTCGCGGGCATCGCCCTTTGGCTCGTGCAGCTTTCCGGCGGCATGGTCCAGACCGGCATGCGCAACCTGGACTCGTGGGGCCTCTACATCACGTCCTTCATGTTCTTCGTGGGCCTGTCGGCCGGCGGCCTCATCATCTCGTCGGTGCCCAAGGCCTTCGGCATTGCGGGCTTCGGCGGCATCTCCAAGGTGGCCGTCATGAGCTCCATCGCCTGCACGGTGGCTGCCATCGGCATGGTGGTGGTCGATTTGGGCCAGCCGGCGCGCCTGTGGGAGTTGTTCGCGTACTCCAACCTGGGGAGTCCTCTTATGTGGGACATCCTGGTGCTGGGCACCTACCTGATTCTCTCCTGCGTGTACCTGTGGGCGCAGGTACGGGCCGATTCAGGCAAGATGTCGCATACGGCCCTGCGCGTGATCTCGGTGGTGGCTCTGGCGTGCGCGGTGCTCGTGCACTCGGTGACCGCCTGGATCTTCGGTCTGCAGCAAGGCCGCGAGATGTGGCACACGGCGCTTCTGGCCCCATGGTTCGTCTCCTCGGCGCTCGTGTGCGGCACGGCTTTGGTCATGGTGGTGGCCGTGGCGCTGCGCCGCGCGGGCTACCTTGAGCTCGATCAGGCCTATCTGGTGAAGCTCGCCAAACTGCTCGGCGCCTTCGTGATGGTTGACCTGTATTTCTTCGGCTGCGACCTCCTGACGGAGGCCTTCCCCGGCGGCTCGGGTGCCGAGGTGGTCGCCATGCTGACGAGTGGACCGCTGGCTCCGTACTTCTGGGTCGAGGTCATCGGCTGCGCCATCTGTGCCGTCATCTGCTTCACGCCGGCGCTGCGCACCAACGCGCTGTTGGTCGTGGGCTCGCTGCTCGCCATCGCCGGCATCTTCTGCAAGCGCGTGCAGCTCTTGGTGGGCGGCTTCCAGATCGCCAACCTGGACTACGCCGGCCCGCTCACTTCCATGCAGCACACGGCGTGGGACTCCGGCCTTGCGGGCATCTATGGGCAGATGGTCTACTGGCCCACGCCGCTCGAGTTCGGCGTGACGCTCGGCGTGGTGGCGCTGGCGGTGCTCGTGTTCCTGCTGGGCATCAAGTTCCTGCCCCTGCGCCCGGCGGCCGGCGAGCGGTCTTCCCGATAGCCGTCTTCCTTGCATGCGGGCCCGCGCCGTCCCTTCCCGGCGCGGGTCCTTTCGTTCCTTGGAGAGGAGGGTTTGTGAAGAAGCTGATTGCGGTGGGCGTGCTCGCTGTCGTGGCGGCGCTTGTTGCCGTCGCCGGCTTTGCAATGGAGCCGCGGTCGGCCGTGCTGCCCATTGCCGCCGATTCGCCGTGTCCTGCGGTAGGTTGCGCGAGCGGTACCTGCCACGGCTTCGGGGCGGTGCCGGAGCCCGATGGCATTCACGAGATGACGTGTCCCGAGGCCGGGTGCGCGGCGACGGACTGCCATGCGTGGGAATCGCTCACCGGCCGCTACCATCAGGCATCGGACATGTCGCTGAACGTGTGGATTCTCATGCCCACGGTGCTGGTGCTTGGCCTGTGGCTGATGGCACGTCGCATGGGTCGCGGCGGTCGCGATCGTGCTGGAGCCGGGTTCGACCATGGGGAGGCCTGTCATGAAGCGTAGCCACGTGCTGTTCGACGTCGTTGTGCTCGTTGCTTACGTGGCCGCGGCCAATCCTGTTGTGACGGGCATTCCGCTGCACGAGTTCGTGGGTCTTCTCGTTGTCGTCCTTGTGGCGGCTCATGTCGTGGCGAGCGCCGATGGGCTTCTGGCCCGAGGGCGCAAGGGGGGTGTGGCGCGCATGGCGCTGAACGCCGTTCTTCTGCTCTCGCTGGGCACCTGCGCGGTGTCGGGCGTCATGGTGTCGGGCGATGTGCTGCCCGCGCTCGGGCTGTACGCGACCGGGTACCATTTCTGGGACCCGTTGCACGCGTTCGCCGCAAAGGTGCTGCTGGCGGCCATCATCGTGCACGTAGTCGTGCGCGCTCCCGCCGCCTTGGCGGTGCTGCGACGCGGTGCCTCATTGTCGGGCGACCTTGACGCCTGCGACGAGCGCGAGCCCGTTGAGGCGTGACGCGAGCATTCACGCTATACTAGCGCCAAGCAAAACCGACGAAGGAGGAACTTCCATGACCGTATCCGCTGATATGTGGCAGGCGCGCGCGGCGATGTGCGAGCTTTTGGCCCTGTCGTTTCGCTACCCCGAGGACACCGTGTTGGCCGATGCCATCGCGTCGGGGGAGTGGGGCGAGGCGGCCGACGAGATCGCGGGCGCTTTGGGCTTGAGCTGGACAACGGCGACGGCTTCCGGTGCGGCCGAGGCGGCGGCGCTTCCCGACCCGGCCGAGCTGCAGCACGAGCTGCGTGCTGAGGCGACACGCCTGTTCGTGGGTGCGCCCAAGCCGGCGGTGAGCCCCTACGAGGGTGTGTGGCGCGCGGCCGATGACGGCGTCGACGCTCTGCTGTTTGTGAACCCTCATTCCATGGCCGTGGAGCGCTTCTGCAAATCCTGTGGCCTGGGTCGTCCCGAGGGCACCAACGAGCCGTTGGACGCTGTGTGGACCGAGTTGGAGCTTCTGGAATACCTGGCTCTGCGCGCGGCTGCCGATGCCGCCGAGGCCGAGGGCATTGTCGATGATGCGACAGCCGCTGAGGCCGCCGTGGAAGACGAGGATACTCTGGAGGAGTTCGAAGATGCCGGTGAGCCCGGTGACGTGGTGGCTTCGGCCGACCTGCCCGGCGGCAGCCCCGAAGCAGCCTGGGACCAGTTCGTGGCCGACCATGCTCAGGTCTGGATGGGTCGTTTCGCCGAGGCCGTGCAAACGGAATCCCGCGCGCCGTTCTACAAGCAGGCCGCCAGCCTATTGGAGGCATTCGTCGGCTAAGCGCCCCCAATCCAAGATAAGCTCTTTAGAGGCCCGCGACCGCATCGCGGGTCTCGTTGTTTTTGCGGTAAGTACGGTTGAACTGGATCCAGATTCCTTCGTAAAGGACGCTGCGCAGAAGGTGCAGATCTTGTTCCAGGGGGAGGCGCTCGAAGGCGTCGGCGGCATCGGCGGCCACGAGGCTGAGCGTCTCGCCCATGGCCACGGGGGTGCTACCAAGGGCAACGAAGGGGTTGTAGCTGCCGGATTTCTCATCGTCGGCGTAATCGACGGCCGCATCCATCAGGTAGACGAAGCGCCCCAAGGCGTTGCCGAACGTGCGCATGGAATCGGCCCAGAATCCCTGATCGTGACCAAACAGCTCGCCAAGCAGCTGGCCGAACTCGTTAGCGGCAGCATCGGGGCTCGGCTCTTCGCGCGACTTCTCAAGTTCCCGAATACGGGCCATGGATTGCTCGATGGCGGCGCATTGCTCGGGAATGCGCGCTTCGGCCTGCGCGTATGCACCGGCAAGAGCAGCACGTCCAGCGCGGGCCGTAAGCGACCCGTCATCGGCGATGTCGTCCAGGCACTTATGATAGGCGAGCGCCACCGAAAGGTCGGCCGCGTAATCGGTCCAGGAAGAGCGCGCGTAGGGCATCATTTTCACCGGATGGGTGACGCAGTGCGCCTCGCCCGTTGATTCCGCAGGCTCATGCAGAGAATCGCACAGCAGCACGAAGAAGGTGAGGTCGTAGGTGAGCGCCGCCCGTGCCGCCTGTCCGTAACGTTCGCCCAGCGCCCGGCACAGCCCGCAGTACACAGCCTGGTAGCGGGCTTTCTCCTCATCGGAAAGAGAAGAAGCGCTGGCGACGACGAACCCAAACATGGGCACCCTCTTTTCTCCCGGGACTCCAAGTGCGACAAAGGCATTCTAGCATTCGCCGGTATCTGCGGGGCGTTGGTGCCGCCTCGGCAATCCACGTTGCGCGTTCTATCTTCCGTCGCTGCGCATTGCTTTGCGAGGTTGACAAATCTCTACAATTTAAGAAAAAATATGTCAACCACTGTTTGGGGAGATATCATTGCGTTATGGAGAAATTTGCAGACATACTGAAAGAGCGCTTCGGCGAGAACGCGCCCATTCTCACTGAGGAAATTCTCAATGAGTTTTCCGATGTCAGTCGCCAGGCGGTGTATAAGAAGATTGACGCCGCGATAGCGGAAGGCTTGCTGGTCCGTTATGACCGGGGCGTATATTACCTACCCACGGAAACGCGGTTGGGGAGGTCTCGTTTGTCGGCCAGGCAGGTTGCGATGAAGCGCTGGCTTGAGTCGGACGGGGAAGTATACGGATACACATCGGGCTTTAACCTCGCCAACGAATCGGGCGTGTCTGATCAGGTTCCTAATACGTTGGAAATCACGACGAATAAGGAGAAAACGCGCGTTCGAGACGTGAAACCCTTCGGTGGCTGGAAGCGGGTGATACTGCGCCGTCCGCGACGTCCTGTTAATGCTCGCAACGTGGACGCTTTGCGGTTTCTTGACCTCATCACTGCCGAGAACATCCAGTTCTTCGATGAGTACGAAATGGATGCTCTTCGAAAGCTCGCGAGAAAAGCAGGGAGGACGATGATTTATGACTGCTCAGCTAGCTATCCCGGGAGAACCGCAAAAAAACTGGCAGAATGCGAACGGTATCGCGTATTTGCATAATCACTGGCGTCTGTTCAGCGATCTGACAGCTGCTGTTTCGGAGGGGGCGGGCCTAGACGAATCCTTTGTCGTCAAGGACTACTTCGCCGTTGCTATGCTCAAAGAAGTAACCTGCAGGAATCCCGCGCTTGTGTTTAAGGGCGGAACCTGTCTTTCGAAATGCTATGGCGTCATTAATCGCTTCTCGGAAGATGTGGACTTGGGCATCCAGGAGGAGCATGCGACAGAGGGAATGCGTCGATGCATAAAGCAGGCCATTCTGGAAAGCGCGGAGGCGCTCGGCCTTTTCATCGTCAATCTCAATCGTACGCGAAGCCGTCGCGAGTACAACCGCTACGAGATAGCTCTGCCCGGCATAGATGGCACTTCGCTCAACGAGCAGCTCATTGTCGAGACAGCGGTCATGACTCCGGCCGATCCTGCCCAAAAACGTCCGCTTCAAAGCCTGATAGGGGAGTATTGCGAAGCTCAGGGCTATCAAGACGTGATGGAGGAATTCGATCTGGGAGCGTTCGAGGTGTTGGCGAACTCCCTTGAGCGCACGTTCTGCGATAAGGTGTTCGCGGTATGCGACTATTACCTTGCCGGCCCCATTCCCCATCGTCAATCGCGCCATCTGTATGATTTGAGGAAGCTTCTGTCTGTCGTGGCCCTCAACGAAGACTTGCTTTCGCTGCTGTCGGTCGTGAGGGGACAGCGCCTCGGCGGCTATCGCACGCCCTCGGCAGGGCCTGAAGTCGATGTGGCGGAGGTATTGGGAGAGATTGCGCGCAGCGAAGTTTACCGCACTGACTACGAGCGCGTGACTGCGCCTCTTCTCTACGAGCAAATGAGCTATGAGGAAGCGTCGTCTGCTATCAGAGAAATAGCAGACGTGCTCAAACGGGTATCGTGGCAGTAGCGCTCGGTGCTTCCCTCACTCAGGCTTTTTCGCCACGTGCACCGCGGCGATGCCGCCGGTGTAGTTCTTCCAAGTGACATCGGTAAAGCCGGCCTCGCACATCAGGGCGGCCAGGCCCTCCTGGTCGGGGAAGGCCTTAATGGAGCGCGCCAAGTACACGAAGCCGTCCTTGTCGCCGGTGATAAGACCGCCCCAGAACGGGATCAGATGGCGCAGGTAGAAGTGGTACAGCGCCCGCCACGCCCCGTTGGGCGGCGTGGAGAATTCCAGGCACACGAGCGAGCCGCCCGGGCGCAGGACGCGGAACATCTCGGCCAGGGCGCGCGGGCGGTCGGGCATGTTGCGGATGCCGTAGGCCATGGTGATGACGTCGTAGGACTCGTCGGCGTAGGGGATGTCCTGGGCGTCCACCACCTCGAAATCGATGGGCACGCCGGCACCGTCGCCCTCATCCACGTGCATGCGGGCCACGTCCAGCATCTCGGGCACCAGATCGGTGCACTGGATGTGGCGCGGGTGCTTCGTGCGCGCCACGGTGAAGGTCACATCGCCCGTGCCGCCGGCGATATCCAGCACGTCGTGGTGCTCCTCGATGGGCGCTTGGCGCATCATGCCCGCCAGCCACAGCTTGTAGGCGCCGAAGCTGGAAATGGCGTTGAACCGCTCGTACTTCCGCGCGATGGACGAGAAGATGTCGCGCACGCGCTCGCTTGAGAGCTCGGCGGGGGCCTCAAGCCCGGTGGCGGTATCGATGGTCATAGGGGCGCAACTCCTTGGGGCGGCGGGAAATGAGGGGCCAGGCGGTTTTGCGCGCAGGCGCAACCGGCGTCCGGCATCGTCGTTTGGCCCCAGTATAGGGCACTCGCCAGCAATTCGCGGGCGCTTATCCATGGGCGGCGCGGCGCCGTGCTATCATGGGCCTCTGATTGAACACGCCCCTCATGAATTGGGAGGTCCTATGCTTCTGTGCGCTCAGTATATTCTGCCGGTCACCTCCGAGCCCATCGTCGATGGCGCGGTGCTCGTGCGCGACGGCGTCATCCGCGATATCGGCAAGATGGATCAGCTGCGGCTGCGCTATCCGGAGGAAGAGGTCGTCGACCAGGGTCTGGCCGCCATCATGCCCGGCCTGGTGGATTTGCACACCCGCCTCGAGCAGTCGGTGCTGCGCGGCGTAGTGAACGATGCGCCCTACGTCCAGTGGCTGGTGGAGGTGGCGCGCAAGAGCGGCCGTATGGAAGCCTCCGACTGGTTCGATTCTGCCATTTTGGGCGGCCTCGACGCGCTTTCCAGCGGCATCACCTGCGTGGCCGACATCACCCAGACCGGCGCGTCCTGCACGGCAGTGAACAAACTCGGCCTGCGCTCGGTCATTTACCGCCAGGTGGGCGCCATGGACAAGAACCGCATCGAGGCGGCCATGCAGAACGCCCAGAAAGATATCCTGCACTGGCGAGAAGAGGTGGATTCGGGCCGCGTTACCATCGGTGTCGCCGCCTCTCCCTTGTTCACGAATCATCCGGCCACGCTCTCGGCCATTTCGAAGTTCGCCACCAAGGAAGACCTGCCCGTGGCGCTGTGGCTTGCCGGCAGCCGCGAGGAATACGACTTCGTGCGCTACGGATCCTCGCCCTTCCAGGTGCACGGCGGCGATGTGAAGCGCGGCTATGTGGAGATTCCGCCCTGGCTGCCCACGGGCGTGAGCCCCGTGCGCTATGCGCTCAACTGGGATGCCTTCAACGCTCCCAATGTCATGATCGTGGGCGCCGTCTATGTGGATGACGAGGATTTGAAGAAACTGCGCTCCTATGACGTGGCTGTCTGCGTGTGCCCCCGCGCCACGGCCCAGCTCGGCATGGGCGTCGCGCCGCTCGACGAGTACATCCGCGCCGGTCTGCGCGTGGGTCTTGGCACCGATTCGCCGGCGGCCACCGAGTCCACCGACATGCTCTCGGAGATGCGCCTCGGCATGCTGCTGCAGCGCGCCGTGAATCCGGGCCGCTTCCTCGATGCCGACGCGATGCTGGAAGTTGCCACCTTGGGCGGCGCGCGGGCCCTCGGCATCGACGACAAGGTGGGCTCGCTGGAAATCGGCAAGCGCGCCGACATGATCGCCGTGGATCTCTCCAGCTCGCACCAGTCCTTCACCACCGATCCGGTGGCCGCGGTCGTCAACACCTGCACCACGGCCGACGTGCTCATGACCATGGTGGACGGCAACGTGCTCTACGAGAAGAACCGTTGGCATGTGAAGGTGGAGGTGGCGAAGAATATCGCCCGGGTCATCGAGATTCGCAGCAAACTGCGCCCGGAGGCCTAGTCATCGCAAGGCCGCGCGGGGTCGGCTTATTGCTAACCCGAAGGCTTTGCGCAATTGTTAATTCGTGGAGCGCGGCGCGCCTAGCCGGTTTTCGGTGGCGCGCCGCACCGTATTCTGCGATAATGCCGTATTTGCGTATACAAAAGTTGGGAATTCGAGGAGTGCCCACGATGCCATCCAAGAAGAACAAGACCGGCGCGAAGAACCCCACGCGCAAGCAGCAGGCCGAGCGCATCAAGCAGGCCCAGGAGCGCGAGCGGCGCGCCAAGGAGGCCGCCGAGGCCAAGGCGCGCACCAAGAAGATCTTCACCGTGGTCGTCTGTGTCATTTTGGTGCTCGCCCTCGGCATTCCCACTATGGCGTTGACCGTGCTCTCGATGTAGAGCTGTTGAAAGGAAACCAGTCGTGTTTGGAATCGGCGGATTCGAGCTTTTTCTCATTCTGCTGTTCGGGTTCCTTATTTTCGGGCCCGACAAGCTGCCTGCCATGGCGAAAACCTTGGGCAAGGCCATCGCGAAGTTCCGCAACGCTCAGGAGGAGATGAGCGGCGTGCTGAAGGGCGAGATGGTGTTCGACAAGGACGCCGAGGATCCCTTCAAAAACCCGCTCGACGCGCTTGACGAGGCGGCGGCCAAGGCCAAGAAGGGCGCCGACAGCGCCAAGAAGGCCGCCGACAGCGCCAAGAAGGCCGCCAGCGCTGCCTCCAAGAAGGTGAGCGAGGCCAAGACCAAGAAGAGCACCTCCACGGCGGCCGCCGGTGCCGCCGCGGCTGCTGCTGCCAAGGCCGAGCAGGCCGAGGCCGCCGATGCGGCTGCCGATGGGGCTGCCGCCAAGCCGGAGAGCTTCGCCGAGCGCAAGGCCCGCTACGACAAGGAGCGCGCCGAGCGCAAGGCCGCCGAGGCGGAAGAGCTGAAGAAGCAGGAGGAGGCCGAGAAGAAGGCCGCAGCCGAGGCTCGCAAGGCCGAGGCGGCCAAGAAGCGCGAAGAGCTTGCCGCCAAGCGCAAGGCTGAGGCCGAGGCCAAAAAGGCCGCCGAGGCCAAGAAGGCCGTGACGGAGGCCGTTGATGCCTCCGACGAGAAGAAGGAGGCCTAAAGCTATGCCTATCGGACCGGCACGCATGCCGCTTTTCGACCATCTGGGTGAGCTGCGTATGCGCCTCGTGCGCATCGTCGCCTGCCTGGCCGTGGCCGTGGTCGTGTTCTATATGGCCACGCCCACTATGGGCCAGTTCCTGCTTATGCCCATCGCCGAGTTTCTGCCGGTGAACCCGGCCACCGGCATGGCGTCGCTGCAGGCCATCGATCCCTTCGAGGCCTTTGCCGTGCGCTTCCAGATATCGGTCTGGGCCGGCATCGTGGCCACCTCGCCCGTTATCCTGTGGCAGCTTCTGGCCTTTTTCCTGCCGGCGCTGAAGCCGAGCGAGCGCAAGTGGTTCATGCCCACCTTCATCGCGGCGGTGGCCCTGTTCATCATTGGCACGGTGTTCTGCTACTGCGTCATTTTGAACCCGGCCTTCCAGTGGCTTACCGACCAGGCCATGGGTCTTGGTTACGTGGCGCCGCGCATGAACTCCTACATCGACATCATCATCAAGTTCGAGCTCGGCTTCGGCTTCGCTTTCGAGCTGCCGCTTGTCGTGTTCTACCTCGTCATCTTCGACGTCATCCCCTATAAGAAGCTGCGCGGCAGCTGGCGCACCGTCTACGTGGTGCTCATGGTCATCTGCGCCGTGGTCACCCCCGACGCCTCGCCGGTCACCATGCTGCTCATGTTCGCCGCCATGATCATGCTCTACGAGGTCAGTCTGCTGATCGCCCGCGTGGTGCTCAGCCGCCGCATCAAGCGCCAGAACGAAGAGCTGGTCAAAGAAGGAGACGAGTAAGTGCACGAGCTGGGACTTATGACCAGCGTCATGGACGCGGCGGTGGAAGCCGCCCGCGATGCCGGCGCGACGAGGCTGCTGGGCGTGAAGGTCTCCATCGGCGAGGCCACTGAGGCGGTTGAGGACGCGCTCATGTTCGCTTTCGAGGCCCTGGCGGAGTCCGACCCCTTCACCCAGGGCGCCACCATGGACCTCACTATGATTCGTCCGCGGAGCATGTGCCTGGAATGCGGTCACGAGTTCGAGCACGACCTGTACAACCGGTTCTGCCCGAAGTGCGACAGCTTCGCCACCGAGCTGCTTGCCGGCCGCGAGCTGCAAATCGACTCCATCGAGGTAGACCTGCCGGAGCACTAACGCCCGACACTGATGCGACACCAAAGCGCTGCCACCCTATAGGCGGCGCTTTTGCTATGGAAAGGACGCCTATGAACCCGCAGCAGATGTATACGGTCTGCACCGAGGCCCTCGGCGCCTTCGTGCGCGACGCCGGCTTCACCGATGTGGTCATGGGGCTGTCCGGGGGCATGGATTCCGCCCTTGTGGCCGTCATGGCCGCCGATGCGCTGGGCGCCGGCCACGTGCACGGCGCTCTGCTGCCCGGGCCCTTCTCCAGCCCCTCTTCCATTGAGGATGCCGAGGCGCTGGCGGCCAACCTCGGCATAGCCACCTGCACGATTTCCATCTGCGAGCCCTTCGTGGCCTTCGAAAGAGCGCTTGCCGTGCCCTGCGGAGGGGCGTTGTCGGGTCTTGCCGCCGAGAACACCCAGGCCCGCTGCCGCATGGTGTGCCTCATGGCGCTGTCGAACGCCCATGGCTGGCTCATGCTGAACACGGGGAACAAGTCCGAGGGCTGCATGGGCTATTCCACACTCTACGGCGATACGGCCGGGGCCTTCGCGCCTTTGGGAGGCATTTACAAGACCGACGTGTTCGCCTTGGCCCGTTGGCGCAACCGCCAAGCCGAGGAGCAGGGCGGCGCCGGCCCCATTCCCGAGAACGTGTTCGTGAAGCCGCCGAGCGCCGAGCTCGCGCCCGGTCAGGAGGACGAGAAGTCCCTCGGCGTTGATTACGCCACGCTCGACCGCATTCTGGTGGCCTTTGTGGAAAGAGGGGAAAGCGCCGAGGCCATCGCGGCTTCGGGAATCGACCGCGAGCTGGCCGACTACGTTATCGCTCGCACGGGCGCCAACGCCTTCAAGCGCGCCCTCGAGCCGCCCTATCCGGACGCGCCGTTCTACGGATAACAACCTCGCAACTACAGCGGGTGGTGTATGGCGGAGCGGACGGGAGTCGTTTACCATGAGCATCATGGATACGCTCTTTCGACAGACAGCTAGACTCTCGGCCACCGATTGGCTCATCGACGCCGTCATTGCGGCGGGCGCCTTTGGCTTTTGCTGCCTGCAGCTGACCTTGGCCGTGAACCTGATCATCCCCGACGAGTTCATGCGCCGGCTCATGGGCATCGAGGCCGTGGTGCCCTCGGTGCTCTCGCTTCTCGTCATCGCCGCCACCACGCTGCCCTTGGTTCTGCGCCGCAAGTTTCCCTGGGCGGTATTTGCGTGGTGCATGGTCAGCTGGGGCCTTCTTCAGTCGGAAATGAATGGCATCGCGCTTTCGGTGGCGGGTCCGCTGATCGCCCTGTTCACCCTGGCCTCGGTCCGCTCGCGCGGCGAGGCGGTGGTGGGCTGTGTCGTCGCCTGCCTTGTGTTCATGTTCGCCCCCGCCCCTCCGGAGCAGTCGCGCATTCTCACCCAGCTCACGCTGTTCCAGAATATGGCCTTGGTGCTGGCCGCGGCCTTTGCGGGCTACGCGCTGCACGAGCACCAAGAGCGCACGCGCGCCATCGAGGAGCGCGCTGTGGCCGCCGAGCGCAGCCGCGAGAGCGAGGCGCGGCGTCGAGTGGAAGCCGAGCGCGTGTCCATCGCTCGCGAGGTGCACGACATCACGGCGCACTCGCTCTCCGCGGTGAGCATTCAGGCCGCCGCCGCCGAGCGCCTGGTCGACCGCGACCCCGAAGCGGCTAAAGAGGCCATCGCCGAAGTGCGGCGCACGTCGAAGGCGGCCCTGGAGGAGATTCGCGCCATGATAGGCGTGCTGCGCACCGGCGAGGGGCCGGCGGAAACCGCACCCACCCAGGGCACCGACCGCATGGCCGACCTTCTGGCCTATCTGGAAGGGGCCGGCATCGAGGCGTCTCTCGACGAGGCGTCCTACAATCGCGCCGTCGTGCCGGCGTTCATCGACGTGGCCCTCTACGGCATCGCCCGGGAGGCGGCCACGAACATCGTGCGCCACGCCGACGCGCGCCACGCGGCCTTCGCGCTTTCTGCCACCGAAGAGGGTGGCGCCACCCTGGTGGTGGACGATGACGGCAAGGGCTTCGTTCCCGCCGGCGCGCCAGCGAGCACGAAGCCCTTGCCGCCCTCGTCCACCACCAGGGTGGCGCCCCCCTGGTGGTGGACGATGCCGGCAAGGGCTTCGTGCCCACCGGCGCGCCGGCGGGCCACCACGGGCTGCTCGGCATGCGCGAGCGCGCCCGTCTTCTGCACGGCACCTTCTCCGCTGCGAAAAGCCCGCTCGGTGGTTTCCGCATCTGCGTGAGCATCCCCCTGAACCAGAAAGAGGAGCCCCATGACTGAGGCTGAACCCATCCGCGTGCTCGTTGTCGACGACCAAGACCTCGTCCGGGGCGGCTTCAAGGCGATTCTCGGTACCTACGAGGGCGTCGAAATCGTCGGGGAGGCGCGCAACGGCGCCGAGGCGGTGCAAGAGGCCCAGCGCCTCAAGCCCGATGTGGTGCTCATGGACATTCGCATGCCCGAAATGAGCGGCATCGAGGCCACCCGTGCCATCACGGGCAACCCGCTGCTCGCGAAGACGCGCGTGCTCGTGCTCACCACCTTCGACATCGACGAATATGTCTATGACGCCCTGGGCGCTGGTGCGAGCGGATTTCTTCTGAAGGACGCCGATCCCGACGAGATTGTCGCCGCCATCCGCGTGGTGGCCGCGGGCGACGCGCTCATCCAGCCCTCGGTGATGCGCCGGCTCGTGGAGACCTTCGTGGCCGCCCGCCCGCGCGGCGGCTGGGGAAGTGCCGAGGTGGCAGATGCGCGTCGCGCGGCCCTTGCGAATCTCACCGATCGCGAGCGGGAGATTCTGATGCTCGTGGCCCGCGGCCTTTCCAACGATGGGATTGCCGAGGAGCTGTTCATCTCGCCGGCCACGGTGAAGACGCACCTGGCGCGCATCATGGCAAAGACCGATGCCCACGACCGCGCCCAGTTGGTGGTGTTCGCCTACGAGACGGGGCTCGTGAGCCCCGCAGGCAAATAGCTGCGCAACTGCACAATTTCAAAGTAGGAAAGTAATCCCTGATAAAGCCCATAATCGCAGGAAACTTCAGCGAGAAATACTCAAGTTTTTCCCGTGCGCCCCTTGTATTCCGTCCCGTTGCTGTTATGATGTCTTCCTGTTTAGCACTCGTTGTGAAAGAGTGCTAGCACTTACCCTCAACGAGTGGTTAAATTGGAAGCTGTGCATAGGCACAAGACAACCATTGAAAGGACGGCAAGCTATGAATTTGAAGCCTCTGGGCGACCGCGTCATCCTGAAGCAGGACGAGGCCGAGGTCACCACCGCGTCCGGCCTGTTTTTGGCCTCCGACGCCAAGGAAAAGCCCCAGACCGGCACCATCGTCGCCGTAGGCGAGGGCCGACTCGACAAGGACGGCAAGCTGCTCCCCATGCCCGTGAAAGTGGGCGACAAGGTCATCTACAGCAAGTTCGGCGGCACCGAGATCGCCCTGGATGGCGAGAACGTGCTCATCCTGCGCGCCGACGACATCTATGCGGTTGTTGAATAAGTAATTATTCGACAACCCGACGGCTTTCCGTGGCGGCCGCCTAGCCCTTCAGAACCTGCGGTCTTTCGCACACAGCGCGAAGGCTGCTTAGCTCAAGACCGCAGAACCTTCAGGGCAATGCGACTCACCACGAAAAGCCTGCTGTTTCCAGTGTTGTTTTTGAAAATAAGTATTCTGAAAGGAACGCGAACTTATGGCTAAGGAAATCAAGTTCGATACCGATGCTCGCTCCGGCCTGGCCGCGGGCGTGTCCAAGCTGGCTGACGCTGTGAAGGTGACGCTCGGCCCCAAGGGCCGCTACGTCGCCCTGGAGAAGTCCTACGGCGCCCCGCTCATCACCAACGACGGCGTGACCGTTGCCAAGGAAGTTGAGCTGGAGAACCCCGTTGAGAACATGGGCGCCCAGCTGGTGCGCGAGGTTGCCGTGAAGACCAACGACGTGGCCGGCGACGGTACCACTACCGCTACGCTTCTCGCCGACGTCATCGTCTCCGAAGGCCTGAAGAACGTCACCGCCGGCGCTGACGCTCTCGGCATCCGCCGCGGCATCGAGAAGGCCACCGACGCTATCGTCGAGTCCATCAAGGCTTCCGCCACCCCCGTGTCCACCAAGGAGCAGATCGCTAACGTCGGTCGCATCTCCGCGGGCGACATCGCCATTGGCGACAAGATCGCCGAGGCCATGGACGCTGTGGGCAAGGACGGCGCCATCTCCGTCGAGGAGTCCCAGACCTTCGGCATCGAGATGGACCTCGTCGAGGGCATGCAGTACGAGCGCGGCTACATCTCCCCCTACATGGCTACCGATATGGAGAAGATGGAAGCGGTGCTGAAGGACCCCTACGTGCTGCTCACCGACATGAAGATCAACTCCATCCAGGACATGGTTCCGCTGCTGGAGGAGATCATGCGCGCCCAGCGCCCGCTGTTCATCGTCGCTGAGGATGTCGAGGGCGAGGCGCTCTCCACCATCCTGCTGAACCGCCTGCGCGGCACCCTGAACGTGGTCGCCATCAAGGCCCCCGGCTTCGGCGACCGCCGCAAGCGCATTCTGGAGGACATCGCCGTGGTCACCGGCGCCCAGGTCATCGACAAGGACTTCGGCATGACCATGGCCGACGCCACCATGGAGATGCTCGGCACCGCTAAGACCGTCAAGGTCACCAAGGACACCGCCCTTATCGTGGATGGCGCTGGCAAGAAGGAAGACATCGAGAACCGCATCCAGATCATCCGCGCCGAGCTCGAGCGCGTCGACTCCGACTTCGACCGCGAGAAGGCCCAGGAGCGCTTGGCGAAGCTCTCCGGCGGCGTGGCCGTGCTGAAGGTCGGTGCTGCCACCGAGTCCGAGCTGAAGGAGAAGAAGTCCCGCATCGAGGACGCCCTGCAGGCGACCCGCGCGGCTGTGGAAGAGGGCATCGTCGCCGGCGGCGGCGTGGCTCTCGTGGACGCCATCGGCGCCCTGGATTCCGTCGAGGCTGCCGACAAGGACGAAGAGGTGGGCATCGACATCATTCGCAAGGCCATCGAGGCCCCGATGCGCGCCATCGCCCAGAACGCCGGCTTCGAGGGTTCCGTGGTGGTCGAGAAGGTGAAGAGCCTACCCGCGGGCGAGGGTCTGAACTGCGCCAACGGCGAGTACGGCAACATGATCGAGATGGGCGTGAACGACCCGGTGAAGGTTACCCGCACCGCTCTGCAGTCCGCTGCTTCCGTGGCCGCTCTCATCCTCATCACCGAGGCCACCATCAACGAGATCCCCAAGGAGGGTCCGGACCTGTCCGCCCTGGCCGGCGCCATGGGTGGCGGCGGCGGAATGTACTAGGCCCCAGGCAGGCGAATCTTGCGCACGGCCTAGCCGCACATCCAGCTAACTCGCAGAAGGGCGTTCCGCAGGGGGCGCCCTTCCTGTTGTGCGTGTGTCTGGCCCGATTCATGGAAATTGTGCTTTTTTGGAACGCATAATTTGGAAAATGTGCTTTTTTGTTTTTAGAAAACCCCTAGTTCGACCTGGTATAACGTAAGAAACACCAGGTCAAATCCCTGTTCGAAAAAGCACATTTTCCAAATTCTCGAGCTGTCGATTTGCCATCAGCCCTCTTTTCGTGGGCGTTTTCGGCGGCCATTCCCAAGGAGCCTGCAATCTCTTAAGATAAGTCGATACGCGAAAAGGACCCTTACGCCCCCAAGGAGGTTCGTTGTGAAGCTGTTGGAAGAACGCATTCGGCGCGATGGCGTGGTGAAGCCCGGCGGGGTGCTGAAGGTGGACGCGTTCTTGAACCACCAGATGGATATCGAGCTGTTCGCCGCCATGGCCGAGGAATGGAAGCGGCTGTTCGCGGACAGGCCCATCAACAAGATTCTCACCATCGAGGCCTCGGGCATCGGCATTGCCGCGGTGGTGGCGCACCATTTTGGCGTGCCCGTGGTGTTCGCGAAGAAGACCCAGTCCATTAATTTGGACGGCACTATGTACTCCACGCGCATCCAGTCGTTCACCCACAACCGCATCTACGACGTGATCGTGTCCACGCGCTTCCTTAGCCCCGATGACCACGTGCTCATCATTGACGACTTTCTCGCCAACGGCTGTGCCCTGCGCGGTCTGCTCGAGATTTGCGAGGCAGCGGGAGCTGCGGTGGAGGGCATCGGCATCGCCATCGAGAAGGGCTTCCAGCCCGGTGGCGACGAGCTGCGCGAGGCCGGTTACGACCTGCAGTCGCTCGCCATCGTGGAGGCCATGGATCCCGAAACCGGCGCTATCGAGTTTCGCTCATGAGCGAGAAGAAGCCTGTGGAAAGCGAGGGCGGCGTCGCCTTCGTGGATAAGAAAGTGAAGGCGCTGGCGACCCTGGACGGCGACATCGGCTGGCTTGCCGCCTTTCCCTATGGCCTGCAGCACGTGCTCGCCATGTTCGTGGCGAATCTTGCGCCTATCGCCATTATCGCCGCGGCGGCGGGGCTTCCCGAGGAGATGCGGGCGGTGCTCATCCAAAACGCCATGTTCATCGCCGGCATCGGCACCTTCGTGCAGCTGTTCCCGCTGTGGCGCGTGGGCAGCGGGCTGCCCATCGTCATGGGCATCAGCTTCACCTTCGTCTCGGTGGCCTGCACCGTGGCGGCCACCCAGGGCTACGGGGCGCTTATGGGGGCGGTCATTGTCGGCGGCCTCATCGAGGGTGTGCTCGGCCTCATCGCCCGCTATTGGCGGCGCATCATCACGCCTATTGTGGCGGCAGTGGTGGTAACGTCCATCGGGTTTTCGCTGCTCGGTGTGGGCGCGGCCTCCTTCGGCGGCGGCACCGGTGCCGAGGATTTCGGTAGCGCGACGAATCTTGTTTTGGGCACGGTATCGCTCGTCGCCTGCCTGGCGTTTCAGGGCCTCGCCAAGGGCGCAACCAAGCAGCTCTCCGTCCTCTTCGGCCTGATTGTGGGCTATTTGGTGGCCATTCCCCTCGGCAAGGTGGACTTTTCCGCCTTCGTGGGCGCACCGCTGGTCTCGCTGCCGGGCGTGATGCCCGTGACGCCGGAATTCAACCTGAGCGCCATTATCACCGTGACCCTCATCTTCCTCGTTTCCGCCACGGAAACGGTAGGGGATTGCTCGGCCCTTACTGCGGCGGCTCTGAAGCGGCATCCCACGGACAAAGAGCTTTCCGGCGCGGTGACCGCCGATGGCGTGGTGAGCTCGCTGGCCGGCGTGTTCGGCTGCTCGCCGGTAACCTCGTTCTCGCAGAACGTGGGCCTTATCGCCATGACGGGCGTAGTGAACCGCCGCGCCATCGCTACGGGCGCCTTCGTGCTCGTGCTGGCTGGGTTCGTGCCCATCGTCAGCCTCGTGTTCGCCTCGCTGCCCGAGGCGGTGCTTGGCGGCTGCACCATCATGATGTTCGGCAATATCATCCTGAGCGGCTTCCAGATGATTGCCGGCGCGGGCTTTTCCCAGCGCAATATCACCATCGCCGCGCTCTCGCTGGCGGTGGGCATCGGTTTCACCCAAATGAGCGACATTTTCGCCATCTTCCCCGAACTCGTGCAGAGCGTGTTTGCCGACAACTGCGTGGCCATGGTGTTCGTGGTGGCCATTTTGGCGAGCCTGCTTTTGCCCAAGGACCAAAAGGTCACGGGCCCGCTCGTCGTGGATGAGAGCAACGATTCGGTGGAAGCCGCTGATTAAGCGCTATTATCAGTGGCATGGAAGACGTCATGCACATAGCCGAGCACGTGTTGGAGCACTCCGTCTCCGATACGCTCTACCTCATTCCGTTTCTGTTCATTACCTACCTGGCCATGGAATGGCTCGAGCACAAGACCGGCGGCAAGACCCAGGAGGCCATCCGGCATGCCGGCGCGGGCGGGCCCATCGTGGGCGCGTTTCTGGGTGTGGTACCCCAGTGCGGCTTCTCGGCCGCTGCGGCCACGCTGTACGCCGGCCGCGTCATCACCCTGGGCACGCTCTTCGCCGTGTTCCTCTCCACCTCCGACGAGATGCTGCCGATCTTTCTGGCCGAGGCCGTGCCGGGCAACACCATCCTGTCCATCATGGGCGCGAAGGTGGTCATCGGCATGGTCATGGGCTTCATCGTGGACGCCTCGCTGCGCCTCGCTCGCCGCGACAAGGAGCGTCTGCGCATCCACGAGCTGTGCGAGCAGGACCAGTGCGGCTGCAACCACGACTGTCATGCCTGCGAGCAAGCTCCCGAGCGCGCCTACGAGCACCATGACGATGTGGAGCACACCCACAGCCACGGCCATGGGTGGAAGGGCATTCTGAAGAGCGCCACGAAGCACACCGTGCAGGTGACGCTGTTCATCTTCCTCATCACCATCGCGCTGAACGTGGTGCTGGAAACGGTGGGGGAGGACGCGCTCGCGCAGTTTCTCGGTGAGAACCCGAGCTTCTCCGTCTTAGCCACGGCACTCGTGGGGCTTATCCCGAACTGTGCGGCCAGCGTGGTCATCGCCCAGCTGTACGTGGAGGGGGTGCTCGGTGCCGGGGCCATGCTCGCGGGCCTGCTCGTGAGCGCCGGCGTGGGCCTGCTCGTGCTCGTGCGCGCCAACCGCCACTGGAAGCAGAACGTCGCCATCATCGCCGTGCTGTATGCTACGGGCGTGTTCTGGGGTCTTGTCTGCAACGGGCTTGGCGTGGTGTTCTAGGTTCGTCGGTCTCTTGCGCGGATATCGCGCCCGTTAGACGTCCGCCGGCGCAAAAGGCGGTCTGGAGTCGCGCTTTTTGGTCCGTCGGCGCTTTATCGTTTTCTCCGTACTGCCTGGCCGAGAGAGCTGTTTTTCTCTGCCATTTGCAAAAAAGACGGAATTGTTAGACATTTCGGCGGCGAGGATGCGGGCCGCCTTTCCTGCGTCGTTGTTTTGGCTGTGCAAAACACCAGTTCAAGTCAGTGCATTTTGAAGGCATCGAATTTCAGGGAAAGCCCATGTCCGCGCTGTTTCGCGGCTAATGTCTAACAATCCCGCTTTTTTCGCAAATCTTGAAGCAAAAGTTTGTTCGAGGGCCCAACGGAATTGCTTTTGTTTTGGAGCATGCCCCTAGCGTGCCGCGGGAAATTACCGCTATAGTGGTTTCAAGCGAAAAAAGAGATGAGAGGAGATGTTCATGGCAGCGCTTTCCGCCGGCATGACGCGCGATGCAGCCTACGAGCTGCTCGCCGCCCACAACAAGGACCCCTTCCACCTGGAGCACGGCGAGACGGCGGAGCAGACCATGCGCTACTTCGCCCGCGAGTACGATCCCGAGAACGAGGAGTTCTGGGGCATCGTGGGCCTTCTGCACGATCTAGATTGGGAAGAGCACGACGACGAGCCGGAGCTGCACACCATCTATGCCGCGCCGCTCATCGAGGAAGCCGGCGGCACGCCCGAGCTCATCCGCGCCATCCAGTCGCACACCTCCGACTTCAACCCCGAACTGCCCAAGCCCGAGCTGCAGATGGAGAAGATCCTCTTCGCCACTGAAGAGCTCACGGGACTCATCGGCGCGGCCATCGTCATGCGCCCGAGCAAGAGCGTCATGGACTTCAATGTAAAGTCGCTCAAGAAGAAGTACAAGGACAAGCGCTTCGCCGCCGGCGTGAGCCGCGAGGTCATCGCCTCGGGCGCCGAGATGCTCGGCTGGGAGCTGGACGAGCTCTTTGCCCGCACCATCGAGGCCATGCAGTCCTTCGCTCCCGACCGCGACACCTTCCAGCCGGAGGCGTAAGGGAGCGTAGCGAAGAAGGTTGCTGACTTTCACCTGTTGCCTCCAATAATGAGGAACAGGTGGTCGTCGCGGCAACGCCGGGCCGCCTAACAATACTTGCGTAATTGTGTTGAGGAGCCGCTTTCGCTGTAAGGCGGGGGCGGCTTTGCTCTTTCTGTCGCCGAGCGAGCTCTGGCGCCAGATCGATGGCCGCTATTGCAACGAGGCAGCAAAGGTGCGGAACGCTTTCCTACAGCCTGGCGAAAAATGGGCGACGTTCGTACATTGAGGTCTACAATGGAGGCGAACCTGATAGAAAGTCCGATAGGCTCCCCGACAGAAAGGTCGTTCCATGTGGTGCCATAAAGCCCTCGTCGCCTACGATGGATCTGCGCCGTCGCACAAGGCTTTGGAAGTGATGCGCGAGATCGCCCAGCAGAACCCGGCCCTGGAAATCGTGCTTGTGCACGTCATGCGCCTGTTCTCCACGGGAGCTGCGGCGGCCGGCGTCGACACGGTGATGGTGGAGGATGCCATGGCCGTGCGTCGGGAGCTCGAGGCCATTGCCGCGGAGTTGCCCAACCCCTGCGAGGTGAAGGTGCTCAAGGGCACGAGTCCGGCTGACCTTATCGTGAACTGCGCCAAGGAAGATGGCTGCGATCTCATTATCATGGGCAGCCGCGGCCAAGGCGGCGTGAAGGGCTTTCTGGGCTCGGTGAGCTATGCCGTGACCAAAGAGTCGCCCATGACCGTGCTCATTGCGAAAGAGGGCGAAGCTCGCTAATGGCTTCCTCAACCGCTGCCGCGCGCCCTGGAGTCGCCGCCGCGCCGACCCCCCTTTGGACGAAGAGCTTCATCGCCGGCACCTTGCTCAACTTCTTCATTGCCGCCAACTACTTCATGCTCATGGTGGTCATGACCGCCTACGCGCTTTCCGTCTACCAGGCTCCGCCGGCTGTGGCCGCTTTTTGCGCGAGCGCCTTCATCGTGGGCACGCTGTTCTCGCGCTTCGCCTCGGCTCCGCTCATGGAGCGCTTCGGGCGCCTGCCTGTGCTTGTCGTGGGCGCCGTGCTCGAGGTGGGGCTCACGGCATTGTACCTGTTGAATGAGCCGCTCATGGCGCTCATCGCCGTGCGTTTCGTTCACGGGTTCGCCTATGGCATGTGCTCCACCACCATTGCGACCGTGGTGACGAGTCTCATCCCCGCCGAGCGCAAAGGGGAGGGCATCGGGTACTTCATGCTGTCGGTCACCCTTGGCAGTGCCATCGGCCCCTTCGCTGGCATCTTCATCTCGAACAACTTCGGTTACGACGCGCTGTTTGCTTTGGCGAGCATCCTTGTGGCCTTGGCCGTGCCCTGTGCGCTGTTGCTGCGTCCCGCCGGAAAGACCCGGGTCAAAGGCGATGAGCGCAAAGCCCTTGCCGAGCAAGCCGCTGCGTCCGATGCTGCCGCGGGCGCGCTAGCGGAAGGGTCGGCCGAGGGCATGCGCGAAGAGGCGGAGGCCGAGGCCCTCGAGGAGGCGGCCCAGAGCGCTCCGGTCGCGGAATGCCCTGCGTGCGCCGGCGCCGACGCAAAGTGCCCGAGCTGCTCGCGCGTCCCCTCGACCCATTTGGAGGAGATGATCACCGGCAAGGTGGAGCATTCGCCGCTGGCTCGGTTCGTCGAGGCCGGCGTGCTCCCCATCTCCGTCGTCTGCGGGCTGCTCTTCTTCGGCTATTCGAGCCTGCTCACCTTCCTCACGCCCTATGCTAACAATCTTGGTCTGGGCCGGGCGGCCAGCGTGTTTTTCGTGGCCTATGCCTTGGCCATGTTCGCGACCCGTCCCTTTACCGGCCGCGCTTTCGATCGCAAAGGGCCTCATCCGGTGATGCTTCCGGCCTTCGTCTCTTTCGCGTTGGGCATGGTGCTCGTGGCCTTCATGGTCAACGATTGGATGCTGTTGGGCGCCGCCTGCCTGCTCGGCTTCGGCGTGGGAACGGTGCAGTCCTGCGGGCTCGCCATGGCCGTGCGCGTGACGAGCGACGCGCGCCTGTCGGTGGCCAACGCCACCTTCTACATGCTGCTGGACATTGGCGTAGGCATCGGCCCCATCCTGCTGGGACTCATCGTGCCGCTCATCGGCTACTCGGCCCTCTATCTTTGCATGGCCGCCGTCGGGGTGATGGCGCTTCTGCTGTTTCTTGTCGTCGCCCGCACCGAGAAGGGCGTTCGTTAGCTGGTCGTCTGCGCAAAAGGGCAAACGCGCTCGCGTATCGCGCTTGGCTGTGAAGCTCTGTCGTGCTGTTTCTTGGGGGGCGATCCAGAGAGCACGCTTTTTGAAACATAACCCCGGATCCATTTTAATTGAAAAAGAAAACCCGCCTAAGGGCGGGCCTGTGAGCGAAGTGGCTGGGGTACTAGGATTCGAACCTAGGTAGCTGGTACCAAAAACCAGAGTCCTGCCGTTGGACGATACCCCAGTGCAAATAAGACGCGAGAATCAAGCATTTCTCTTTCGGGAACCTGGGGGAAGAGCGCTTCCGCATTCCCGGCGAGGAGCAGCGCTTGAAGTGGTGGGCCCTGCGGGGATCGAACCCGCGACCTTGGGATTAAAAGTCCCCTGCTCTACCGACTGAGCTAAAGGCCCGCCTGTTCACGCAATCGCTTAGTTTAGCTGGCCTTGCCCGTTCGGTCAATGCTGCGTTCCGCTTGCGGCCTCTGCGTCCAGAAAAAGTGCTTTATGCGTCTGCGCTTTCGCTCCGGTTTGCCTCTGTTTTGCAGATTGGTTGCGAAGCGAGGTTGTTTCGAGCGCGTCGTTGGGCAACTGCTAAACTTAAGTGTGAACATCAGGTTTGGCGGGTGCGGCCCCGCCTTTGCGCACAAGGAGGGCACCCATGCTGCATGCCCACGACGAATCGGTCCGCTCCCGTCTTTTGGAAGGCGGTTTCGGCCTGGAAAAAGAGAGCCTGCGCATCGACGGCGGCGGCTTTCTCGCCCATACGCCCGCCGATTTCGCCGACGACGTGCACATCGTGCGCGACTTCTCCGAGAACCAGGTGGAAGTGAACACGCCGGTTCTGCGCACGCCGTCTGAGGCGGTGCAATCGCTGGAGCATTACAACGCCCTCGTGCAGCGCGCCATTGCCGCCCTGCCCGAGCGCGAGCTGCTCTGGCCCTTCTCGAACCCGCCTTACATTCTCGGTGAGAAGGACATCCCCATCGCCCAGTACTTCGGCGACGATGCGGGCAAGACCGAGTACCGCGAGTACCTCTCCGACCGCTACGGGCGCTACAAGATGGCGTTTTCGGGCATCCACATCAACTACTCCTTCGGGGAGGAGCTGCTGCGCGCCGACTATGCGCTCGCCTGCGCGGAGGACCCCGGCGCTTTCGACAGCTTCGAGGCCTACCGCGACCAGTTCTACGTGCGCTTGGCCGAAAACTGTGTTGCCTACAGCTGGATTCTCACCGCGGTTATGGCGGCCAGTCCGGTATGCGATTCCTCCTTCGTGGAGAAGGGTCGCATCGGCGGCGACTTGTTCCAGGGTTTGGCCACGGTGCGCTGCTCGGAGCTCGGCTACTGGAACTTCTTCGCGCCCATCCTGGACTACACCGATCCTGCCGCCTACGCCGAGTCCATCCAGCGCTACATTGACAACGGCATGATCCGCTACCCCTCCGAGCTGTACTACCCCATTCGCCTGAAGAACTTCGGCCCCTACAGCCTGGAGGGCCTGAAGGAGGGCATCAGCCACATTGAGCTGCGCATGGTGGACTTAAACCCCCTTGTGCGCGCCGGCATCGACGAGCGCGATGTGCTGTTCAGCCAGCTGTTCTTGGTGTGGGCCGCCTCGCTTGATCCGGCGAGCCTCACCGTGAAAGATCAGGTGCAGGCCGTGCAGAACTTCAAGAACGCCGCTCACTACGACCTGAAGACCGTGAAGATTGTCATGCCCGACGGCACCGCGCACTCTGTGGTGAAGTCCGCTAAGAAGATTATCGACCAGATGGAGGCGTTCTTCGACGACTTCGGCAGCTCGGTCCACGAGTGCCTTGCCTTCCAAAAGCAGAAGTTCGAAGATCCGCACACGCGCTACGCGTGGAAGATCCGCGAGGAATACGGCCAGGGCTTCGTCGCTCGCGGCCTCCAGCTCGCCCGCCAGCGCCAGCAGGAGTATCTGCAGGGATAGGGAAGAGTGAGCACGGTCTCGACCGTTGAAGAGCAAAACAAAAAGAGCGCGGGGGAGGGACCGCGCTCTTTTTGTAAAGTTGGGCCGCTAAAGAAGGGTTAGCGGGCTACGAGAAGTTTCCTAGGCGCTGCAGGCATCGATGGCCGCGCGGCCGGCGCAACGACCGGAGTTGATGTTGTTCGCCATGCAGGAGGCGGGCATCATAACCGTGTAGGTGTCGCCGTACAGATTGCATCCGTCGGTGCCCACGGCCCACAGGCCGGCAATGGGCTCGTCGTCGGCGTCGCACACTTCGAAGCTGCGGTTCGTCTTGATGCCGCCGATGGTTGAGAAGTAGAACAGCCCGTGCTCGAAGGCCCAGAAAGGACCGCTCTCCATGGCAACAAGAGCTTCAGGCTCTTTGCCGAAGTCGGTGTCGCGACCGGCCTGGCACAGCTCGTTGTAATGGGCGAGCTCGGAGGCAAGCTTGTCGCCCTCGACGCCGATTTGAGCGGCAAGCTCCTCGATGGTGTCGGCCTTGAAGACCCCGGCTCCCTCTTCGGAAAGAGCTGCGGCCGCGGCAGTGGAGAGGTTGTCCACGATGGGCGGCACATTGGCGTCGATGGCGGCCAGGATGGCGTCGTTGGCGATGGTAAACGAGGACTTCTGCTTCAGGATGCAGTTGCAGGCGAAGGCGTCATTGTGCACGATGGCGTTCTCGTTGGTGAAACGCTCTCCGTTCTGATTCACGTACATGACCGGACCGCCGTTGCGGATGGCGAGCGCTCCCAGGGCGGACTCGAAGTCGCAGCCGCGCGTGCCCGGTTCGCGCATCACGCAGCGGCGGTTGCGCTCATCGACGCCGCCGACGGCTACGGCCATGTCGAGACCGTCTCCCTCGTGGCACGGGAAGCCCTTGCGTGCGACGCGATCGGGGTTGATGCCCATCTCGCGCAGCTTGTCATCGTTGTCGGCGTAGCCGCCAGTGGCTAAGATGACGCCGCCCTTGGCGTTGATTTGCACGTAGGATCCGTCCTTGGCCTCGGCGACGATGCCGCACACGCGGCCGTTGTCCGTGACAAGCTCGCGTCCGCGGGTGCTGTAGAGAATCTCTACGCCTTGGGCCTCGGCCTTGGCGGTCATTGGCTCGATGTAGCCTGCGGCCGCACCGCCGGCATACCAGTGGAAGGCATCCAGCTTGCCCTGGCCACGGTAGTTGTCCACGCCGTCGAAGAGGACTCCGTTGGAGGCAAGCCAGTCCACGTTGTCGGCCGAAGCCTCCACGAGGTCCTTCCAAGCCAGCGCGTCAATCAGGTAGTTGAAGAAGTTGAACTCCTCGGCGATGACGTCCTCGAAGGTAAAGTTGATACCGAGTTCCTTTTGCAACGATGACCCGCAGGCGAAAATGCCCTCGGTTCCGTGGCCGTTGCCGCCGGTGTTCGTATTGGCCTCAATGAGAACAACATGGTGCCCTTCCTCCGAGGCGGAGACGGCGGCCGCCAAGCCGGACATGCCGCCGCCCACGACGACGATGTCGCAGTCTTTGGTCTCGGCGATGTCGTAGGCGGGCGCATTCGAGCTCTCGCTTGCTGCTCCGGTCTCAGCGAGATCGTTCTGAGCGCCGGTTTGCTGGGGTGCGCAGCCTGCCAGACCGCTTACGGCGGCGATACCGCCGAAGACGCCAGCGGCTTTGAAGAAGTTGCGTCGGGTGAAGTCAGTCATTGCAGTCCCTCCTATGGGTCTATTCCTCTGCTGAGGCTTCGGTGCGGCCTCGTGGGGACAACTTTAGGGCGCAGCGCCCGACCGGACATCGGGCGAACTGCTTTGAACGGGGTGTTTGCCCTCAAGCAAACTGCTTGAATTTAGCTCGAGCGCTCTGTGGGACGCACAATAGCCGCCTTTCGTGATAGAGTTTCACCAACAGATGGGAGGTTGCGCATGGTCGGTACCGTGGCTCGGTACGCGAGCGGTTTGCTGTGGGCGTGGGGCTACTTGGTCCATTTTGCCGCCCCGGGTTTTTTCGCCGAGTCTCACCTTGCCGGCGTCGGGTTTGTCGAAAACGTTTATCTGGCGTCGGCTTTGGTCGGTTATGCTCTCGCCGCCCTTGTGTCCGAAACGAAGGGAAGAGGTGCCTACCGTGCTTGTTCGTGGTTCGGGTGTGCAGCGATGGTCGCAGGGTCGGCCGTTCTCGTTCTCCAGGGGCTATGCGGCATTGGGGGCGTCCTTTTGCTGCAGAGCGGTAGCGTCCTGGCGGGGTTGGGGCTCGCGCTGAGCGCGACGATATGGGGCGCCTATTTGGCGAGTGTGGATGTAGACGCCCTTGAGAGAGTTGCGCTGAGCTGGTGTGTTTCCTTTGCGATGGTAGTGCTTGTGGTCTCTCTGGCTTCCCTGTTCAGCGATGTCGTTAAATTTGTGGTTTATGCTCTTGTTATCGTCTTGCCCGTGCTGTCCCAAGGCGGCCTGTTCTCTCTGCTGCGCGCTAATTCGCTGGATATGGCCTCTGTCGACGAAACCGGGGAAGGGGCGCGAGCCGATCGACGCTCGCTTGTCGAAGAGGGCGCCTCCCTGGCCAACCTCTTCTTCGCATTTCTCTCGTTGTCGTTTGTCTGGTCGGCAATCTCTTCGCTGGAGCGCATATCCTTTTCCGGTGCCATGGCCCTGTTCGCTGTGGCCGCATTGGTTCTTTGGGGCGTACTGGGGATTGCTCTGAGAAACACGCGGCGCTTCGGTCTTTCGACGCTGTATCGCTGGGCGCTTCCTTTCACCGTGATTAGTTTGGCGTGCGCATCGCTTGGGGCTGGCGTGGCCGTTTCGGTTGCCTTTGCCATGGTGTTTGTCGTGAACCTCGGGTTCGAAGTGACCACGAAGCTCTACTTCATCTATTTCGGTCGCAAATGGAAAGGACATGAGGCGCTGGCCTTCGCCTTCGGCATGGCGGCTATCAACGTGTCGGGGCTGGCCGGGTCGTTGCTCTGGGAGCATTTGCACCAACTTGTCGAAGCCGTGGGATTTCCCGTTGCAGTCCTTTTCGCCCTTATTCCCTTCGTCGTGGCGGTAAGCATGGCCCTCGGTTCTGCGCGTCCATCGCTTGCAGGCAATGCCCCTTCGGTTGCCGAGGAGGAGGGAAAAGAGCACGCTCCCGAGCCCGAACGAGACCCTGTTGCACCTTTTTGCGCGAGTCTTAGCGAAACCTACGGGCTTACGCCTCGCGAGGCGGAGGTCATTGCGCTTCTCGCTCAAGGCCACAGCCGTTCATATGTCCGCGAGACGCTTTACATATCCAAGGGAACCGTCGACACCCATGCGTTTCATGCCTATGCGAAAATGGGTATCAAGACAAAAGACGATCTCATCAAGCTCGTGCATAGTTTCGAGGGCTAGCTTTCGGATTGGGGCCGTCAGAATCGCCCCAGCAATCAGACGGCTTGCGCGCGACGATGGGGATGTGCTATCATTCCCACTTGCCGACAAGGCGGCGGCGCTTCTAGCAGCGCAAATACCTGGCGGCTCCGGCATGGTTTCCCGAGAGCTGCGCGGCTCGACCGCAGGCCTGACAAGCAGGTCACTTTTAAAGCCAAATCCGCTTTTTGGTTTTTTACGCCCTTGTGCAAATTTTTCCCCAAAACGCCTTGCATCTTTGGTACTATTTTGCGTTGCTGCTTTATCAGTCCGTTTTGGAGGAGCAACTTTTGGCTAAGGAAGACGTAATCGAACTCGAGGGCACGGTGCTCGAAGCCCTGCCCAACGCGATGTTCAAGGTGGAACTCGAGAATGGCCACACCATCCTCGCCCACATCTCCGGCAAGATGCGCATGCATTACATCAAGATCCTGCCCGGCGACCGCGTAACCGTGGAGCTGTCGGTATACGACTTGAACCGCGGGCGCATCACCTACCGCTTCAAGTAGATCCCCGACGGGCCTGAATAGGGCCGCGCCTTGCGCGAAGACCCGGATCCTTCGCGAAAGGTTCAGCTGAGAAAACAATCGCCAGCGGCTGGGCGTGCACGTATAGAACGATCCGCATACCGAAAGGAAACGACATGAAGGTACGTCCCTCGGTCAAGAAGATGTGCGACAAGTGCAAGATCATCCGACGCCATGGCAAGATCCTCGTGATTTGCGAGAATCCGCGCCATAAGCAGCGTCAGGGCTAGGAAGAAAGGACTCGATAAGAACATGGCACGTCTCGTTGGTGTCGATCTTCCCCGCAATAAGCGCATTGAGATCGCCTTGACCTACATTTACGGCATTGGCCTCACTACGGCCAAGCAGATCATCGCTGAGACCGGCGTTGATCCCGACGTTCGCGTGAAGGACCTCTCCGAAGAGGATCTCGCGAAGCTCCGCGACTACATTCAGCAGAACCTCAAGGTCGAAGGCGACCTGCATCGCGAGGTTTCTCAGAACGTGAAGCGCCTGATGGAGATCGGCTGCTATCGCGGTCTGCGTCATCGTCGCGGCCTGCCCGTTCGCGGCCAGCGCACGCACACGAATGCCCGTACCCGTAAGGGTCCGCGCAAGCAAATCGGCGGCAAGAAGAAGTAGTGAGGTAAGCAAACCGTGGCTAAGAAGCAAGTACGTACGCGCATCAAGCGCTCTGAGCGTAAGAACATTGCCGTGGGCGCCGCTCACATCAAGTCTACGTTCAACAACACCATTGTCTCCATCACCGATCCCCAGGGCAACGTGATCTCCTGGCAGTCCGCGGGCACCGTGGGCTTCAAGGGCTCCCGCAAGTCCACGCCGTTCGCCGCGCAGATGGCCGCCGAGGCCGCCGCGAAGACGGCTATGGAGCACGGCCTGAAGAAGGTTGCCGTCTACGTGAAGGGCCCGGGCTCCGGTCGCGAGACCGCCATCCGCTCCCTCCAGGCTGCCGGCCTCGAAGTGGCCAGCATCCAGGACTGCACCCCCATTCCGCACAATGGCTGCCGCCCCAAGAAGCGTCGCCGCGTGTAACTGAAAGGATCGTACATTATGGCAATCAACAGAACTCCGGTTCTTAAGCGCTGCCGTCAGCTGGGCATCGATCCTGTGGTGCTCGGTTACTCCAGCAAGAAGGAATCCATCCGCCAGCCGAAGCGTCGTCGCAAGGAGAGCGAGTACGCTATGCAGCTGCGCGAGAAGCAGAAGGCCAAGTTCATCTACGGTGTGCTCGAGAAGCAGTTCCGTGGGTACTTCAAGCGCGCCAAGTCCATGGAGGGTCAGACCGGTGAGAACCTGATGACCATCCTGGAGACCCGTCTCGACAACGTGGTCTTCCGCCTGGGCTTCGCCCGTACCCGCAAGGAAGCCCGTCAGATGGTGACCCACGGCCACATCTGCGTGAACGGCCGCCGCGTGGACATTCCGTCCTTCCGCGTGCGCGCCGGCGAGCTCGTCTCTGTGGCCCCCAAGGCCAAGGAGCTTCTCGTGGTGAAGAGCGCTCTGGTTTCCAACGAGCGCGTTCAGGTCCCGGCCTGGCTCGAGATCGATATCGAGAAGCTGCAGGGCAGCGTGCTGTCCCTCCCGACCCGCGACCAGATCGACCTGGACATCAACGAGCAGCTCATCGTCGAACTTTACTCGAAATAATCGCCGCTCTTTAAGGAGGCTATCCATACATGACAGAGTTCATGAGGCCTACCGTTACTACGGAGGAAGTCAACGACACTGTTGCCCGCTACATCGTCGAGCCGCTCGAGCGCGGCTACGGCAACACGCTCGGCAACTCCATGCGTCGCGTGCTGCTCTCCTCTCTGGACGGGGCTAAGGCCACCGCTATCCAGATTGAGGGCGTGCAGCACGAGTTCACCACCGCGGAAGGCGTCATCGAGGACATTACCGACATCGTGCTGAACGTGAAGGGCCTGGTGTTCTCCCAGGTCTCCGACGAGGCCGACGAGGCGACCGCCCATGTGTTCGCCGAGGGCCCCTGCACGGTGACCGGTGCCGACCTCGAGGTTCCGGGCCAGTTCAACCTGGTGAATCCGGAGCACGTTATCGCCACGGTGGCCGACGGCGGCCAGCTGGACATGACCATCCGCATCGGCGTCGGTCGCGGATACGTGTCCGCCGAGCGCAACAAGCGCACCGAGGACCCCATCGGCATCATCCATGTCGACTCGCTGTTCTCCCCCGTGCGCCGCTGCACGATGAACGTCACGGACACCCGCGTGGGCCAGCGCACCGACTACGACAAGCTGGTTCTGGAAGTTGAGACCGACGGCTCCATCGACCCCACCGAGGCGGTGTGCCGCGCGGCCAACATCATCAACCAGTACATGGGCGCGTTTTTGGCCCTGGCTTCCACGGGCGAGGAGGAAGAGGGCGAGGCTCCCTCCATCTTCGCGCCGGAGGGTCAGGAGTCCAACGCCGAGCTGGACAAGCAGATTGAGGATCTGGACCTTTCCGTCCGCTCCTACAACTGCCTGAAGCGCGCGGGCATCCACTCCGTGCGCCAGCTCGTCGAGTTCTCCGAGAACGACCTGCTGAACATTCGGAACTTTGGTGCGAAGTCCATCGAGGAAGTGAAGGACAAGCTCATTTCCATGGACCTCAATTTGAAGCTTTAGGAGACACAGAGATATGAGACACAACAAGAAGGGTCGCAAGCTCGGCACCGACTATAGCCACACTAAGGCTATGAAGCGCAGCTTGGTTTCCGCCCTGTTCCTGAACGACCGCATCAAGACGGTCGAGTCCCGTGCCAAGGAGATCCGTCCCGACGTGGACAAGGTGATCACCTGGGCCAAGCGCGGCGATCTGCATTCCCGCCGTCTGGCCATCGCCTACCTGAACGACAAGGAGCTCGTGCGCGAGATCTTCGAGAAGGTCGCCCAGGGCATGTTCCAGGACCGTCCCGGCGGCTACACCCGCATCATGAAGCTCGGGCCCCGCAAGGGCGACAACGCCCCCATGGTCATCATGGAGCTCGTGACCGAGCCCTGCGTGCCCAAGGCCGAGCGCCAGGCCGCTGCCGCTAAGAAGGCCTCTCCGAAGAAGGCTGCCCCCAAGAAGGTGACCAAGAAGGAGGAGGCCGAGGAGAAGTCCGAGGAGCTCGCCGAGAACCTTGGCTTCGAGGACGACGGCAAGATCGAGCAGATCGAGGCCGCAGACGCTGCCGAGAAGGCCGAGGATGTCGAGGAGGCTCGCGAGGAGGCCGAGAAGGCTGAGGAGAAGGCCGCCGAGGAGGCCGAGACCGTCGATGCCGAGAAGATCGAAGAGGAGAAGGCCGACGTCAAGTAGACGCCTTTCCCGATCGTTCGGATGCGCCCGACTGCGGCCAGCCGCATGAGCTGCAAACGGGATCATCGTTCTATACGAAAGCGACCATCTTCGGGTGGTCGCTTTTCTTTTGCGCAGCAAGGGGGTTCAATTGCTTGGGAAATGACGGGTAGCGTAGTCAGAGGGGGCGTTTCGCGCGGAATACTCTAAGTTTTCCCAGGTCAGTTTCTTCAAAGCCCTCCTGTCGCACGTCTTAAGCTACGCTACCCGTCATTTTCCAAGCAAAAAGCTTAGTGTCGGTAAGGCAACGCTCGTCCAACCTCTGAATTACTATCGACGTGCTCAGGTTTGCGCACGCGGCGCGGCTCATAGAATAGGCAGTGCAAGGGCACGGATACACGCTCTTACGAGACCAGTTCACGACGATTGTTGCGAAGCGAAAGGAGCCGTATCATGGCTGACAAGGATACGCTGATGAAGGAGTTCGTCGATAGCGAGGCCGCCAAGACCGAGGATGCCGTCAAGGATCTCGAGCGCATCGAGCAGGAAGTGGTGGCCGAGGCTACCATGTCCGCCGAGTTCGACGACGCGCTCGGTGACGAGCAGGCCGCGGCCGAGGCCGCCGAGACTGCGTTTGAGTTCGAAGAGGCCGAGACGAAGCTGTAAGGGCTTTCGCGAAGGGCAAACCCGTCATCGTCGAGGGCAATTCGCTAACTCGTTGACTCTCGGCGATGCTTTTCCAACAAGCTTGGGCGCCGCCTTAACCGGAGCCCGCGGGATGGCTTGGTGGACTCAAAGAGGGCACTTCTCTTGCAGGGCAGTGCCCTCCTTTGCGTTATTGCACAAAACAGGGCATGGCGTCTTGCCGCTGGCGTGCGTTTGGCAAGCGCGCCTCCCGCAGAAGGTAGGCGTGGGCCATAATGGACCCATGGTCGAGAATCGCCAAAGATACTCCCTTGCCGAGGGCATCCGCGCCGTCGATGGTCGCGTGAAAATCGCGCTGCTGGTAGCTTATTCGGTTGCGCTGCTGCTTGCGTCGTCATTTTGGGGGCTCGGCGTCGCAGCGGCAGTTCTTGTCGTGGTAATGCTCGCAGGCAAGCTGAGCGTTGGGCGCATCGCGCGCGATGCCTCTTTCGTCTATGTGATCTGCGCCTTTCTCCTGGTGTATCACGGCTCGACCCAAGGGTGGAGCTCGGGTGCGATGGTGGTGGCGCGCATCGTCCTGCTCGTATGGGCGAGTCTTGCGCTCATGGTGCTCTCGACGCCCACGGAGCTTACCGATGCGCTGAGAAAGGTGCTCGCGCCGTTGGGGCGGTGGGGGCTTCCTGTGCGCGATTTCACCACGGCCCTCTCCATTGCCCTGCGCTTCATTCCGCTGCTAGCCGAAGAGCTCGCGGCCGTACGTGCCGCCCAGGCGTCGCGCGGTGCCGCCTTCGAGGGCTCAGGAGTGTCGGTACGCCTGCGCGCCTACGGCGGAATGATGACCCCGGTGCTCGTGGGGCTTTTCCGCCGCGCTGACCGTCTGGCCCAGGCCATGGACGCCCGCTGCTTTGGGGCGACTGATGCGCCGACCTCATTGGCCGAGCGGGGTCTAACCTTACGCGACGGGGGCGTATTCCTCGTCGGCGTCATAGTCTGCTGCGCCTTCGCGCTGCTCTGACGTCTTGCGCGCGGGGGCGAGTTCGCTCAAGAGGATAGCGGCGAAAATGAGGGCGAAGCCGACGAGCATGCGTCCCGTGACCACCTCGCCGTACAAAAGCACGCTGGCCAGCACGCCGAAGACCGATTCCAGAGAGAGCAGAAGCGCGCCCTGGGCCGGTGCCACATGGGCGAGCCCCATGTTTTGAAAGAGGTAGCACAGCCCCGAGGCGAACACCACCAGGTAGAACAAGTTGAAGGCGAACTCAGGCGTGAGAGCGGAAAGGTTCGGCATTGGCTCGATGAGGCCGCCGACGAGCATGCCCAAAAGACCTCCGAAGAGGAATTGGTAAACCGTGAGCGCCAGCACGTTGAACTTCTTGGAGTAATGGGAAATGGCGATGATCTGTGCTGCAAAGAACACAGCGCACAGAAGCGTCATGACATCTCCGAACTCCATGGTAAGGGCGCTGGCGGTGAGGGACACCAGCCCGATGCCCGCGATGCAGAGAAATGCCGCCCCGATGTTGGCAACAGTCGGTCGCTTGCCCGCTGCCGCCCACAGCATAAAGGGCACGATGACGCAGTAGGTGGCCGTGAGAAAGGCGTTCTTGCCGGGCGTGGTGTCGGCCAGTCCGATGGTCTGCACCCAAAAGGCCAGAAACGTCACGGCCGCCAGCACGAGTCCCGCCTTCAAGCACGGCCCGTTCCACGTGCCCTTGAGCGAGCGGTGAAACACAACGGCCATGAGCAGGCCCGTAAGGAAGAAGCGCACGCCGATAAGCTGCGCGGGCGGCAGCACATCCACGGCATCCTTCATCACCACGAAGGCGATGCCCCAGATAACGGTGGCCGCCAGCAGCATGAGCTTGTAGACGAAGCCCGGTATGTTCCTCTTCTCAGTCACAGCCCGCCATTATAGGAAGATTTTCCCGCAGCTGCAAACCCCGCCCTGGCTCAAACGGCTCGGTGCTATCCTCGCTTTATGGAGGGGGTGGCCCTCGGCGCCGCAGGTTATTGTGCCGCCAATTCGTCGACCAAATCGATGAGCTCCTGCTGGGAATGCACGTCGAGCTTCGCGTAGATGTGCCGCACGTGGCTCTTTACGGTGTTGTGGGACACGGTGAGCCTCTTCTGAATGACGGGGCTTGTGCGGCCGCGGGCTAAAAGGGCAAGCACGTCGCTCTCGCGGCTGGTGAGGCCGAAGCGCTCGGCCACCGCCGTGCACCCCCGCTCGATGCGGGCGTCGTCGCTGGGGCTGTCGGGCTCGGGCGAGAGGGAAGGCTCCTCCTCACCAAGGCCGTGCTCGAGGCTTGGGGCGACTGCCGCGCTACTCGGATCGAAGGCCTCTGTCTCCGTGCTGCCTGCCGGAGCGTAGGCGGGCACGACGGTACTCACCGATGCGTCGAAGCTGCGATGGCGCAGGGCAACGAAGTTGTAGGCAACGAAGATGAAAGTGACGAGCAGAGTGGCAAGAGTCGTGGCCTCGGCGCCCTCGGCAGCGAGCTGATCCAAAACGAGCGGGCCGGCAGCGCCGATGACGATGCCGATCCAACTGGCGGCGAAGGCGAAGGCGGCGGCAGTGAGCGAGCCCAAGGGGTTGCGCGCGCCGATGGCGGCAATGAGCAGATAGATGAGCACGGCGAAGACGTCCGAGCCGCTGCGCAATAAGACGGCCGGCCCCATGGCAGCGAGGTTGATCCCGTCGGCGGGCAGGGTGCGCAAGGGGATGAGCAGAAGCCCGGCGAAGACGAGCAGGGCCGCCAGCATATGCAGGTTGTCGAGGCTGTCGGCCCGCGGTCGCTGCGCAAGAGCCAGTGCCAGCACGACGGCCACGGGAAGGAAGGAGACGGCCTCCCATGCCGGCGCGAGGCTGCCGCCGGTTTGGGCCATTTCGAAGCCGCAGGCAGCGTTGAAGATGATGAGCGTCACATACACGAAGCTAGAGAAGGGAAGAAACGAACTGGGGTTGGTGGCGTCGAGAACAGTGGGAGGCTCCTGGGCGCGCAAGGCGGCGAAGATGTCTCGAACCACAGGCGCGATGAGCCTGTAGGCCGCAGCGATGGCGCCGCAGTACAGCAGGGCGGCGATGAAGAGGGGGACGGGCGCACCCATCAGAGTGAGCAGCAGGCGGATGCCGTAGTTGGCAACGTAGGCGCTGCCCACAGCGATAAGGGCCTCGCGGCGCGAGAGCCGCGTGAGCGCCACGCCCAGCACAACCGAGAACCACACCATGCCGATGCCGCCGAAGGGGCTGCCGGCGACGACGAGGGGGACGTTTTCCGCGTAGATGCCTCCACACAGAAGGGCCATGCTCAGCAGCAGGAGGGCGAGCAGTCCAAGGGAGGCGATGCGCTCGCGAATGAGGGATGGTCTGACGAAGGCCGCGACGGCTACGGCGATGGCGAAGACGGCACCGCAGACTGTCGAGATGTCTCGGGCCCAGGGGCTTGCAAGTGCCACTTCGGGAAAGATGGCGGTATTGAGCATGGTGGAGGCGAGCAGTATGAGGGTCAGGGCGCCGCAGGTTCGCAGCATGGGCATGGGGCCTCCTTGGGACGGCCGACGGCACGCATCCGCTATTCGCCTGCGTGCCCGATGGAATCGTGCGGCATCCAGTATACCAATGAAGACGGGGCGAGACGTCGCCCCGAGAGGGTGAAGCTCGGGTGGTGAGATGGAAGAAAGGCCAGTTCATTCACTGAATTGAAAATCGGGTTCTCGGGGTGTCGCGCAAAGAGCCGAGAGTGCCCACAATACTGAGCCATCACAGGCCGCGCCGAACGGAGGGCGCGAGACCGCAGACCCAAGGAGGGACACTATGACTGAGAACACTACCAACGGCATCTCCCGTCGAGGCTTCCTCGGCCTGGGCGCGCTTGTGGCCGCGGGCGCCACCGCCGCTCTTTCCGGTTGCGCACCGAAGGGCTCGGGCGAGGCCATGGCCACCACAGGCGCCGAGGCTCCGGCAGCCGCCGACTGGCTCGGCGCCGCTCCGGAAATCGCCGACATCGCCCGCACCGAGGACACCGACTTTCTTATCGTGGGCGCCGGCACCGCCGGCATGACCGCGGCCCTTACCGCCCAGGAGGCCGGGCTCGATTTCATCATCTGCGAGAAGAACGGCACGGTGCAGGAGACCCGCGAGTACGTGGGTGCTGTGGACAGCGCCTACCAGAAGCAAATGGGCGTGGAGGTGGACAAGCCGAAGCTCTTGAACGAGTTGACGCGCTATGCCTCGGGCAAGTGCAACCAGGAGGTTATTCGCGTGTGGCTCGACGAGTCCGGCGAGTGCCTGGACTGGATGGATTCGAAGATGCAGGCCGCCGAGAAGCAGTGCGTGGTCGATCTTGTCAACGAGCATCCCACTGGCGGCACCGACTACTACCTGCCCACGCTGCAGCACGTGTGGCTGACCCCCTACACCCCGCCCATGCGCAACGACGTGTTCGCCTCGCTCATCGAGGAAGCGGGAAACCCCGTGCGCTTCGGCTGGGAGCTCGTGCGCCTCGTGGAGGCCGACGGTGTCGTGACCGGGGCCATCTTCAATACCGAAGAGGGCTATGTGCAGGTGAACGCGAAGGACACGCTCATCGCCACGGGCGGCTACCCGGCCAATCCCGTCATGATGTCCGCGCTCTCACCGGCCGCCCTTGCCTGCTGCACGGCCTCCAGCTTCGCCCCCAACGACACCGGTGACGGCATCAAGGCCGCCATCTGGGCCGGCGCGGTCAAGGAGCTCGAGGCCTCGCCCATGATCTTCGATCGCGGTGCGGTGGCTCCGGGCGTGGACTGCGGCTACACTTCCGAGGGGGAGGGCGCCATGCTTCCCGGCGGCATCTTCCAGGAGAACATCGGCAGCCAGCCCTTCATGAAGGTGAACCGCCACGGCAAGCGCTTTGTGAACGAGTCGATGCCCTACGACTTTATGTGCAATGCGGCCGCTCAGCAGCCCGGCGGCGTGTGGTGCCAGGTGTTCGACGCCAATGCGCCCGAGGATATCCTGCGCTTCGACACCATCGGATGCTCCGCCTTCGCCAAGCAGATGATGGCCGTCGGCATGCCCATCGACGAGTTCTGCGCTGTGGCCCTGGATGCCGGCTGCATGGTGAAGGCCGATACCATCGAGGGGCTGGCCGACGCCATGGGCTTTGCGGGTGCCGACAAGGAGGCCTTCCTCGAGCAGGTGGAGCGCTACAACGCCCAGTTCGATGCCCAGATCGATGACGACTTCGGCAAGGAGGCATTCCGTCTGTCCGCCCTGCGTACCGCGCCCTTCTACGGCTGCTGGTTCGGCGGCTCGCTGCTCACCACGCTGGACGGCATTCGCATCAACAAGCACTGCCAGGCGCTCAACGAGGCCGGCGAGGTTGTCGAGGGGCTTTACGTGGCCGGCGATGCCTCGGGCAGCTTCTTCTCCGGCAACTACCCCGAGTACATCGTGGGCGTGGCGAGCGGTCGCTCGTCCACCCAGGGCCGCCACGTGGCCCGCTACCTGGCCGGCGAGATCGCCTAAGGGCCTTTAGCTCACCCTCCCTCATGGGGCCGTGCCGCGCAGGCGCGGCCCTTTTGCGCTCCTGCGCGGAATGCGACGGCGTTGGTCGCTGCGTCGTGCTATGATGGTGAACGCTGATTGCATCATAACCAACCTTCAAGGAGGCATTTCATGAGCGTCATCATCGATGTGTACGGGCGCGAGATCTTAGATTCCCGCGGCAATCCCACCGTCGAAGTGGAAGTCGTGCTGGAGGATGGGTCCTTCGGCCGCGCGGCGGTTCCCTCGGGCGCTTCCACCGGCGCTTTTGAGGCCGTGGAACTGCGCGACTGCGATAAGAGCCGCTACCTGGGCAAGGGCACGTTGGATGCCGTGGCCCACGTGAACGGCGAGATCGCCGATGCGCTCATCGGCCTTGAGGCCGAGGACCAGCGCATGGTGGACGCCGCCATGATCGAGGCCGATGGCACCGACAACAAGGGCGCGTTCGGCGCCAACGCCATCCTGGGCGCCTCTTTGGCCGTGTCCAAGGCTGCTGCCGAGGCTGCGGGCCTTCCGCTGTACAAGTACGTGGGCGGCGTGAACGCGCATCTGCTGCCTACTCCCATGATGAACATCCTGAACGGCGGCGTGCATGCCGACAACAACGTGGACTTCCAGGAGTTCATGATTATGCCCGTGGGCGCCAAAACCTTCGCCGAGGCCCTGCGCTGGTGTGCGGAGATCTACCACACCCTGAAGAAGGTGCTCCACGACGCCGGTCTCGGCGGCGGCGTGGGCGACGAGGGCGGCTTTGCTCCCAACCTCAAGACCAACGAGGAGCCGCTGGCCTACATCGTTGAGGCCTGCGAGAAGGCCGGCTACAAACCCGGCACCGACATCCTCTTCGCTATGGATCCGGCGTCCACCGAGTTCTACAACGCCGAGACCGGCAAGTACGTGCTGGCCGGCGAGGGCCGCGAGCTCACGAGCGTCGAGATGGTGGACTACTGGGAGGCGCTCGTGAACAAGTACCCCATCGTTTCCATCGAGGACGGCATGGCCGAGGAGGATTGGGACGGCTGGAAGAAGCTGACCGACCGCATCGGCGACCGCGTCCAGCTGGTGGGCGACGATTTGTTCGTCACCAATTCCAAGCGTCTGGCCAAGGGCATCGAGCTGGGCTGCGCCAACGCCATCCTCATCAAGGTGAACCAGATCGGCTCGCTCACTGAGACGCTCGAGGCCATTGAGATGGCCAAGCAGGCCGGCTATGCCTGCGTCATGAGCCACCGCTCCGGCGAAACCGAGGACGTGACTATCGCCGATTTGTCCGTGGCCGTGAACACCGGCCAGATCAAGACCGGCGCCCCGGCCCGCAGCGACCGCGTGGCCAAGTACAACCAGCTCATCCGCATCGAGGAGCAGCTGGAGGACCAAGCCGTCTACGCAGGCCTGAAGGCGTTCTACAACATCAAGCGCTAAAACATCCTAAGCCAAAGCGCAAGCAAGGGCCGCTTCTTCGGAAGCGGCCCTTTTTGTATGATGCTCAACGTGAAGCCAAGCGTGCTTTGCGGCTAATGCGCGGCGGTAAGGCTCTAGTGCGTGCCGTAGAGCGGGCGGTTGCCGTCGATGGTTTCGAGGAGGCAGGTTTTCGTCCAAGCTACGGCGCCTTCGATGTCGCCTGCCTCGATGTACTCGAAGCGCTTCAAGCAGTGGTCTTTAAGCAGCTCGATACCGTAGCGCTTTCCGTATTCCGTCCACAACGAGACGATGGGACGCTTGAAGGAGTGGCTGAGCAAGGGGAGGATGGTGTTCCCGCTAAGGCAGTCGAGCTCGTGGCCGAATTCGAAGCGGCCCTCGGCGGTTTCCGCTGGCGTCTGGCAGGCCATGAGGCGGTCAAGACATTCGCGAAGCGTCGCTAAGCCCTCTTCGGTCATGACGGGAATTGCCTCGTGGAGGCAGAGAATCTCGAGGGCAAGCCTCAGCTCCAGAAGGGAGTGGATCTCGCGGCGCGGGAGCTGGCCTCCGTTGAAGTTCATGATTGAGATAAGGGTGCTGATGGAACCGGTGCGGCGGTAGTCGGCGACGAAGACGCCCTTGCGCGGGCGAATCTCAATGAATCCCTTGGATGCGAGCTCGGCGATGCCGGTGTTGATTACTGTGCGGCTCACGCCCATTTGCTCGGCCAGGTCGCGCTCTGGTGGCAGCTTCTGCCCAACGGCCAGCTCGCCCGAGAGAATCATTCCCTCAAGCTGAGAGACGAAAAGATCCTTGAGACTGGGTGATTTGATAGGCTCGAATTGCATAGTTCTCCTTTGCTGCTGTATGTCTGGTAATTGGTAATACCACAAACCAGAATTCCAAACAAGATAAATGACCATTTCAGTAAAGAAAATTCTCCCAGGATATTTACAGTAGTTTGGTAGTGTGGTATGTTCTGCATGTGGTCATACCACAAAAGGAAGAAGGCAGGGAAGCCGAGGAGAAACGGGAACGGCCCCTGCAGGCTCAACGAGGAAAGGAGAAGTATGCTGTTTCAGGTATACGGGGAGAACGCGATTTTCCAGTGGGGAGGTCTGATTGCTGTTCTGCTGGTCCTCATGCTGCTCAACTGGTGGTCCATTAAGAGCAAGCGCGGTGCTCTCGTCATGATCGTTGTGATTCCTGTCATTGTGACCATCTACTGCCTGGCTGTGGCCATCGGCGCGGGCAGCGGCGCGGAGTGGGCCCTGCAGAATCAGACGCATCTGTATATGAACGGCTGGTTCCACTACGCGAAGCTGTACGCTGCTTTGCTGTCCTGCATCAGCTTCATGCTCATTCGCTTCCAGTGGGGTATCGGTAAGAAGAAGTGGTTCATCTACACGGTTCCGGGCATTCTCATTCTGAACATCCTCATCGCCGTGGTGAGCGACTTCGAGCATGCCTTCGCCGCGTGGTACACCTGGGACCTCTCGAGCGAGGGTGTGTGGCTGTATGGCGGTTGGCATAACGTGATGAACGCCATTGCCGGCATTCTCTGCATCGCTGGTCTGACTGCTGTCATGCACATCTACGTGAGCAAGCCTTTGGGCGAGAGCGGCGGACGCGACGTTATCTGGGCCGATATGACCTGGATTTGGATTATTCCCTATGACCTGTGGAACTTCGCCTACACCTACAACAATCTTCCTACGCACTCCTGGTACTGCGGCGTGGCCCTGCTGCTGGCCCCTACGATTCTCGCCTTCGTGTGGAATCGTGGCTCCTGGCTTATCAACCGCGGTCACACGCTGACGTTCTGGTGCATGTTCGCCCAGGTGTTTCCGCTGTTTATGGAAAACGCGCCGTTTAGCGTACTGCCCACCATGTACGCTGATGGCATCATGACTAACGGCGCCGTGAACGTCATGCCCATGACTGTCGTCTCGGCCCTGGCCCTTATCGGCAACGCGGCGCTTGTCGTGGCTGCTGTTTATCGGTCCATCAAGCTGAAAAAGGGCTGGTGGGGTCATGAGATGTTCACCAACACCAAGGACTACCGCGAGGCCATGGAGCGAGCCGAGTTCCATGTTGGTTACCTCAATGGCCAGCCGGTGACGGCTGCGGAGATCGCGGAGGCGACGGAGGAGGGCCGTTCCTAGCCTTTGTCGATGACGCAGAAAAGGCGCGACAGCTCTGGTGGCTGCCGCGCCTTCTTTTTTGGTTGATGCTGCGAAGTTTCCCTCTGCTTGGAACGTTACCCTAAAACTCCCAGGCCCTTGCCTACATGGGCGATGAAGTCTTGGACGTTGGTGACGATGCCGCGGCTGGCGAGGCTTCCGCGATCTACCAGCTTGTTCACGGTGAACTCGGCGATATCCACGCAGTAGAAGTACACGGGGCGCACGGTGCCGTCCTCCAGCACGCGGTAGCTCGGGGTCATGTTGCCCGTGGCGATGGTGTGCAGCATGGTGGCCAGGCAGATGACCGTGGTGGCCTTGCGAATGTGGCTGCGCATGACGTCTTGGGCCGCATAGGCGTTGCCGAACACGCCGGGCAGGGGCCCGTCGTCGCGAATGGAACCGGCGAGCACGTAGGGTACGTGGTTCTTCTCGAGGGCGTGCATGATGCCGTCGTGCACGTGCTCCTCTTCGATGAACTTGTCGATGCTGCCCCAGTAGCGCACGCGATTGATGGTGTCCAGGTGGTGGTAGTGGCCGTTAGGGCGGTTCTCCTGGGTGTCGATGTCCTGGCCGAGCGCCGTGTGGAAGTAGGCGCCTTCCAAATCGTGGGTGGCTAAGGCGTTGCCGGCGAAGACCGCATCCACGTAGCCGGCGTCGATGATCTTCGCGAAGGCATCGCGGGAGTATCCGTTGAACGAGAAGGCTGGCCCCAGCACCCAAACAACGTAGCCGTGCTCGCGCTCATGCTCGAGCAGCTCGTAGAGCTCGTCGTAGTCGCGGGAGAACGCGGTCTCGCGAGAGCGGCCCAGGCGGAAGGCGAAGTTGTCGTGACCGCCGGGGTGAGGGGCGCCGGGTTCGGGCAGATCCAGCTCGCGGAAGCCCTCGGTGTAGACGAGGATGCCCTCTTCGCCGTGCTCTGTGCGTCCGCAGGCGATGAGATCGCCCTTCTTGATGTGGCGAAACTCGCGCACGAAAATCTCGCCGTCTTCCACCACGGCCACGCAATCCATACGGGAATCGCGAGCGAGCACCCACTGGCCGTTAAGCTTCAGGTATTCCGGATAGATGGACATGGCGTGGTAGCCCTCGGGCGCCACGAAATCCTTCGGTGCCGGCTCAAGGCGCGTATCCGGCGCCTCCCTCAAGTGCGCGGCATCGAAATCGGGCGGCGTGTAGGGGGTCACGGCGAAGCTCATGGGTGCCTTCTTTCCTTGGAAGATGATAGGGTCATTGTAGCGCGGAGGCGAACCCCGCTGTTCGGGCTTTTAAAGTATTCTTAGATGGCTATAATTAACAGAAGAAAATTTCGAACCAGGTGCGCAAGAGCCTGAAGGGGAAGGAACGTCTGTGAAAGAAATGATTCCGTTGGAGGAGGCCCGCGCGCTGGTGTGCGGGGCGGTGGGAAAGCTGCCCGTGGAAACGGTGCCGCTGCTCGAGGCCGTGGGGCGCGTCGTTGCCGCCGACCAGGTGAGCGATATCGACGTGTCGCCGTTCGCTCATTCGGCCATGGACGGGTTCGCCCTGTGCGCCGCCGAGCTTGCAGAGGTTACGGAAGAGGCTCCGGCCACGCTGCGCGTCATTGCCGAAATTGGTGCGGGAGACGTGTTCGAGGGCTCCATCGGCACAGGCGAGTGCGTGCGCATCATGACCGGCGCCTGCCTTCCCGATGATGCCGACGCGGTGGTGAAGTACGAGATTGTGGGTGTGGTGGAAGGCGACGGCAAGCCCGGCTCCATCGTGTCCTTCGCCGCCCCGGCCAAGGTGGGCGCCAATGTTCGTCCCGCTGGCGAAGAGGCGCGTGCCGGCGAGGTGGTCGTCGAGTCCGGCGATGTGCTCACGGCGGCCGGGGTGGGCTTTCTGGCCGGCTGCGGCGTGCTGGAGGTGCCGGTACACCGCCGCCCGCGCGTGGCCATCATCGCCACGGGCAGCGAGCTCGTGCCGCCGACCGAGGTGCCAGGTCCCGGCAAGATCCGCAACTCCAACAGCTACGCCATGGCCGCGGCCGCCCGCGAGGCCGGTGCCGAGGCCCACATGCTGCCCATCGTGAAGGACACCTTCGAGGCCTTGCGCGACGCCGTGGCCGAGGCGGCCCGCGCCTACGACTTCGTGATTACCACGGGAGGCGCCGCCAACGGCGACTTCGACTTCATCAAGCCGGTGGTGGCCGAGCTGGGCGAGCTCATGATGACCACGGTGAACATGCGCCCCGGCAAGGCCCAGACCTTCGGCATCGTGGAGGGCGTGCCCGTGTTCGGGCTGCCCGGCAACCCGGCGGCGGCCTATGTGGGCTTCCAGATGCTCATCCGCCCGGCGCTGCGCACCATGCAGGGGTACCGCTTCATGGACCACCCCGTGGTGAAAGCGCGCCTGACTGCCGACGAGAAGAACAAGGATCCGCGACGCATCTTCCTGCGCGCGAACCTTACCCGCGCGTCTGACGGAGCCTACGAGGTGACGCCGGCCAAGAACCAGAGCTCGGGCCTGTTCGGCCCCATTCAGAAGACCAACTGCATGGCCATCATGCCCGACGGCACCGAGCCTCAGCCGGCCGGCAGCGTCGTCGACTGCATTCTGCTGGACGTACCCGAAGAAGTTGCCCTGTAGGAGGAGCTATGACCATCAAGTTCGCCATCATCACCTGTTCCGACACGCGCACCCTGGAAACCGACGAGGCCGGCCAGAAGCTCGAGCAGCTCATCGCCGAGCAGGGCTGGGAGTGCCTTCGCCGCGTTGTGGAGAAAGACGAGCGCCCGTTCATCGCCGGGGCGCTCATCGATGCCTGCGACCATACCGACGCGGACATCGTGCTCACCTGCGGCGGCTCGGGCCTCTCGCTGCGCGACGTGACCCCCGAGGCCACCCGCGATGTGGCCGATCGCGAGGTGCCCGGCATTGCCGAGGCCATGCGCGCCCACAGCGTTGCCATCACGCCGTTTGCCATGCTCTCGCGCGCCATCTGCGCCCAGCGCGGACATACGCTTATCATCAATCTGCCCGGCTCCACCAAGGCGGCCACCGAGAACTGGGAGGGCATCGTGGCCGCCCTTCCGCACGCTGTGAAGATGATGGCCGGCGAGGGCCATGACACGCAGAAGGACCTCGCCCAGAAGCTCGCTGCGGCCGCAGCGCGGGGCGAGCTCGGATAACGCGCATTCCCGCAGCGGGTCTGCGGTATACTCTCACGGAACGTGTTTGCTGTTGCGGCCGCGCTCGATGGGGCGCGGCCGCTTTAATGAGGGAGCGTTATGGCTGATCTTCCCAACGGGTTCACGGGCTTCTCGCGCCGCGACCCGAACTTCGTGTCCGCAGGCGATGCTCTGCGCGGCTCCCGTTATGACGAGACGTCCTTCGTGGCCCGCAAGCAGGAGCGCTCGCTGGCCGAGGCCTGGTCGCCGACATCCGGCGCCGGTGCGGCGGCAGCTCCAGCGGTCACGCAGCTTTCCTCGGCTGCCAGCGAGGTGCTGCGTTTCGCCGAGAGCGGCACGCCGGCCGGCGAGGCTTTGCGCTTCGACCCCGACAAGCTCGCGCACATTCCCGAAGCGGACCGCCGCTGGTCCTGGGTGGAAATCGACCTGAACGCCATTCGCCACAACGCCTCGGCGGTGAAGCGCCGCCTGAATCCGGGCACGCGCCTTATGGCCGTGGTGAAGGCCGATGGCTACGGGCACGGCGCCGTGCAGTGCGCGAAGACGGCGCTGAACTCGGGGGCCGAGTATCTCGGCGTGGCCACGGTGGACGAGGCCATCGCCTTGCGCGAGGCCTACGTGAACGCGCCCATCCTGGTGCTGGGCGAGCCGCCGGCGTCGGCCATTCCGCTGTTGTTGGCCTACAAGATCATGCCCTCTATCTACACGCCCGAGTTCGCTATCCGCTACGGCGAGGCCGCCGATGCCTTCGGGCTGTCGGCTCCCTTCCATCTGAAGGTGAACACGGGTATGAACCGCATCGGCGTGCGCTACGACGAAGTGGTGGAATTCGCGCGGCAGATATCGTTCCACCGTGCGCTGGATTTGGTGGGCACGTTCACTCACTTCGCCACGGCCGACTGCCCCGGCACCATCGATTTCGAGCGCCAGGTCAAGCGCTTCTACGAGGCGGTGAACGCTCTGCGCGCCGCCGGCATCAATCCCGGCATCGTCCATGCGGCGAACTCGGCGGCGGCCATCCGCTACCCGGAGGTGCAGCTGGATATGGTGCGCCTCGGCATTTCGCTGTACGGCTTCTACCCGTGCCCCGAGGCTTACCCGATGATCGAGTTGAAGCCCGCCATGAGCGTGAAGGCCCGCATCACCGATGTGAAGACGCTGCCGGTGGGGGAGGGCGTAAGCTATGGCTTGCACTACCGCAGCCCCGGCGCCGTGAAGATCTGCACCCTTCCCATCGGCTACGCCGACGGGTTTCGCCGTGGCCTGTCGGGCCGCACCGACGTGCTGCTTGCCGGACGCCGCTTCCACCAGGTGGGCAACATCTGCATGGACCAGTGCATGTTCGAAGTGAACCTGCGCCAGCGCAACGATTTAGATCCCCAGATTGGCGACGAGGTCGTCGTTGTGGGCGAGCAGGGCGAGGCGGCCGTCACCATTGACCAGATGGCCGAAACGCTCGGCACCATCCAGCACGAGGTGGCCATCGGTTTCGGCTGCTCCCGGATGCCTCGAATTTATATATAAATCCGGACCCTCGCTGACTTCCTTGGGCGAACCTGTGAGAGAGGATTTGATTAATGGATATGACGAGCTCCCAGACGAACACCGCTCATCAGCGCCCCCATATTTCCCTGGAAGAGCTGCAAACCGAAGTGGCCGCTTGCCGCCGCTGCCCGTTGTGCGATGGCCGCACCCAAACGGTCTTCGGCGTCGGCAGCCCTGAAGCTCGGGTGCTCATCGTGGGCGAGGCCCCCGGCAAGAACGAGGACCTGCAGGGCGAGCCCTTCGTGGGCGCGGCGGGCAAGTACCTCAACGAGCTGTTGGCCATCGCGGGCCTCACGCGCGATGACGTGTACATCGCCAACGTGTTGAAGTGTCGCCCGCCTTCCAATCGCGATCCGCGTCCCGAGGAGATTCAGGCCTGCACGCCGTTTCTGCGCGAGCAGACGCGCACCATCAGCCCCGAGTTCATCGTCACGCTGGGCAACTTTTCCACGAAGTTCATCCTGAAGACCGACGTGGGCATCACGCGTTTGCACGGCACGCTGCAGACAGCCGGGCGCTTCAAGGTGTTCCCCATCTTTCACCCGGCGGCGGCCCTGTACGATGGCAGCAAGCGCGTGGCACTGGAGAACGATTTCGCCACCCTAGGCGAACTGCTGAAGCCCGAGTAGGGCAAGAGGCGGGCGCGCTTCCACGTGGCGCGCTGGCTAGAGCCACTTCTTCTTCTTGAAGAAGATGACCATCACCACGATCATGATGGCCGCCAGCCCGATAATCGTGAAGGCCATGTAGGGCCAATCGAGGCCGGGCAAAACGGCGAGGTTCATGCCGAACCAGCCGGTGACGAGCGTCAGCGGTGCGAACATGACCGTAACGATGGTGAGAATCTGCATGGTGGAGTTCTGCTTGAGGTCGATCTGGGTCTGGTGCAGCTCGTAAAGCTGCAGGCTGTACTCGCGCAGCATGCTGGCGCGGTCGGCCAGATGGTTGGCGTGGCTGACGATGTGCCCGAAGGTGCGGGCTTCTTCGCGGGACATGACCTTGTTTTCGTTGTCGGCGATGAGGTCGGCCATGACGCCGATCTGCTGATAGTAAGAGCCCATGCGCATGGCGGCGCGCCGGTAGCTCATGATGGTCTGCGACGAGATGTCCGCCTGGCGGGTGATCATGGCATCTTCGAGGGCTTCCATGGCATCCTCCATGGCCGAGAACCACGTGAAATCATCGGCGATGAGCGTCTTCATGAAAGCGTAGAGCGCATGCGAGGTGGTGGGCTTGGTGAGGATGCCCGTGGCCGCCACCTTGTTCAGGGTGTTTTGGGCGATGGTGCCGTCGTCGATGAAGATGAGGTGGTCGGCCTCCAGGTAAAAAGATAGGGTCTCGGGGTCGCCTGTGGGGTCGGCTTTGTCGGGCACCGAGAACGAGCCGATGACGAAGGCGGGATACAGCTCCACGAAGTTGGCCTCGGAAAGCTCCAGGGCCGCCAGCTCGGTGCGGGCTTCCTGGGAGATGCTGTCCAGTTGACTAAACTCGTCGGAGGTGAGAATCTGCACCAAGGGGGGCTTGCAGGCATCCGGAGCGCAGGGCACGTTCAGCGGGTTCGGTCGATTGAGATCGTAAATAACGGCCACGGCTCCTCCTCTCGCTGGCGCGACGATACCGCTAGTATAGAATGACGTGATTGATAAGCTTTCCGTTGGCTTCGTTTGTAAGAAAACGGTAGGCAGTGAAGGAGCATTGTGGAACGCGAGAACAACCTCTCTGGCGATATCGGTCCCGACGCAAGCGATGCGTTCGACCCGGTGGCGTGGATCAACACGCCGCGCTGGCAGGCCTCGCGCCTGGGGCTGGAGCGCGTGCGGGACTTGCTTGATCGTATGGGACGGCCGCAGGACGCGCTGCGGTTCATCCACGTCGCGGGCACCAACGGAAAAGGTTCCACCTGCGCCTATTTGGCAAGCATCCTGCAGACGGCGGGGTATAAGGTCGGCCTGTTCACGAGCCCGTTCATTGAGCGCTTCGAAGAGCGCATTCGCATGAACGGTGCCAACATTACGGATGAGGAGCTGTTGCGGGCAGTGGCGGCGGTGCGCCCTGCGGCCGAGGCAGTGGAGGCCGCATGCGGCGACCACCCGACCGAGTTCGAACTCATGGCCGCCGTGGCCTTCGAGCATTTTCGTGCCTGCGGGTGCGATATCGTCGTTTTGGAGGTGGGCCTGGGCGGGCGGCTGGATGCCACCAACGTCATCGACGCGCCCGAGGTGAGCGTGATTTGCCGCATCGGACTCGACCACACCGACCTTCTGGGCGACACCTTGGCTGCCGTGGCAGGGGAGAAAGCCGGCATCGTAAAGCACGGGGCGCCGGTGGTGAGCTGGCCTCAGGAGCCCGAGGCCATGGCGGTCATCGAGCGTATTGCCCGCGAGCGGGAATGTGTGCTGACAGCGCCCGATTTCTCCGAGCTTTCCGTTGCTCCTCTGGCCGGGGTGGCCCTGCGTCGCTTCAGCTGGAAGAGACGTGATTTTGAGACGCGGCTTTTGGCCAGCTACCAACCTTATAACGCTGCTGTGGCGCTGACGGCCATCGAAGTGCTGCGTGAGTGCGGGTGGAGCATCTCTGAAGACGCCGCCTTTGCCGGCATTGCGCAGGCGGCGTGGCCCGCACGCTTCGAGGTGGCGGGGACAGATCCGCTTACTATCATCGACGGCGGCCACAACCCCCAGGGCGCCGAGGCTTTGGCCGATTCCCTGGATGACCTGCTCGGCGACGCCGGGCGCAACACGGTGGATTTCGTCATGGGCGTGCTGGCCGACAAGGACTACCCGGCCATGATTCGCGCCGTCGCCCCCTGGGCGCGCAGCTTCCGCACCTACACGCCACCGACTCCCCGCGCGTTGGCTGCCGAGGACCTGGCTTCCTGTATCCGCGAGGTGCTTGCAGAATGGGGCGAATCGGCGGAGGTCGTTCCGTGCCCATCGGCTGCCGACGCCCTCGCATCCGCTCGCCAGGCCGCCACAGCATCCGATCGCGAGACCGCTGCCCCGTCGTCTGCTCCGGCGTTTGCCCACGAGACTGGCGCCCCTTCGTTTGCTCCGGCGTTTGCCCACGAGACTGGCGCCCCCGCGCTTTTTCGCGAAGCCGCACTTGAAATTGCCCGTGAGAGCGCTCCCTCTGGAACCGTCGTCGCGTTCGGCACCCTCTACGCCATCGCCGATCTGAAAAAGGCGCTTATTTGCAGGACGATGGCGCCCGAATGGCAAAAAAGTGCGATTTGAGGCGCATGGAGGCGCGATTCGTCCTGAAGATTGCGATTTCGGAGGGCTATTTGGCGCAATCTGCGACCAAAAGGGCAGTTGAGTGTGCTGAAGATGCTGGCGATGCGCCTCAAATCGAATAAAATTGCCACTCGAAGCCTTGTTCTCTGCAAGCGGAACTGCATCTCAGGCCCATCCCTCAAGAATGTCGCGCAGGTCGGCCTTGAGCCTTTCGTAATCTTTGACCGCAGGCCTCGTTCTGACGTGGAGCTTTTTCGCAAGGGTCTTGGCGATTCTGTCCATATCGACCACTGATTTCATTTCGTCGTTGGTGATAGTGATGATGTCGAAATTGAGGCTGGCTAATTCGTTGCGACGTCGAGAGTCGCGGGCGATCCGAGCGCTTCCCGTATGCCACTGGTCGCTATCGTACTCGATGCCGGTTTTGATGGCGGTCCATCCGAGATCAATGCGCACATGGCTTTTTCCGAGGGCGGTGCGCGCTTGCGTAGGAAGGTCGATTCTCTTATTGAGCGTGGGATGCGGTAGTCCGTACCCGCCCATTCTGCAGGGAAGCGTTAGCTTCATGGCCGTGGTAGCTTCGCGTGCGGATGCGGCATCGTCGAGCACGTGGCGAAGTGCCTGGCGGGCCCGCTTGATTCCGTGCATGCCTTCGCATCGATTGAGGTATCTCGCGAGCTTGGAAGTCGAGGAAAGAGAGGTGCGCTGATCTGGCCCGCTTAGATAGTAGGTGCCACAAAGTGCGTAACCGAAAGCGATGAGGTGAACGGGCGGCAGCGTCTTGGCGGCGCGCAAGAAAAGATATTCCGGTGACGCCACGAGCAAATTGTTCGATATCTTAAGAAATGACCCCGCTGGAAGGCGGCCCACGTGGCGGTGGCAGCGAATAGAGCGAGCTGTTCGGCTGCCCTGCGCTTGGGAAGTGAGGATGTGGAAGGGAGGACGCGAAAAGCTGCCGCAAAGGGATTCTGCATCTGAAGCTGACGGCGTCTGGTCAGGCGCAGAGAAAGCGCGCGTTCGCTGAGCGCCACGGATGAGGTGAGGCGCGTGACGGTAGAAGTCTCTGGCGGTGGCGTCTATGGCAAGCAGTTTCATAGGTGAAGAGTATGCTGAATGAAAGTGCAGGTCAAGAGGGAAATTTTACACTGAGATTGAATTGCGAATACGGGGAGATTGCGGGGAGAGCAGCGAGAGTCGTGCGGGAGAATCAGAGGCTGTTTTACTCGCCGAAGCGTGGATTTGCATAACGCACTCTAGGCTTTTGCGAGATGATGGGCGTCACGCTTTCTTGCTTGAGAACCTGCACGACGCATAGAAAAGGGCGCTCCGCAGAGCGCCCTTGGTAACATGCCTCAAGGTGATGTCGGTTACGGCCTCATGCCGGTGACGTCGTCGGCTTCGGCCGCTTCGGCGGAATCGCGGGCTTGCTTCTCGTGGATGACGAACTCCGCCACGCCGCCTTCGGAAATGAGCACATCGCGCACGTCGTCCACCAAATCATCGTCGCCCAAGCCGAGCACGACGTCGTCGGCGATGTCGGCGGCCTCCTCGCCGGCGGTGGGACGCACCATCTCGTCAAGAGAGGCGGACACATAAGCGATGCCCTGGCGCTCGGCGGCCTTCGCCTGCATGAACAGGAAGAGGAAGCCGATAACGCCCGCCAGAAGCGAGGCGGACAAAATGCCGATCTTCGCGTCCGCGATGAGCACTGCCTCGGGGAAGGCGAGGTTCGCCACGAAGATGGCCATGGTAAATCCCACGCCGCCCAGAATGCCCGCGCCGAGCATATGGATCCAGTTCACGTTTTCCGGCAGGCTGGCAATCTTGAATTTCACCGTAAGGAAACTGAACAGCATAATGCCGATGGGCTTGCCCAGAAGCAGTCCGAAGAACACGCCGAAGAATACCGGGCTCGTCACCATGGCGAGCACATCGCCGCCCAGGAAGCTCACGTCGGCGTTGGTGAGCGCGAACAGCGGCAGCACCGCAAAGTACACCCAGGGGTACAGCATGTGCTCGAGGCGCGTCGCGGGCGGCACCACCTGACGGGCAACCTGGGACAAGCGCGAGACCGTGGTCATGTAGTCCTTCTGCAGGGTGACCGGCTCGGTGGCGATATAGGCGTCGTTGGCCTCGCGCACGCGATCGCCCGACCACTGCATGAATCGCGAAAGGTCGACGCGCGAGCCTGTGGGAATGGTGAAGGCGAGCAGCACGCCGGCGATGGTGGAGTGCACGCCGGACATGAACACCGCGAACCACAGCAGGCAACCGACGAGCAGATAGGGCGCCAGCGCGTACACGTGGGCGCGGTTCAGCAGGATGAGCACCACGAGAATGACCGCGGCGACGCCCAGCCACGCAAGCGAGGGGCTCTGGCCGTAGAAGATGGCGATGACGAGGATGGCGATGATGTCGTCGGCCACGGCCAACGTGGAGAGGAACACGCGCACGCCGTTGGGCACCCGGTTGCCGAGCAGGGCCATGATGCCCAAGGCGAAGGCGATGTCGGTGGCCGTCGGCACGCCCCAGCCGTGAGACGTCTCGGGATTGGAGACGTTGAAGATGCAGTAGATGACGATGGGCGCGAGCACGCCGCCGCAGGCCGCGATGATGGGCAGGGCCGCCTGGCGGATGTTCGTCAGCTCACCGACGGTCATCTCGTATTTGATTTCCAAGCCGACCAAAAGGAAGAACACGGCCATGAAGATGTCGTTGATGATGTGGGCGAAGGACATCTCGCCGATCAAGCTGCCCACGCCGATGATGACGTGGGTGTGCCAGAACTCCTCGAAAGACTCGAAAGCCGGGGAGTTCGCGATGATGAGCGCCACCACCGCTGCCGCCAGCATGATGGCCGCCGCCTTGGTGGACGAGCTCGTAAACTGGATGACTTTCAGCCAGCGACGCTGGTGTCCCTGCACCTCGTCGATGAAAATGTGATGCGGGTCGGGATTCTTCTCCGTCGGTTCCACAGAATTCCTCGATTCTCTGATTCTCTGCGCGCCGAAGCGCGGCTCTGCTCAATGGCTCGTATGAAAACCGTTTTTATGCAACACCAAATTACCCCCTGAATATTAGCAGAATTGCGTTATCCTTGTTTCTCACGTTGCCGAGCGGACACTCGCCGCATCCCTCCTGTCGCAGGATGGGGCCATGCGAGGTCGCCGCTCGTCAATATGGTTTTGCAAGCAACGAGCTAAAAGAGGTGGATATCATGACGATCACCGTGTCCGGACGCAAAATGCCCGTCACCGACGCCCTTCGTCAGTACGCTGAGGAAAAGGTCGGCAACGCGATTAAGGCTGTGGACGCAGACACCGTCTCCACGGAAATTGTTCTGTATACCGAGAAGAACCCGGCCAATCCGCTGCCGGCCATCTGCGAGGTCACCGTTCGCGTGAAGGGGCATATCGTTCGCGTTGAGGAGAGCGAAGAGGACATGTATGCCGCTATCGACGTGGCCGCCGCCAAGGTTGCCCGCCAGCTGCGCAAGTACAAGACTCGCGTCCTCGATAAGCGCGTCCGCGCCACCGAGCGCATCGTCGACTACGCTCACGAGGATGCCCATGCCGAGACTGAGCTCGACCTCGATCGTCTCATGGACGAGCTGGCCGAGGACGAGATCGTCCGCACCAAGGAGATCGAGTTCACGCCGATGACCGAGGAAGAGGCGCTCGTGGAAATCGATTTGCTCGGCCACGACTTTTTCGCGTACACTGATCGTGACACCAACAAGGTGCATGTCCTGTATCGCCGCGACGACGGCGGTTACGGCCTGCTCAAGCAAAAGGAGGACTAGTCCATGGCCACCATCGACACCATCGCCACCGTTCTCGAGAGCAATCTCGACATCGATCCCGCTACCGTCACCCCCGAGGCTACCTTTGAGTCCCTGGGCATCGACTCGCTGGATATGGTGGAGCTCATCTGCGATTTGGAGGAGGCCTGCGAGGTTGACTTCGGCGAGCCCGAGGGCCTGACCACCGTCGGCGACCTGGTTGCTTACATCGATTCGCTGTAAGCCACGGCGACATACTTGAGCGCAACGCGCCCGCAGCTCCGGCTGCGGGCGTTTTTTATTTGGGCGGGCACTGGGAGGTTTGGGCTTGGGCGGTCGCATTGGCTTTGGGACGGGCGCTCTGCTCCTTTTCGAAGCGGCGGTGGCAGAAAATGTCGATTGGAGGCGCAGCGTGCGATGCGACCGGCTTATACCGGGGGTGTTCGGGCCGCAATTCGACGAGAACGGGCTTCGATATCTCGGCAATCGTCACTGACGATTAAGAAAAGCCCCTCTGGTTGCGCCCCGAAACGTCATTTTCTGCCATTGCGGACTACTTTTTATGCCAAAGGCCTGATGCTTGACAAAAAATACCCCCTGGGGGTATAAAGAACGAAACGCGCGTACAAGAAAGCGTGATTGGTCGAAGCGCCCTCGGAAATGCGGGCGAAGCAGCTCTGGAAACGCAGTTGAAATGCCCTCGGAAATGCGGGCGAAGCAGCTCTGGAAATGCGGGCGAAACGGCCATTGAAATGCGGTTGAAATGCCTTCGGAAATGCGGGCGAAACGCCTCGGGACATGAAGGCGGAAGCGCAAGCGGGTGAAACGGAGATGGACATGGAAACGGAAATAGAGCGCGCGGCCATCGCGAGGGCCTCTAAGAACGTGGTGGCTGCCGGATGCGCTTGCCGGCATAAGCACACGCCGCGTTCTGAGGAGCTGCAGGCTGATGTGGCGCGGCGGCTCAATCGGGCCATCGGGCAGCTGAACGGCGTGAAGGCCATGATCGAGGACAACCGCTACTGCGGCGATGTGCTCACTCAACTGGCCGCCGCCGAATCGGCCGTGCGCCGCGTCTCCGAAATGCTTCTGCAGGAGCACATGCGCACCTGCGTCGTGGAGGAGATTCGCGACGGCAACGATGACGTGGTCGATGAAGTGATGACGCTTATGCATCGCTTTCTGTAAAGATGGGAGCATCTATGGAAACCCAGCGTCTGGCCGTGGCGGTCATGCACTGCGAGAAGTGCGTGGCGAATGTGACGCGGCATTACGAAGACTTGTCGGGCGTGGCCTCGGTGGCCGTCGATTTGGAGGGTCAGCAAGTCGATGTGACCTTCGATCCGGCTCAAGTGGTCCTCGATGACCTTCTGCATGCTTTGGGCGACACCAACTTCAAGGTGGCCGTCATGCCGAATGAGGGTGAGCACCCCTTCGCCGCTGAGATTGCCGCTGATGCGGCGGAGAAAGCCAAGAAGGACGCAGAAAAGGCCCAGGTATGCGATGGCGGGATGAAGGAAGCGTCCTCTGATGCATCGCCCGACGAGGCTCTAGCTTCGGACAGCACTTCAGCGCCCAAGGCCGATTCCGCAGCCGATGAGCCCCGCAGCGCCTCCATCCGCTTGGCCATCGAGGGCATGCACTGCGCGAACTGCGCCGCCTCTATTGAGAGCCACTACCGCAAGACCCCCGGCGTCATCGATGTGGCGGTGAATTTGGCCAACAACACGGGCAGGGTGGTCTTCGACCCGGCGCAAGCCAGCGTAGATGACATGCTCGCTGTCTTCGACAATTTGGCCTTCACGGCCGAAATCATCCCGGACGATGCGCCTTTGGTGGACGAGAAGCGCCGCGCCCGCGAGGCTGCCCGGGCCGCACGCGACCGCAAGGTATTCGGCATCGCGGCGGCGCTCACCGTGGTCATCGTGGCTATCGGCATGATTCCCGGCTGGCATATGGGGGTGGGCGGTGCCCTCGCGGGGCTGTTCGCGGCTGAGCCGACCCACGTGCAGGCCATGTTCGCGGCGAACATTCTGTTACTGGCGCTCACCGTGCCCGTGCAGTTCGGCTGCGGCGCCCGCTTCTATAAGGGTGCGTGGGGTTCGCTCAAGGGCGGCTCGGCGAACATGGACGTGCTCGTGGCGCTCGGCACGTCCATCGCGTTTCTCTTCTCGCTGTGGATTACCTTCCTGCCTGTGATCACGAGCGACTGGACGAGCCACGAAGCGCTGGCCATCAACGACGGCATGCCCTATTTCGAGACCTGCGCCATGCTCATCACCTTCGTGCTTTTAGGCAAGATGCTGGAAAGCCGTGCGAAGGGGGCTACGAACCAGGCTATCGAGTCGCTCATGAACCTCACGCCGCCCACGGCGCGCGTGGTGCGCGGCGGGAAAGAGCGTGAGGTGCCTCTTGCTCAAGTGGTGGCCGGCGACACGGTGCTTGTGCGGCCCGGCGAAAAGATGCCCGTTGATGGTGTGGTGGTGGAAGGTTCCACGGAAGTGGACGAGTCCATGCTCACGGGCGAGATGATGCCTGTGGTGAAAGTGGCGGGCGACGCCGTGACGGGCGGCACCCAGAACACCACCGGTTCGGTGACCGTGCGCGCCCTGCGCGTGGGCGCCGACTCCACGCTCGCCCGCATTGTGCGGGCCGTGGAAGATGCCCAGGGCACGAAGGCCCCCATCCAGCGCATCGCCGACCGCATCGCGGCGGTGTTCGTGCCGGCCATCCTCATCATTGCACTCCTCGTGTTCTGCGTGTGGTTCTTCGCGGTGCCCGCCGGCTCCGACGGTCGTCTCGTGCAGGCGCTCATGCCGGCCATCGCGGTCATCTGCGTGGCGTGCCCCTGCGCCCTCGGCCTGGCCACGCCTACCGCGCTCACCGTCGGCATGGGGAAGGGCGCGCAGCTGGGCGTGCTCATCAAGGACGGCACCGTGCTGGAAACCATGGGTAGCCTTACGGCGGCGGTGTTCGACAAGACGGGCACGCTCACGGTGGGCGAGCCGGTGGTGACGGCCTGCGATGTGCCCGATGAGGCCCTGCGCCTGGCCGCCGCCCTGGAGGAGAGGAGCGAGCACCCCCTGGCCCGTGCCGTGGTGCGCTATGCCGAGGGGCGCGGCCTGCCGCCGCTGCCTGCCGCCGAGACCTTCGAGGCGGTCGTCGGCGAGGGCGTGCACGGCGTGGTGGAAGGCCGCGAGGTGTTCGTCGGCGTGGGGAAAGCCGCGGATGGGGCTGCGGGAGCCGCGGGGTCGCTCGTGGCGGTGGATGGCGTGCCCGCCGGCCGCATCCAGTTCCGCGACGAGCCGAAACCCGATGCCGCGGCCACGGTGCGCACGCTGGCCGACGACTTTGCCGTGGCGTCCTACATGGTCACCGGCGACGCGGCGCCTGCGGCCCGGTTCATCGCCGAGGAGGTGGGCATCGCCGATGACCATGTGTTTGCCGGCGTGAAGCCGCTCGAGAAGGCCGACTGCGTGCGGGCTGTGCGCAGCGCGGCAGATGTGGCTGAGCTGGCCCCCGCGGCGGAGGGCGCCGAAGACGAGGGGTCGCGCGGCTCCGCGGCGGGCAGGCGGCCCGTTGTGGCCTTCGTGGGCGACGGCATCAACGACGCCCCGGCGCTCGCTGCCGCCGACATCGGCGTGGCGCTCGCCTCGGGCACCGACGTGGCCCTGGATGCCGGAAGCGTGGTGCTCATGCGCAATCGTCTGTCAGACCTTGTCGTGGCTTTGCGTCTGTCGAAGGCTACCATGCGCAAGATCAAGCAGAACCTGTTTTGGGCGCTCATCTACAACTGCATCATGATCCCGCTCGCCGCCGTGGGCATCTTGGCCCCGGCCCTCGCCGGTGCCGCCATGGCCCTTTCCAGTGTCAGCGTCGTCAGCAACTCCCTTTTGCTGAAGCGCTTCAAGTAAGCGAACTGGGACACCTTACCCGGTAAGGTGTCCCAGTTTCATGGGCGGGGCGGCTATTCGGCCAGGGTGAACATCCATGCGCAGTTGCAGGTGCCGTCGGTGATGTCGGGGAAGCAGCTTACGCACTCGCAGCGGATGCGGTCGTCCAGCGTTGCGGCGAAGCCGGCGTATTCCAGCTCGCCCACGCTCTTGCAGGGGTGGAATTCCATGCCCTTGCGCGCCCGTGCTGTCTGCACGCGGCAGTCGGTGATGCGGAAGACGAGCGCGTTCCCGCCGTCCTCCCAGCGAATCTCCCATTCGTTCGCGAGCGACGTGCAGCGGAGGGGAAGCGCCCGTGCCAGGCCCGCGAGCCCGCAGCGCTCGGGCAGCTCCAGCAGCTGAGCTAGCCGTCGTGCCTCGCTCGGCACGAAGCGTCGCCACGCCTCGCGGTCGTGCTCCATGGCGGCATCCATGCCACGTGCGTGTTCCAGCGACTGGAACCAGGTGCCGTCGAGGGCGATAACGTCCTTCGCAGTCATCACGACGAGCCGCTCGAGCTCTTCGCGGCTGAGATCTTCCAAACCCTGGGCCATGACTTCCCTCCCATGCTGTGCGGCCGTCTGCGTGTTCAAAGCGGGATGCCCCGCCCTTTCCCGATTATACGGCCCTTGCGCTATACTAGACCAATTGGAATTCGGCGCCTCGGGGCGCGCAAGTGGCTATAGAAGGGCGTTTCATGGAAACTGCTGCGATTATCCTGGCTGCGGGGGCCGGCACCCGCATGAAGTCGAAGAAGCCGAAGGTGGTTCACGAGGTGCTCGGCCGCCCGCTCGTGCGGTGGGTGGTGGAGGCCGCGAAGGCCGCCGGCGCCGACAAGGTGGTCACCGTGGTGGGGCACATGCGCGACCAGGTCATCCCCCTGGTGGAGGGCGACACCGAGGTGGCCGTCCAGACCGAGCAGCGCGGCACGGCCGATGCGGTGCTCGCCGCCAAGGACGCGCTGGCCGGCTTCGACGGCGCGGTGGTGGTGCTCTCCGGCGACTCGCCGCTCATCGAGCCCGAGACCATCCGCCAGATGGCCGCCCTGCGCGAGGAGCACAACGCCGCGGTCATCGTGCTCACCATGGAGCTTGAGAACCCCTTCGGCTACGGCCGCATCGTGCGCGACGGCGCCGGGGAGGTGGCCCGCATCGTGGAGCAGAAGGACGCGAGCCCCGAGGAGGCCGCCATCACCGAGTGCAACTCCGGCGTCTACTGCTTCGACGCCAAGGCGCTCTTCGAGGCTTTGGAGCAGGTGGGCTCCGACAACGCCCAGGGCGAGTTCTACCTCACCGACGTGCTCGCCATCAGCCGTGCGGCGGGCCGTCCCGTGCTGGCCTACAAGACGGCCGATCCCGAGCAGTGCCTCGGCGTGAACTCGCGCCGCCAGCTGGCCGACGCCACGGCCGTCATGCAGCGCCGCATCAACGACGCGCACATGGCCGCCGGCGTCACCATGTGGGATCCGGCCACCACCTTCATCGGCCCCGAGGTGGAAATCGAGCCCGACGTGGAGCTTCTGCCCGCTGTCATGCTCATGGGCGCCACCTCCATCGGCGAGGACAGCGTCATCGGCCCCAACACGCGCCTGACCGACACGCAGGTCGGCTGCGGCTGCACCGTGGACGAGACCGTGGCCGTGCAGGCGCGCATCGACGACGGCGCCACCTGCGGCCCGCGCGCCTACCTGCGCCCGGCGGCCCATCTGTGCGAGGGCGCCAAGGCCGGCACCCACGTGGAGATCAAGAAGTCCACAGTGGGCAAGGGCTCGAAGGTGCCGCACCTCTCCTACATCGGCGACACCACCATCGGCGAGGGCGTGAACATCGGCGCCGGCTCCATCACCTGCAACTACGATGGCGCGAACAAGCACGCCACCGTCATCGAGGACGGCGCCTTCATCGGATCCGACACCATGATGGTGGCCCCCGTGACCATCGGCGCGGGCGCGCTCGTCGGCGCCGGCTCCACCATCACCAAGGACGTGGCGGCCGGCGCGCTCGCCCTCGGCCGCGCCAAGCAGTCCGAGATCGCCGGCTGGGTGGCGGCCCATCCCGTCGAGAAGAAGAAATAGCGCAGAGCGGCCTGTCGCCATCCGCGCCGGCTGCGCCGCGTACTACAATAGCCCCATCAATCGGAACTTGTCGCAGAAGGGACGAACATCCATGACCGAGATGACCAAGCGCATGGCCGTGTTCTCCGGCTCGGTGAATCCGGAGCTGGCCGAGGAGATTGCGAAGAACCTCAACGTGAACCTCGGCAACATCAAGCACGAGAAGTTCGCCAACGGCGAGATCTACGCCCGCTATCAGGAGTCCATCCGCGGCGCGGATGTGTTCCTCATCCAGTCGGTATGCGCCAGCGAGGGCTTCGACGTGAACGACGCGCTCATGGAGCTGCTCATCATGGCCGACGCCGCCAAGCGCGCGTCCGCCCGCTCCATCTCGGCGGTGGTGGCCCATTACGGCTACGCCCGCCAGGACCGCAAGGCCGCTCCGCGTGAGCCCATCACGGCCAAGCTCGTGGCCGATCTGCTCACCGTCTCGGGCGTCGACAACGTCATCACGGTGGACTTGCACCAGGACGCCATCCAGGGCTTCTTCGACATCCCGGTGAACCACATGACCGCCATGCCCATCTTTGTGGACTACTTCCGCAACAAGGGGCTCGACCCCGAGCGCTTGTGCGTGGTGTCGCCCGATGTGGGCCGCGCGAAGGCCGCGAAGAAGTTCTCCACGGCGCTCGACTGCGATCTGGCCATCATGCACAAGGACCGTCCCAAGCACAACCAGGCCGAGATCACCGCGCTCATCGGCGACGTGACCGACAAGATCTGCATCCTGAACGACGACATGATCGACACCGCCGGCTCGCTCGTGGCCGCCGCCCAGACGCTGAAGGCGAAGGGCGCCGCCGAGGTGTACGCTTGCGCCACCCACGGCCTGTTCTCCGGGCCGGCCTATGAGCGCCTGGAGAATTCGCCCATCGAGGAAGTGGTGGTCACCAACGCCGTGCCGGTGCCGCTGGCGCGCCAGACGGGCAAGATCAAGGTGCTGTCCATCGCTCCCTTGTTCGCGCAGACCATCGACGTGGTGTACAACAACGGCTCTATCGGGAAGCTGTTCGAGTAGCCCTTTTCAGGCTGTCCGGCCCGAGCTTCGGGGCAAGGGCGCCGTGCTCAGACGGTCCTCGCTCGGCGGAAATGCCCACTGGGCATTTCCGTTCGCTGCGGAACTCCGCGCGGACCCTCGCCCCGAATCTCGGGCCTTCTCTCCCATACAAGTTTGATGAAAAGAGCGGGAACGTGTATTTAATCGCGGGCCTGGGGAATCCGGGCGCAGAATATGAGCATACGCGGCACAACGCCGGGTTCGACACGGTGGATGCGCTGGCCGAGGAGCTGGGCTGCCGCTACTGGAAGACCGAGGGCGGGGCGCTCACGGCTAGGGGCACGTGGCGTGGGGAAGAAGTGGTGCTCGCCAAGCCCCAGAGCTACATGAACACCTCGGGCGGTCCGGTGAAGACGCTCATGAAGACCTACGGGGTGGATCCTGATCACCTTATCGTCATCCACGACGAGCTGGACATCGACCCGGGTACCATCCGCGTGAAGTTCGGCGGAGGGCATGCCGGCCACAACGGGCTGCGCTCCATCTGCGACAAGCTGGGCACCCGCGATTGGTATCGCGTGCGCATCGGCATCGGGCGGCCGCCGGGGCGCAAGCCGGTGGTGGACTGGGTGCTCTCGCAACCGCGCAAGGACGACGCCGAGGCCTTCGAGCACGCCGTGGCCGAGGGGGCGAGCGCGGTGACGTACCTCATAGACAACGGCCTGGAGAAAACCCAGCAGCGTTTCAACTGAGGCGAGGCGCGACAATAACGCTATAATGGGGAAGGGCGCCGCGTGCGCCCTTCCGTTCGTTTTGTAGCCACGTGCCGTCCTGAGGCGCCCGAGCGAAATCTCGAACGCCGTCAGACTCGAGGAAGGTACGGAGGTTTCCATGCATCTTACTGAAAAGGGCCATACCTACGCCCTGTTCGCCATCGTCGTCATCACCTGCGCCTTAGGCTCGCTCACCCAGACGGTGATGAACTCCATGCTCGCGCAAGTGTGCGCCGATTTCGCCATCGACGCGGCAGTGGGCCAGTGGGTCACCACCGTGTACATGCTCGTCATGGGCATCACGGTGCCGGTGGTCACCTATCTCTCGAAGCGCTTCTCGCTCAAGCGGCTGGTGTTTCTGGCCCTCGGCTTCTACCTGGCCGGCTCGGCCGTGGGCTTCTTCTCGCTGAGCTTTCCCATGCTGATTGCGGCCCGCGTGTTGCAGGCCATTGCCACGGGTGTCACGCTGCCGCTCGTGCAGACGGTGGCCATGACGCGCTTCCCGCGCGAGCGCACGGGCACGGCCATGGGCATCGGCGGCATCGCCATGGGGTTTGCACCCAATATCGGTCCGCTCATCGGCGGCGCGCTGGCCGGCACGTGGGGCTGGCGCAGCTTCTACCTCATCTTGGTGGGGCTGCTCGTGTTGCTCGGAGTGGCCACGGCCGCCCTGGTGAAGAGCCGCGGCGACCATGAGTCGCGCGCCGTGTTCGACATGCCCTCCTTCGTGCAGTCCACCTTGGGCTTCGGGGGCTTTCTGCTCGGCGTGTCGAATGCGGCCACCATGCCCTTCGCATCGCCCCAGGTGTGGGTGCCCGTGCTGCTCGGTGCGGCGTTCATCGTGGTGTTCATCCGGCGCCAGCGCGTGATTGCCAATCCTCTCATCTGCCTCGATATCTTCCAATCGCGCCACTACCGGGCCGGCTTTGTGGCGCAGAACTGCCTGTTCGCCTCGTTTATGGGCATCACGCTCATTCTGCCGCTGTTCATCCAGGGCCCCTGCAACATGACGCCTCTGGATGCCGGCATCGCCTTCATTCCGGCAACGGCGGTGGCGCTGTTCGTGAACCCGCTGGCCGGCGTGTTGGTGGACAAGGTGGGCGCCCGGGCCGTGTGCATTGCCTCGGCAGTCTTCCTCACCGTGGGCGCTGCTTCGTTCATGTTCGTGGGCCCGGGTACGCCGCTGTGGGTGCTCACACTGCTGCAAGGAGTGCGCGCCGTGGGCGTGAGCGGCCTGGTGGGCCCGTTGAACTCCTACGGCCTGGCCGGCCTTCCGCACGTCATCGTCATGGACGGCAGCGCGTTTTTCGCCACGGTGCGCCAGGCCTGCGCGTCGTTCGGCACCGCGCTCATGATGATGATCATCACGGTGGCGGGCCTCGCCTTTGCCGGAGCCGATCCGGCCGATGCCGGCGCCACCGCCGCCGCGCTGCCCTACCAGCTGGCCTTCGGGCTCTCGACGCTCTTCTCGGTCGTGGTGCTCGTCACGGCGGTCTGGAAAATTCGCTAGCGTATAATCTGCTTCCAGAGCAAAAGCAAGTGAAAGGCGGCCCTTGTGGCATTTCTCCTCGGTTGCGAGAAGGTGCGGGTGGAATTCCCCACTAAGACGGTGTTCGACGACCTGTCCCTCGGTGTGGACGAGGGTGCCCGCATCGGCATCGTGGGCAAGAACGGCGACGGCAAATCAACGCTTCTGCGGGTGCTTGCCGGCGAGGTGGAGGTGGACGACGGGCGCGTCATCCGCACGCGTGGCGTGACGGTGGGCGTGCTCGGCCAGACCGACGATTTGCGCGACGAGGATACGGTGGAGCGCGCCGTGGTGGGCGACATGCCCGAGTACGAGTGGGCCGGAAGCCCGCGCATCCGCTCCATCATCGCGGGGCTTCTGGGCGATGTGGATTGGGAGGGTCCGGTGGGCACGCTCTCGGGCGGTCAGCGCCGACGGGTCGATCTGGCACGCCTGCTCATCGGCGATTGGGACGTGCTCATGCTGGACGAGCCCACCAACCACCTGGACGTGAAGGCCATCGCGTGGCTCGCCGACCACCTGAAGACGCGCTGGCGTCCCGGTGCGGGCGCCCTGCTCGTGGTGACCCACGACCGCTGGTTCCTCGACGAGGTGTGCGAGGCCATGTGGGAGGTGCACGGCCAGCGGGTCTGGCCCTTCGAGGGCGGGTTCTCGGCTTATATCATGCAGCGCGTAGAACGCGACCGCCTGGCCGCGCTCGCCGAGCAGAAGCGCCAGAACGCCCTGCGCCGCGAGCTGGCATGGCTCTCCCGCGGCGCCCGCGCCCGGGCCACCAAGCCCAAGTTCCACGTGGCCGCAGCCCAGGCGCTCATCGCCGACATGCCGCCCCTGCGCGACGAGCTGGAGCTCAAGCGCATGGCCATGGCGCGCCTCGGCAAGACCGTGGTGGAGCTGCAGGACGCCTCGCTCTCCTTCGGCGACCGCGTCATCTTGGACAACGTGGACTGGATCATCGGCCCGGGCGACCGCTACGGCATCGTGGGCGCCAACGGCATCGGCAAGACGACGCTGCTGCGCATCATCCAGGGGCTTCAGCCGCTCGATCGCGGCCGGGTGAAGATCGGCCAGACCGTGCGCTTCGCGGTGCTCTCGCAGCATCTGGACGAGCTGACGAAGCTGGGTGACGACCGTGTGCGCCAGGTTATCGGCCGCTACTCGCGCCGCACCATGCTCGACGGCAAGGAGATGACGCCCGGGCAGCTGCTGGAACGACTCGGTTTCACCAAGGACGACCAGAACGAGCCGGTGTGCGATCTGTCCGGCGGCCAGAAGCGCCGGCTCGCGCTCATGCTCATTTTGCTGGACGAGCCCAACGTGCTCATCTTGGACGAGCCCGGTAACGACCTGGACACCGACATGCTGGCCGCTGTGGAAAGCCTGTTGGATGGCTGGCCCGGCACGCTATTGCTTGTCACCCACGACCGCTACCTCATGGAGCGCGTGACCGACCACCAGTTCGCCCTTGTGAACGGCAAGGTGCGCCACCTGCCCGGGGGCGTTGACGAGTACCTGAAGCTCGCCGAGGAGGCCGAGCGCGCCGCCGAGGCCGCCCGTGGCGCTGCGAAGAGCACCAGGGGTGCGAAGGGCGCCGCCTCCGGCGTCGCGGCGAGCGTCACCTCCGATGTCATCCTGAGCGAGCGCAGCGAGTCGAAGGATCCCCCGGCCGTCGCCCCCGCCCTCTCCGGCGGCGAGCAGCGCGCCCTGCGCAAGCTTATGGCCTCCAACGAGAAGAAGATCGCCACCTTGAAGGGGAAGATCGAGGCCAAGCAGCTGGAAATGGCCGAGGCCGACCAGTCCGACTACCTGGTGCTCACCGCCATGCAGGAGGAGATCGCCGACTTCCAGGATCAGATAGAGGCGCTGGAGCTGGAATGGCTCGACGCTGCCGAGAAGTTGGGGGAGTAGTGGCGGCGTACCGAACCATAGCCGCCCCCGCCGAGGCGGAGATCGTCGAGAAGAAGAGCCGCTTCATCGGGCGTATCGCGCCGGTGGCCACCGAGGAGGAGGCCCTCGCCTTCATCGCCGAGGTGAAGGCCGCCCACCGCATGGCGCGGCACAACGTGTACGCCTACGTGCTGCGCGGCGGCCGCATCCGCTACACCGACGACGGGGAGCCGGCCAAGACTGCGGGTATGCCCACGCTCCAGGCCATCCAGCATGCGGGCCTGGATGATGTGGCCGTGGTGGTGACGCGCTACTTCGGCGGTATTCTGCTGGGCACGGGCGGTCTCGTGCGCGCCTACGCGCAAGCGACGAAGGCGGCCATCGAGGCGGCGGACGTTGTCACGGTATCGGTCTGCGTCGATGTGATCTTGGAAGCGCCCTACGCCCTCTACGAGCAGGTCTGCCGCATCGCCGAGGCCTGCGAGGCCAAGCTGAAGGAGAGCGACTTCGCCGAGAACGTCCTGCTCACCTTCCGCATGCTCGACGGCACCCAGGCCCCCTTTCTGGAAAAGCTCACCGAGCTTTTCCGCGGCCAAAGTGAAATCATCGTGACCGACCCCTTCGACGCCGCGTTCTAGCGGGCTTAGGTGTGCTATAATTCCCCTTGCCTAAAGAAGGGCGCCCCGAACGGAACGCCCTTCGACGAGGGTGCCTAATCCTCGTCTCTTTTGTTGGAGTTCCCGCCGTTATTCGGCGGGTTCTCTTTTTGTAGCGTCAAAACAGCTACAATAAATGTGGCAACTCCAACAAAGACTTGGATTAAGGCCAGCATTTCGCTCATCTGCATCACCCCCTTTCCTAGCTAGCATGGTTGCGGGGTGAATGCAGTGGGCTTGATGCTCCCTGCAGTTGGCATTATAGCATACAAATGTTCGTAGATTGGTGAGAAATCGATATGTACGGATTGAAGACCGAGAGCTCGTTTGACGCCTCTCATTTTCTGACCGATTACCACGGGAAGTGCGAGAACCTGCACGGGCACCGCTGGCGCGTGGTGGCCTATCTGGAGGTTGAGCGCCTGCAGACCGAGGGCACCTGCAAGGACATGGTGGTGGACTTCGGCGACTTCAAGGCTGCCCTGCGCGCGCTGACCGATAAGCTCGACCACCACTTCATCATTGAGGAGGGCTCCCTTGCCCCCGATACCCTGGCGTGCTTGGAACGCGAGGGCTTCGCGCTGTTCATCGTGCCCTTCCGCACCACGGCCGAGAACTTGGCAAAGTGGTTCTTCGACGCCTTGGCCCAGCAGGGGCTGCCCGTGTCGCAGGTGGACGTGTACGAGACCCCGAACAACTGCGCCTACTACCGGGAGCAGCGCTAAGCCATGGTGTCCGAGGAGGAGAACGACGGCCTGCTGGACGCCGAGCGCCACCAGGCTCCAAGCGCACAATCTTACGAGCAGTGGCTTTCCGAGCTTTCGCAGCGCTATCGAAGCAGTCAGATTAAAGCTGCGGTTGCGGTAAATCGCGAGATGCTTTCGTTCTATTGGTCTCTCGGCCGCGATATCGTCTCGTTGCACGCAGAGAGCGTCTGGGGGTCGGGATTCTATGCGACGCTCAGTCGCGACCTGAGAAGCGAGATTCCCAATACCAAGGGTTTTTCCGAGGGCAACCTTCGCTATATGAAGAGATTCTACGAGCTTTTCGCCGACGACGAGAAGGGCTCTTTAGCGAGGGCCGCTTCGTCTCGATCGGACTCGGTAATTCCTCCTCAAGTTGGGGAAGAATTGTTCTCGGTGCCGTGGGGCCATATCAAGCTTCTGGTTGATCGCTGCAAGGGCGACCGCAAGAAGGCAGTTTTCTATGTTCGGGAAACTATTGCCAATGGCTGGTCGCGCGCGCTTCTTTTGAATCATCTCGACAGCGGGCTCTATGAGCGACAGGGGAAGGCCATAAGCAATTTCGAAAGGACGCTCCCTGCCCCTCAAAGTCGTTGCGCCCAGGAGATTACTCGAGATCCCTATCAGTTCGATTTCCTGGCTATTCAAAAGGATTACGATGAAAGGGAGCTGAAGGACGCGCTTGTCGACAACATATCGGCCTTCCTGCTTGAGCTCGGCGCAGGATTTGCCTTCATGGGGCGTGAATACCGCTTAAAGGTGGGAAATACCGAGCAGTGGATAGACCTGCTTTTCTATAACGCCAAAGTTCATTGCTACGTGGTAGTAGAAGTGAAGATAACCGAATTTGAGCCAGCGTTTATCGGGCAGTTGGGCACCTATGTGACAGCCGTGAACCACGGGTTAAGGGAGGAAGGCGATGGGCCGACGGTGGGATTGCTCATTTGCAAGACGAAAGACGACGTTCTTGCGCAATATGCGGTAGAAAGCTCAGCACAGCCGGTGGGCGTGTCCGATTACCATCTCTCACCTCTGTTGAAAGACGATGTGCGGAATACGCTGCCTACGATCGAGGAAATTGAGACAAATTTGAGAAGAGGGATCCGATAATGGTGCCCGAGGAAGAGAACGACGGCCTGCTGGACGCCGAGCGCCATCAGGCCCGCCACACCATCGCGGCCCGGGCGCAGCTGTTCCCCGTGGCGGAGAAGTTCGTGTCCGTGAATGGGGAGGGGCTCGCTGCCGGCCGTCCTGCCGCCTTCATCCGCTTCGCAGGCTGCAACATGTGGTGCACCTACTGTGATACCCGCTGGGCGAACCATCCCCTTGTGGAAGTGGAGGGGTGGAGCGTGCCGCAGCTGGTGGCCTGGGTGGCTGAGACGGGCGTGTCGTGTGTGACGCTCACCGGCGGCGAGCCGCTTCTGCAACCCTACCTGCCCGATCTGGTGCAGGCGCTGCTCGCCGTGGACGACCCGCGCCCTGTGCGCGTGGAGATCGAGACGAACGGCTCGCGCGACCTGGCGCCCATGGCGCATCTGCGCGAGGCGTGCGCCGAGGCGGGGCTTTCCGGCAGCCTGCACTTCACGGTGGATTGGAAGACGCCCACGGCCGGCGAGGCCGTGTCGGCCGCCATGATGCGCGAGAACTACGATCTCTTGGACGGCCGCGATGCCGTGAAGTTCGTCGTGGGTGACGAGGACGACCTGGCCTTCATGGAGCGGTGCGCGAACGAGGCCGGTCTGTGGGACCGCTGCCAGGTGCTCGTGAGCCCGGTGTGGGGCACCATCGAGCCAGCGGAGATCGCCGCCTACCTCATCGAGCATCGGCTTGACCGAGCTCGCTTGCAGCTGCAGCTGCATAAGGTTATCTGGCCCAACGAAACCCGCGGGGTTTAGGGGCGCGTCATTCTGAGCGGAGCGCCCGAGGGGCACTATGTGTCATCCCGAGCGGAGCGCCGAAGGCGCGGTGTCGAAGGATTTGGAAGGAACGAACGATGACGAACGACAGAGCCCTGGTGCTGTGCTCGGGCGGCGTGGATTCCACCACGCTTCTGGCCCGGGCCGTGCGCGACTACGGCGCGGCGAATGTGTTCGCGCTGTCCATCAGCTACGGGCAGCGTCACGCCCGCGAGATCGAGGCCGCTCGAGCTGTGGCGGCTCACTACGGCGTGCAGCAGCGCTTCTTGGATCTGGCCGCCATCTTCGCCGACAGCGATTGCTCGCTTTTGGCTCATTCCGATGCGGCTGTTCCCGAGTCTACCTACGCCGAGCAGCAGGCCGCGGGCGACGGCGGCCCAGTGAGCACCTACGTGCCCTTCCGCAACGGCTTGTTTCTATCGTCGGCAGCCTCTATGGCGCTCTCGCTTGGATGCTCGGCGGTCTATTACGGGGCCCATCACGACGACGTGGTCGGCAACGCCTACCCTGATTGCTCGCTGGAGTTTGTTGAGGCCATGAACCGCGCCATTGTGGAAGGTACTGGCGGCGAGCTTCGCCTGGAAGCTCCGTTTGTCACCTGGTCCAAGGCCGACATCGTGCGCGAGGGCCTCGAACTGGGCGTCCCCTATGAGCTGACCTGGTCGTGCTACGAGGGGGGCGAGATCCCCTGCGGCCGCTGCGCCACCTGTCTCGATCGCGCCGTCGCCTTTGCCGCCAACGGCACAGAAGACCCCGCTATAAGCAAGAAGAGCTGAGCGTAAAGGAATGCGGGGCGCTGCTCGCTGAGCGAGGACTGTTTGAGCGACTGGGCAGTGCCCCGTAGCCCGCTTCCGATGAACTACAACGAGAAAAGGATTCGGAGATGAAACCAATGGATATGGCTGAAGCGCTGTTCGGTAACGATGGAGGCACCTCGGATGCGCCTGAGGGTTCGGTGGACACCTCGGCCATGGCCGCCATCGCGGCGCACCTGGCTCGCGAGGACGCGGGAGCCATGCCGGCTTCGGTGCAAGCCGGGCGCGACGAGGACGAGACCCGCGAGGGCGGCGTGACCCTGCTCGGCAACCAGCGCACGAACTACCCGACCGACTACGACCCCTTGGTGCTGGAGACCTTCGAGAACAAGCACCCGGGCAACGACTACTTCGTGAAGTTCAACTGCCCCGAGTTCACGAGTCTGTGCCCCATCACGGGCCAGCCGGACTTCGCCACCGTCTATATTTCCTATGTGCCCGACGTGCGCATGGTGGAAAGCAAGAGCCTCAAGCTGTACCTGTTCAGCTTCCGCAACCACGGCGACTTCCACGAGGACTGCATGAACATCATCATGAAGGACCTCGTCGCGCTCATGGACCCGAAGTACATCGAGGTGTGGGGCAAGTTCACCCCGCGCGGCGGCATCTCCATCGACCCGTACTGCAACTACGGCCGTCCCGGCACTCGCTGGGAGGAGGTGGCCTGGACGCGCCTGTCCCAGCACGACCTGTACCCCGAGAAAGTGGACAACCGCTAGGGGCCGCAAGGATATTGCCGCAGCGGTCGCAAGCGCCCTTGACGCGATGTAAAAAAGATTATCTTCCCACGCAGCGAACGGGAAAGCACGGTGCTATACTGCGCACTGGCATACCGGCAGCGACACGGGAGATCTCATGTTCTTCACCGTCACGTGCAACCCCGCCCTCGATTGGATGATGCGCCTGCCCTCGTTTCAGGAAGGGGCGACGAACCGCTCGGTCTTCGACGAGCTGTCCTACGGCGGGAAGGGAGTGAACGTTTCCACGATGCTCCATCGTCTGGGGCTTGAGACGCGCGCCTCGGGCTTTATCGCCGGCACGACGGGGTCCGCCTTGGTGGAAGGCGTGGAAGCGGCCGGGGTACCCTGCGATTTTGTGCGTCTGCTCCAGGGCCAGACCCGCATCAACGTGAAAATGAAGCGCGGAGAAATCCAGGGCGCTTTGGAAGAGACCGAGATCAACGGCCGCGGCCCTAAGGTGGGGTGCGCGGCCGTTGATCAATTGCGGGAGCGCGTCGCGGCGCTGGGGGAGGGCGACTGGCTCGTGCTCTCCGGCTCGCTCGCGCCGGGCTGCGAGAGTGGCCTGTACGCCGAGCTGGCCCGGGTGGCCGCCGAGCGCGGCGCGCGCTGCGTGGTGGATACCACGGGCGCGGCCCTCATGGCGGCCCTGGAGGCGCGGCCCTTCCTCGTGAAGCCCAACAACCACGAGCTGGCCGAGCTGGCCGGCTGCGACGCCCGCGACGAGGCGGCCGTCATCGGGGCGGCCCGCGATCTGGCGGCCCGTGGTGCGCGCTACGTGCTCGTCAGCTGCGGCGGCGACGGGGCCCTCCTCGTAGACGCCGACGGCCTGGTGGCCCGGGGCAGCGCGCCATCTGGTGTGCTCGTCAACTCCGTGGGCGCGGGCGACTCCATGGTGGCGGGCTTTCTGGCAGGCCTTGCCGGCGCGGTCCTTCCGGGGTGCGAGGCGTGCTGCCCCGGCGAAGGCGACCTCTCCTACGCCCTGCGCCTCGGCCTGGCGACCGGGTCGGCCACGGCGTTCTCTTCTTCTCTGGCAACGGCGGAGCAGGTTGCCGACCTGCTATCCGCGACTTCTGTCGAACAGGCAACGGAAAGGAGTGCGGTTCATCTATGAGAATTGTCGATTTGCTCCAAGCGGAGGCGATTGCCATCGGCGGCCACCCCGCCGACAAGGCCGCTGCCATCGCGCAGTTGGTCGATTTGCACGATACCGCGGGCAATCTCAACGACAAGGAGGCCTACAAGGCGGCCATCATCGCCCGCGAGCAGCAAGGCACCACGGCCGTGGGCGAGGGCATCGCCATTCCCCACGCGAAGACCGACGCCACGAAGCGCGCGGCCCTGGCGGCCATGACGGCCCCCGAGGGCGTGGACTACGGCGCCTTCGACGGCCCTTCAAGCCTGCTGTTCATGATCGCTGCACCCGATGACGGCGGCGACACCCACCTGGAGGTGCTCTCGCGCCTCATGACCATCCTCATGGACATCGAGTTCCGCCAGAAGCTCATGGAAGCCGCAACTCCCGAGGAGTTCCTGCGCATCATCGACGCGAAGGAGCGCGAGCGCTTTGCCGATGAGGTAAAGGCCGAGGCCGCCGCCGATATGGAGGGCTCGGTGGAGGACACCGAGCTGCTCATCGACGAGGTGAAGGCCGAGCGCGCCGAGAAGAAGGCCGAGAAGGAAGCCGCCGCGGCCGCGGCCGAGGGCTACCGCATCCTGGCCGTGACGGCCTGTCCCACGGGCATCGCCCACACCTACATGGCCGCCGAGGCCCTCACCAAGGCCGGCGAGGCCCGCGGCATTCCGCTCAAGGCCGAGACCAACGGCTCGGGCGGCACGAAGAACCGGCTCACCAAGGCCGAGATCGCCGCGGCCGACGGCATTATCGTGGCGGCCGACAAGGAAGTGGAGATGGCCCGCTTCGATGGCAAGCTCGTGGTCATCGTGAAGGCGGCCGACGGCATCAACCGTCCCGACGAGCTCATCGACAAGATCGTGAGCGGCGAGGCCGGCGTCTACCACGCCGAGAAGGGCGCCCGCGGGGCCGCCGAGGACGTCGCCGGCGAGTCTGCGGGCCGCAAGATCTACAAGCACCTCATGGAGGGCGTGTCCCACATGCTGCCCTTCGTGGTGTCCGGCGGCCTGTTTATCGCGCTCGCCTTCCTCATCGACGGCATCGCCGGAGTGCCCCAGGACGGTGACTTCGGCACGGGCACGCCGGTGTCCGCCTGGTTCAAGACCATCGGCGGCTTCGCCTTCAGCTTCATGGTTCCCATTCTGGCGGCCTACATCGCCCAGTCCATCGCCGACCGCCCGGGCCTGGTGGTGGGCTTCGTCGGCGGCTTTATGGCCACGCTGGGAAGTACCTTCGGGCTGCCGGGCGGTGACATTCCTTCGGGATTCCTCGGCGGCCTGCTCGCCGGCTTCGCGGGCGGCTATGCCATGCTCGGCATCGAGAAGCTGTGCGAGAAGATGCCCGACTCGCTGGCCGGCATCAAGCAGATTCTCATCTATCCTCTGGCGGGCCTGGGTGCCATCGCCGTCATCATGTGCGCCGTCGGCCCGTTCATGGGCATGATCAACACCGGTATGTCCAATGCGCTCACGTGGCTGTCCGACAACAACTTCGGCATCCTGCTCGGCATGATTCTGGCCGGCATGATGGCCATCGACATGGGCGGCCCCTTCAACAAGGCCGCCTACGTGTTCGGCACCGGCATGCTGGCGCTCGGCACCGACGCCAGCTTCCAGATCATGGCCTCGGTGATGATCGGCGGTATGGTGCCGCCGATTGCCATCGCGCTCTCCACCACCTTCTTCAAGAACCGCTGGACGGCCGACGAGCGGAAGAACGGCCCGGTCAACTACATCATGGGCCTGTCCTTCATCACCGAGGGCGCCATTCCCTACGCGGCTTCCGACCCGCTGCGCGTCATCCCGTCCTGCGTGGTGGGCTCGGCGGTGGCCGGCGGCCTGTCGTGGTTGTTCGGGTGCACGCTGATGGCCCCGCACGGCGGCATCTTCGTGGTGCCGGTCATCGGGGGCGCGCTCATGTACCTCGTGGCCCTGGCCGCAGGCTCGGTGGTGGGCATGCTCATGCTGGCGCTGCTCAAGAAGAAGCGCGAGGACTAGCGCGAGCAAGCGCGGACAAGCGCGGATTACGGGAAAACGGCGCGGGCGGTTGCCGGTGCGCGGCCGCCCGCGCGAAACGGAAGAGACTAAGCAGATAGGAGCACAGATATGGTTTCCCAGACGATCACCCTCACCAACGGCAGCGGCCTGCACATGCGCCCGGCCGGCGTGCTGGCCCAGGCCATGGCGCCCTTTGCGGCGAATGTCACCATTGTGGCCGACGGCAAGGAAGTGAACGCGAAGAGCCTCATGGCCATCGTGGCCTCGGGCATTAAGTGCGGCACCGAGATCGAGGTGCGCTGCGAGGGCGACGACGAGCAGGCCGCCCTCGACGCGGCCATCGGGCTCATCGAGTCGGGCCTGGGGGAGTAGGCCGTGGCCGCCCTCGAGGGGGTTGCGGCCGCGCCCGGCCTCGGCATCGGGTCGGTGATGATCATCACCGACCCCTCGCTGGACTACACTCCCCGCACGGTGGAAGACGCTCCGGCGGAAAAGGAGCGGCTGCGCCGCGCCATCGACGCCTTCAGCGAGCTGACGCGCGAGAAGGCCGCTGTCGTGCGCGAGCGCGTGGGCGACGCCGAGGCGGCGATTCTGGAGGGCCACATCCTCATAATCGCCGACCCCTACATGGTCGCCGAGATGGAGGGGCTCATCGATGCCGGCCAATGCGCCGAGGCGGCCCTCGACCAGATCTGCGAGATGTTCGCCACGATGTTCGAGGCCGCTGACGACGATTTGACCCGTCAGCGGGCGGCCGATGTGCGCGACATCAAGAGCGGGGTGCTCTGCCAGCTGCTCGGCGTGCGCGAGGTGGACGTGTCCTGCGTGCCCCAGGGCACGGTGCTCGTCACCCACGATCTGGTGCCCTCCATGACGGCGGGCCTCGATCGGGAGAACGTGGTGGGCATTGTCACCGAAACCGGCGGCATGACGAGCCATTCGGCCATCCTGGCCCGCGCCCTGGAGATTCCTGCCGTGCTGGCGGTGCCCGGGGCCGTGGACTTACTGGCCGAGGGTGCCACGGTGGTAGTGGACGGCACCGAGGGCGTGGTGCTCGCCGATCCCGACGAGGGGGCCCTCAGCCAGGCCCGCGCCCGTCGCGAGCAGTACCTGCGCAAGAAGGAGGCGCTCCAGCGCTTCGTGGGCAAGAAGACCGTCACAGCCGACGGATGCCAGGTGGAGCTGTTCGGCAACATCGGTTCGCTCGAGGATGCCCGTGCCGTTGTGGCCAACGACGGGGAGGGCGTGGGTCTGTTCCGCACCGAGTTTCTGTTCATGGACGGCGGCGCGATGCCCACCGAGGAGGAGCAGTTCCGCGCCTACCAGCAGGCGGCTCTCATCATGAAGGGGCGGCCGGTCATCATTCGCACGCTGGACATCGGCGGCGACAAGGATATTCCCTATCTGGGCCTCGAAAAGGAGGAGAACCCGTTTCTGGGCTTCCGCGCCATTCGCTACTGCCTGGCCCGCGAGGACGTCTTCCGCACCCAGCTGCGGGCGCTTCTGCGGGCGAGCGCCTACGGCGATGTGCGCATCATGGTTCCGCTCGTCACCGGCGTGGAGGAGCTGCGCCAGGTGCGCGCGCTCATCCGCCGCTACGCCGAGGAGTTCGACCGCGAGGGCGTGGCCTGCAACAAGGACGTGCCCGTGGGCGTGATGATCGAGACTCCCGCCGCGGCGCTTACCGCCGATATCCTGGCCCGCGAGGCGGACTTCTTCAGCATCGGCACCAACGATCTGACGGGCTACACCATGGCGGTCGATCGCGGCAACGACCGGGTGCGCTACCTGTACTCGACGTTCCACCCGGCGGTGCTGCGCTCCATCCGCTCGGTCATCGCCGCCGGCCTCGCGGCGGGCATCCCGGTGGGTATGTGCGGCGAGGCGGCGGCCGACCCGCTGCTTGTGCCCCTGTGGATCAGCTTCGGGCTCACCGAGTATAGCGTCTCGCCGGCGAGCATCCTTGCCACGCGCGCCACCATTGCGAAGTGGTCCGCCTCTGATACCGATAAGCTGGCGGGCAAGGTCATGGCCGCTTCGACGCCAAGCGAAGCTTACGACCTGTTGAAGGCCGTTGCGCGCTAGGTCCTTCGCTTTGAAACAGAGCCAATGAAGGCGGCTGCTCTCTTGGGCGGCCGCCTTCACACTTCCATCTTCGCGCTCCCGCCTCCGCCTTCGCACTTCGCCCCTGCGCTCTGCCTTCGTACCATGCCTTCGAACTCAGCCTTCGAACCCCGCCTGCATTAACCTATACAAAAGTATGGGCATCTTCTCGATAAAGCGGAGATGAGGCCAGTTTTGTATGGATTGGCTGGAGAAAACTGCACTTTTGCATAGTTTGCAAAGGGGCGGTCGGCGCTGGGCTGCGGGCTGGGGCAGAGCGGCTTGGCAGCGGAAGGTGCGTGGAAGGCTCGAGCGGTTTGTGGATTGTAACGATGTGGCGCGGCGCGGTGACAGCGCGGGGGCTTTGTGCGAAAATACCTCTCAAGACACAAGGATAAACGCACGTTAGGTAGCCAGCACACTATGACCGCCCAATTCAGCATTCGGGAGGCCGACCCGTTAATCGTCGCGCGCTTGCAGCACGATCTCGGCCTGCCGCACTTCATTGCGACGACGCTCGTGGGCCGCGGCATCACCACGGTGCGCGCGGCCAAACGCTTCCTCTCGCCATCGCTCGACCGCGATTGGCTGAATCCCTACGACATCCCCGGCCTGTCCGAGGTGGCCGACGGCCTCATCGCCGCCATCGAGGCGAAGAAGCGCATCGTGGTGTTCGGCGACTTCGATTTGGACGGCATCTCGGCCACCACGGTGCTCACCCGCGGCTTGCGGGCACTCGGTGCCTGCGCCTTCCCGTTCATCCCGCGTCGCTTCGAGGAGGGCTACGGCATCACCGCCGCGGCCTTCGAGCGCGCCCGGGGGTTGGAGCCCGATGTGATTGTCACGGTGGACTGCGGCATCGCCTGCAAAGATGAGGTGGCCGAGATTCTGAAGACGGGCGTGGAGGTGTACATCACCGACCATCACGAGGCCGCCGATTTGGTGCCCCAGGGCGTACCGGTGGCCGACCCGAAGATGGGGGAGGGCTGCCCCAGCTCCATTCTCGCCGGCGTGGGCGTGGCCTTGAAGCTCGTGCAGGTGCTCGGCAGTCGTCTGGGATTTCCGCACCTGTGGCGCAGCTACACCGACTTCGCCACCTTGGGCACGGTGGCCGACCTCATGCCCATGCGCGACGAGAACCGGGCGCTTGTGGCCGACGGCCTGGCCCGCATGAACGAGAGCCCGCGCCCGTGCATCGCGGCGCTTCTGGCCACCACCGGCCAGGCGGGCAAGCCGCTTTCGGCCACGAACCTCTCGTTTTCGCTCGTCCCGCGGCTGAATGCGGCCGGTCGCATGGGCGACGCCGATTTGGCCCTCGACCTGCTCATGTGCGACAACTACGCCGACTGCTGCACCATGGCCGAGCGCCTGGAAGAGGTGAACGACCAGCGCCGCTCCATCGAGGCCGAGCTCTCCGACATCGCCCGCGCCCAGGCCGCCGACGTCTACCGCGGCCAGCGCGCGCTCGTGGTGGCCGGCGAGGGCTGGCACGAGGGCGTGAAGGGCATCGTGGCCTCACGGCTCGTGAACGCCTACGGCGTGCCATCGCTTTTGTTCACGGTGGACGGCGATGAGGCCCGTGGCTCGGGCCGGTCGGTGGGCAACGTGAACCTGTTCGAGGCGGTGGAATCGCTCTCGCACCTCACCACGCGCTTCGGCGGGCATGGGGCGGCTGTGGGCGTGACCATTCCCACGAAGAACCTGAAGAAATTCGCCGAGGGGCTCGATGCCTACATGCAGAAGCTGCCCGAGGCGGCCTTCCATCCCATGACCAGCGTGGATGCGGCGGTCGACCTTTCTGAGCTGACCCTTGACACCGTGGCCTTGGTGGACAGGCTCGCCCCCTTCGGCCAGGAGAACCCCCAGCCGGTGTATCTGGCCCGCAACGTGACGCTCGTGAACACGCGGGCCGTCGGCCAGACCAAAGACCACTTCGCCTGCACCCTCACCAACGGCCGCACCTCGGTGGCCGGCATCATGTTCCACTGCGCCGCCATCGACGCGCTGCTCGTGAACGACGCGGTGGTGGACGCCGCCTTCACCGTGCAAATCGATGAATGGCGCGGACGCCGTTCGGTGAAGGCCATGCTGGAAACGGTGGTCCCGGCGCGCACCTGCTGCGCTCTGGAGGCCTGCCTCGATCCGGACGCGCTGTCGTTTTTCTCGGACTTGTTCGCGGAGGCGGAAGCCGATACGGCCCCCGACCTGGCGGCGGCCGACGAGGTTCCCGAGTCGCCTCTGCCCGACTTGAGCTCCCGCCGCGCCCAATGGGAAGAGGTGGCCCGGCGCGATGCCGACGGCCTTGAGGCGGCCATCGTCTCGGCCATCATCGGCGACCGTCCGCTGCATCCGGCCCAGCGCGATATCCTCGACCGCTTGCGAGCGGGGCAATCCACCTTCGCCGTCATGGCCACGGGTCGCGGCAAATCGCTGTGCTTCCAAACTTATGCCACCTTCCGGGCGCTTACCGACCACGCGGCGAGCCTGTTCGTCTACCCGCTGCGGGCGCTCATCGCCGATCAGGTGTTTCATCTGCGCACGAGCCTCGAGCGCTTCGGCATCTTAAGCGCCGTCATCACCGGCGAGTCCACGCCCGAGGAGCGCGCCGCCGTGTACGCCGGGCTGGCCGAGGGCACGCTCGATATCGTGCTCACCACGCCGGAGTACCTCATGTTCCACACCGAGGAGCTGGCCTCATCGGGCCGCATCGGCTTTGTGGTGGTGGACGAGGCCCATCACATCGGCCAGGCCAAGGCCGGCAAGCGCTTGGCCTACACGCAGCTCGATCGGGCGCTGCGCCGCTTGGGCGACCCGGTGGTGCTCGCGGTGACGGCCACGGCCAACGATGCGGTAGCCGACGACATCGACGCGGTGCTGCCCGTGCGCGACTCGGTCATCGATGAGACGGCCCGCGAGAACCTCTACCTTGACGACCAGCGCAACATCGCCCATCGCGACGATTACCTGGCCACGCTGGTGGCCACGGGCGAGAAGACGGTCGTCTACGTGAATTCCCGCGAGCATTCCGTGGCCCTCGCGCGCCAGCTGCGCCGTCGCGTGCCCCAGCTCGCCTGCATGATCGGCTTCTACAACGCGGGGCTCTCGCGCGATGAGCGCAAGCGCATCGAGGAGCTGTTCCGCAACGACGATCTGAAAGTGCTCGTGGCGACGTCGGCCTTCGGGGAAGGGGTGGACATCCCCAACATCCGCCATGTGGTGCTCTATCATTTGCCCTTCAGCGACGTGGAGTTCAACCAGATGAGCGGCCGTGCCGGGCGCGATGGGAAGCCGGCCTGGGTGCACCTGCTCTACGGGCGGGGCGATGCCTCCATCAACGAGCGCATTCTGGCCGAGGCTACGCCCGACCACGACGTCATGGCCCAGGTCTATCGCAAGCTGCGCTCCCTGCAGCGCAGCTGCCCCAACGATTACTTCTGCGTGGCTGATGCCGATTTGGCCGAGCAGGCCTCCGATGCCTTCCGCGCGGTGAGCCCCACCTCGGCCGCCTGCGGCTTGGCGGTGTTTCGCGAGCTCGGGCTCATCGACACGCGCACCGTCTACGAGGCGGGCCGTCCCCGGCTGTGGGTGCGGGTGCGCGAAGGGGCGTCGAAGGTGGAGCTGACCGATTCGGTGCGCTACCGCGAGGGCATTGACGAGCGCCAGCTCTTCGGCGGGTTCTGCCGCTGGGCCTTGGGCACCGACGGCCAGACGCTTACCGTGCGCCTGAGCCATCCCATCGTGCCGAGAAACCGCCCGCCCCAAGGGCGCTAGCGAGAACTGTTCCGCGGCCGCATGGGCCGCGTCAAGGAGAAGGGAGGCGCCGGTGAGCGCCGAGAACAACGATGCTGTCCGCCGCGGCAGCGACGAGGTGAGCGCGGGCAAGGCCACCAAGCAGGCCGTGGACGCGCTCTTGGGCACGCCGCATCCCACGGCCGATGCCGCCGCGGCCAAGCCCGCTACCCCCGAGGAGCGCTTCGCCGAGCTGGCGCGCCTGACCGCGGCCTATATGGACGAGCAGGAAGAGGCCATGCTGCGCCGCGCTTTCGATTTCGCGAGCGCCGCCCATGCGGGCCAGTGCCGCAAGTCCGGCGAGCCGTTTATCATCCATCCCATCGAAGTGGGCATTATCCTGGCCGATCTGCGCATGGACGCCGAGACCATCACGGCGGCCTTGCTTCACGACACCGTGGAGGACACCAAGGTCACGGCCGAGGAGGTGGAGCAGACCTTCAATGCCCAGGTGCGCGTGCTGGTGGAGGGCGTCACCAAGATCACCCGCATCGAGGTGGAGTCGCTCACCGACGAGCAGGCGGCCACGATTCGCAAGATGTTCGTGGCCATGTCCAAAGACATTCGCGTCATCGTCATCAAGCTGGCCGACCGCCTGCACAACATGCGCACGCTGGCGGCCCTGCGCGAGGACCGGCGCATCTTCAAGTCCCGCGAGACGCTGGAGATCTACGCGCCCATTGCCCATCGCCTCGGCATCAACTCCATCAAGTGGGAGCTTGAGGATCTGTCGTTCTTCTATCTGGAGCCCAACAAGTACAAGCAGGTCTCGCGCATGGTCACCGAGTCCCGCGCCGAGCGCGAGAAGTACCTGGCCGACGTCATCGCCGTGCTCCACGACGAGATGGGCAAGGTGGGCATCACCGCGCAGATCATGGGGCGCCCCAAGCACCTGTATTCCATCTACCAGAAGATGACGAAGAAGGGCAAGGGCTTCTCGGAGATCTACGACCTCATCGCCGTGCGCATCATCACCTCGTCGGTGAAGGACTGCTACTCGGCGCTGGGCGCGGTGCACACCATCTGGCATCCCATGCCCGGCCGGTTCAAAGACTACATCGCCATGCCGAAGTTCAACATGTACCAGTCTCTGCACACGACGGTCATGGGCCCGGCGGGGCGCCCTTTGGAAGTGCAGATTCGCACTGAGGAAATGCACCGCAACTCCGAATACGGCGTGGCGGCCCACTGGCGCTACAAGGAGACGGGCGCCTCGCGTCCCGGCTCGGCGGACAACTTGGACGCCCAGCTCGCGTGGCTGCGCCAGATGGTGGATTGGCAGGACGAGACCGAGGACTCCCGCGAGTTTCTGAAGTCGCTGAAGATGGACCTCGACGATACCGAGGTGTTCGTGTTCACGCCCCAAGGCGAGGTTATGAGCCTGCGCGCCGGCTCCACGCCGGTGGATTTCGCCTATGCCATCCACACCGAAGTGGGCAACCACTGCGTGGGCGCCAAGGTGAACGGCTCCATTGTGCCGCTCTCCTACCAGCTGCAGGTGGGCGACCGCGTGGAGATTCTTACCCAGAAGAGCGCCAGCCCCTCCCGCGACTGGCTCAACATCGTGAAGACGCCCTCGGCACGCAGCAAGATTCGCTCCTACTTCTCGAAGATCACCCGCTCCGACGATATGCAGCTGGGCCGCGACATGCTCGTGCGCGAGATGCGCAAGCACGGGCTCGGCCTTTCCAGCGCCCAATCGATGCGGGCGCTGAAGCTGGTGGCCGACGCCCTTGGCTTCAAAGACCCCGACGAGATGTACGTGCACATCGGCACGGGCAAGGAGAAGGCCCAGCACGTCACGAACCGCCTGCTCAAGATCTTGGTGGACAAGGGCAACGAAGAGGCCGAGAAGCCCACGGTGGGCACCTCCGCCTCGTCCACGGGCATCATGGCTCCCATGCTCACCTCGGTGAAGCGCCCGAAGAAGCACGAGACCCATTCGTCCCAGGGCATTGTGGTGAAGGGCGTCGACGATGTGCTCGTGCGCCTGTCCCGTTGCTGCAACCCCGTGCCCGGCGACGACATCTTGGGCTTCGTGACCCGCGGCCGCGGCGTGTCGGTGCACCGTGCCGACTGTCCCAACGCCATCGACTTGAAGCGCCACCCCGAGCGCATCATCGACGTGGAATGGGAGGGCACGCCCTCGGCGGCCACCTACCAGGTGGAGATTTACGTGGAGGCCCTCGATCGCTTGAATCTGCTGCTCGATGTCACGCGCGTTATCTCGGAGATGGGCGCCAACGTGCTCTCGTGCAACACCACCACCCATCGCGACGGCATGGTGGAGATGCGCTTTTTGTTCCAGCTGTCCGACCTGTCGGTTATCGAGCGGATGACAAAACGTCTCTCAGAGGTCGATGGCGTCTTCGATGCCCGTAGAATGATGCCCGGACAGGGAGCCGGGAAGAAGGGATAGCCATGGCATCTGATCTCTATAACGTAAGCGGCCTATGCGTCGATGTGAGGTATCTGGTCATGGGCGCGCTTGCGAACAACGTGTATATCGTGTCCGATGGCGAGGGCACGTTCGTGGTCGATCCGACCTGCTCGGTCGATAGGATCATTGCGGCGCTTGAGGGCGAGGCGCTCGATGCCATTGTGCTCACGCATTCCCATTTCGACCATACCGGCGCCGCTGCCGAGTTGCGCGAGGCCACGGGAGCCCCGGTTATCGCCTCGGCCAAGGATGCTCCCCTGATTGAGGATCCCTCCGACAAGGACTTCGCCGCCCGCGGCGTGCCCTGCAAGGTGGACCGCACGGTCTCTCACGGCGATGTCGTGGAGGTAGGCTCCATGAAATGGAAGGTCATCGAGACCCCGGGGCACACGCCCGGCTCCATCTGCCTGTTCGACATCCCCCCGTTCGGGAACCACCCCGAGGGGCTGCCGGTGCTCATCTCCGGCGACACCCTGTTCGCCGGCACCGTCGGCCGCACCGATTTCGAGGGCGGCTCTCTGGCCGATATGCGCGCCTCTCTCAAAAAGCTCGCCGCGCTGCCCGACGACACCGCGGTGCTTCCCGGCCACAACAGCCTCACCACCATCGGTGCCGAGCGCCGTCGCGTTTTCGCGCTGTACGGCGATCCGGAGTAAGGAGCTGCGGGCGCAGGCGCGCTCCTCGGCGGCGCGGGGGCGCTCGCGTTCTCGGCTTCTCGAAAAACATGGCGGTCTGTCTCGCAGACGCATCGTCATAGGGTAGACTTGATGCAATGCGCTTTTGCGCACGGCCCTTGTTGGAAGGAACCTCGTGACCATCGAGTGGACATTTTTCCTCTCCGAGCTTATGCAGAACCCCATTCTGCTGGTGGTGACGCTGCTCAATGTCGGCGTGATCGTGGTCAACGGCGCGACTGACGCGCCCAATGCCATTGCCACGGCGGTATCCACTCGGGCCATGAAGCCCCGCCACGCCATCATCATGGCGGCGGCATTCAACTTCCTCGGCCTGCTTCTGGTGTCGCTCGTGTCCACGGCCGTGGCCCACACCATTTTCTCCATGGTTGATTTCGGCGGGAACTCCCATCAGGCGCTCACCGCTCTCATGGCGGCCATGGTGGCCATCATCGTGTGGGGCGCGGCGGCCTGGTGGTTCGGCATTCCCACGTCGCAATCCCATTCGCTCATTGCGGGTCTTACCGGCGCGGCCATCGCCGTGCAGGGCGGGCTTGGCGCCATCAACGGCGCGGAGTGGATGAAGGTCATCTACGGCATCCTGCTCTCGACGCTGCTCGGCTTCGGGCTGGGCTGGCTGAACTACCGGATCATCGGCAAGCTGTGCGCGGGCGTCGACCGCCTGAAGGCGAACAAGTTCTTCAAGTGGGCGCAGATCTGCTCCGGCGCCGGCGTGGCCTTCATGCACGGGGCCCAGGACGGCCAGAAATTCATGTCCATCTTCATGCTGGCCATCATGATGACCGCCGGCATGGGCATGAACCTGTCGGATGTGGCCATGCCTCTGTGGCTCATGATCTTCTGCGCTTTCAACATGGGCCTCGGCACGGCGGTGGGCGGCGAGCGCATCATCAAGTCGGTCGGCATGGACATGGTGAAGCTCGAGTCGTTCCAGGGCTTTGCCGCCAGCCTCTCGACGTTTTTCAGTCTGATGCTCGCTACCTTCGGCGGTCTGCCGGTGTCCACCACCCATACCAACACCACGGCCATCATGGGCGTGGGGGCGGCGAAAAATCCCAAGAGCGTGAAGTGGTCCATCGCCATCGACATGGTGAAGACCTGGGTGCTCACGTTCCCGGGCTGCGGTATCCTCGGCTTCGTATGCGCGAAGCTGTTCCTCATGATTTTGTAACGCGAGAAGGGAAGACCAGTGGCTAAGAAGCACAAGTACGATTATTTTGACGCCTACGAGGAGCTGTCCGATCTGGCGGTGCAGGAGGCAAGCGTCCTTTTGCGCGCCATGGAGAATTTCACTGACGCCGCATCGCTGCGCGCGGTGCTCGATGAGGCTCACGAGCTCGAGCATGCGGGCGACATGATCAACCACGACATCTACAAGCACGTGGGCAGCGACTTCATGCCGCCGTTCGACCGCGAGGACATCGTGGCTTTGGCCGGTGCCTTGGACAACATCCTCGACGAGATCGAAGACGTGCTGCAGTACTTCTACATGTTCGACGTGCACCAGATTCCCGACGACGCGCTGCGCTTCGCGAAGCTCATTCGCAAGTCCTGCAAGGCCGTGGACGCCGCCATGGAGGACTTCCGCAACTTCAAGAAGTCGAAGAACTTCAAGCAGCTCATCATCCAGGTGTCCGACAACGAGGAAGAGGCCGACGGGCTGTACGTGGAGGTAATCCGCAACCTGCACGTGAACCATGCCGAGGAGCCCATGCACGTGCTGAAGTGGTCGCGCCTGTACGCCTTCATGGAGAGCTGCTGCGACGCCTGCGAGCATACTGCCGACCTCATGAGCACCATTTTGCTGAAGAACATGTAAGCGCGGACCGGGCGCCTACTTCTGCTTGGGGCGCTTATGGTCGCGGGGGTTGTGCTGGGGCTTCTTCGGATCGGGCGTTTGGGGCTCGAAGGGGTCGAAGGCGGGCGCGCACGCCTTGGCCGCATCGCCGGCCGCCGTCTCGCGCGGCCCCTCTTCGGCGGCCGACTGCTCGCCGGTGCGGCGAGGCTCTTGCTCCAGGCCGATGATGCGGTAGAGCTCGTCGCGGTCGACGAAGAGGCGGTCGGAGGGGTCCGGCGTCGCCTCGGCTACATGCTCGTCCTCCTCGGCGAGGGGGACTTCCAGCTGGTCCATGAGGACGGTGGGCTGGAAATGCTCCGAGCCGTCGTCCATCCACCGCCCGCTCATGCGGTCGTAGAGGCGCTTGCCCTTGCGCTTGAAGCGCTCGAGCTTCGTGGATCCCTGGCGCTCGCGGGCGGTTTTGCCCATGGGCACATGGACCTTGCGGGCGATGAAGCGCACGGGGCGCGCGACGCTTTCCACCACGGTGTCGGAGTAGTCGCGGGGCGGCTTGGTGCGCCAGCCCATGATGAGCGACAGGTAGCGCAGGCCCATGATGAGGCCGGCGCACAGAGCCCCGGCTGCGTCGGGCAGGATGCCGTTGACCTTCATGGGGCAATACACGATGCAGCCGATAAGGGCCGCGCTTCCGTAGATGGGCCCCGCCTGGAAGGCCACGGGCTGGCGGTTCATGAGCACGTCGCGGGAGATGCCCCCGCCAATAGCGGTGATGGTTCCAAGCACCACCGAAGGGATAATGCCCAATCCCGCCGAGAGGCTCTTAGAGGCGCCGATGATGGCCCACAGGGCCACCGAGATGTTGTCCAGCAAGTCGACGATGGGATCCAGGTAGGTGGCGAGCTTGCCGAAGTAGAACACCACGACGCCGGCAAGGGCGCAGGAAAACAGAAACCAGGGGCTTTGAAAGGCGTACAGCCCGAATTCACCGTAGCCCTGCAGAAGAATATCGCGGATGATGCCACCTCCCATACCGGTGATGCACGCGATGGCCACGGTGCCGAAGATATCGTAGCGAGCGCGCACGGCGGACATGCCGCCGGACAGGCCGCCGGTAACGGTAGCGGCGAGCTCGAACCAGAAGGGAAGGGCGAAGGCTGTCTCAAGAACGGGGCCGGTCATGGTCTATCCTCGCTCGGCCGCAGGGGCGCTCTCGGCGTCTTCCACGCTTACGACGAGGGCGACCACAGGCTCTCCGTAGAAGTTCATGTCGACGGTGAGGCGGTGGGCTGCATCCAGGTCGAAGTCGTCGGCATCGAGGACGGCGAGGGCCTCGAGGGCGGCCACGCGCGCTTGGTCGTACAGATCCCAGAAGCTCGCATGGCTTTCGGCATCGGTGGCGGGATGGCGCCAAGGGGCGCGCTCGGCGTTGGCGAAGGCCGAGTAGGTGCGCTCGCTGGCGCGATGGCTCATGGCGTCGGTCATGGCATGGGGGCGCACAAGGCGCTCAGCTGCGGAAAGCACCGCGCGCTTGGCGCCGGTTGGGGAGTAGAGGGCCTGCTGGGCAAGGCGGTTCGCGCGCACGGCGCTCTTGAACAGGGAGGGGGGCACGTCAAGGTCGAAGGCCTCCCGGGCCGCCGCGGCGTACAGGCGCCCCACGGCGTCGAGCATGCCGTCGCGCCCTTTGAGGATGGCCGTCGCCGGGCGATAGGTGGCCACGGTCTCGCCGCGCTTGGCGGTAAGCACCAGCTCGTCGAGCTCGGTTTCCACCACGGCGTGCACCTCGGACGCGTCCTCGGCGCCGAGCCCTTCCACGCCGGCATCGCACAGGGCGTGAACCTGACTGAGGATGAGCGGGTGAACGGCGCGGTCGAGCAGATAGTGGCACACATAGCCCATCACGTAGGCGCGGCCCATGGAACGTTCGCGGGCCGGCAGCTTTCGAACGGCGCCCTTGAGGGCGACGAGAAACTCCGCCGGCCGCGTGCGGTGCAGCGTGCTCGCCAGCTTCCCCACGCGGCGGTAGCGCGGGTCGGGCGCGATGAAGAACAGCGGGTCGGGCCCTTGGTTGCCCAAGAGGAAGGCTTCGGCCTCGTCGCGGGAGCCGCCGACGGACGTGAAGGTGTCGCCGTAGATGTCCTTAGCGAACAAATCGTGGGTGATGATGGCCGGCACGGTTCCTCCCTTCCTGCAATTCTTCCAAAAACGCGAAGCGACCATAATAGGCATTGGGCTCATCATAAACAATGGGCCGGGCGTAAGCGGCTTTGGCGGGGTGTCCGTCGGAAAACCGACACACGCAAGCCGCCTGATTGCCGCCCTGTCGCCTGCCTCCTGCGGGCGCTTCTGCCACAGAAACGACTTTGTGGGCCTCGGGCTTTCTCGCGGGGCGGTCAATTTTGCTATAGTGTTGCCCATTGCATTCAAGGAACTTTTCTCTCGAAGCGAAGGGGAACAAGCGCAATGGCTCTGATCGTCGCGAAATTCGGAGGCACCTCGGTGGCCTCTCCCGAGCGCATCAAGAACGTCGCCAAGCGCCTGGTGGGCATGCGCCAGCGTGGAGACGAGGTGGTAGCAGTGGTTTCGGCCATGGGCAAGACCACCGACGAGCTCATGGGGCTTGCCTCCGCGGTGACCGCCGCGCCCCCGGCCCGCGAGCTGGACCGATTGCTCTCCACCGGCGAGCAGGTGTCCATGACCCTTTTGGCCATGGCCATCGAGGCTCTGGGCTACAAGTCCATCAGCTTCACGGGCCGCCAGGCGGGCATCGAGACCAACGGCACTCACAACAAGGCGCGTATCGTCAAGGTGCACAACGAGCGCATCTTAGACGCGCTGGACGACGGCGCCATTCCCGTGGTCGCCGGCTTTCAGGGCATCGACGCCAACGGGGATATCACCACGCTCGGCCGCGGCGGATCGGACACCACGGCGGTGGCCATCGCCTGGGGCATCAACGCCGATGTCTGCGAGATCTACTCCGATGTCGACGGCGTCTACACCACCGACCCGCGCATCGCTCCGCGGGCCAAGAAGCTCGATTCCATCTGTTACGACGACATGCTGGAGCTTTCCAGCGCCGGCTCGGGGGTGCTGCAGAGCCGCGCGGTGGAGTTCGCCCGCAAGTGGAAAGTGGTCATTCATTCTCGCTCCGCGTTCTCGGAGGCCGAGGGAACCTACGTCAAGGAGGAGTACGTTATGGAAGAAGCCGTCATCACCGGCATCGCCAGTGACACGTCGGAGGTGAAGGTGACCATTCGCCAGGTGCCCGATGCGCCGAGCGTGGCCGCCCGCGTGTTCGGCGCTTTGGCCGCCGCCAACGTGAATTTGGACATGATCATCCAGAACGTCTCCGAGGCCGGTTACACCGATATCTCCTTCACCACGCCGGGAGCCGATTTGCCGCGCGCGGTGGAGACCATGGAGCGCATCGTGCCGGAGATCGGCGCCCGCGAGTATATCGTCGATGAGGACATCGCCAAGGTGTCGCTCGTGGGCACGGGCATGAAGTCCTCTCCGGGCGTGGCCTCGCGCACCTTCCAAACTTTGGGCGACAACAACATCAACATCATGGCTATCTCCACGTCCCCCATCCGCTTGTCCATGATCGTGGACGCGGCCCAGGCCACCCAGGCCGTGCAGTGTTTGCACACGGCCTTCGGTTTGGATTCCGACGACGTGTTCGTGGAGACCCAGCTCTCGGCCGAGGAAATTGCGGCCAAAATGAAGAAGGGGCGCTAGCCTTTCGCGTTCGTCCGCGCCGCGGCGGCCGGGAGGGGTATGCCGAGTACCCGCTCCGCTGTTCGCCTTCGGCTCAGGCGCTTCGCTCCTTCATGCATGTATGGGCGCCCTTCGGGCGCGAAAAGAAAGTGTTCAGAGAACTCGGCATACCCCTCCCGGCCGCCGCGGCGCTGCCGGGACGACGCGAAAGGACTTTTGATGGCTTGGACGAAGGAAATGCCGGCTCATCCGGTGGTGGCCGTGGCGGGAGCGACGGGCGCGGTGGGACAGGAGTTTCTGCGCGTGCTGCACGATGTCGATTTCCCTGCCAGTGAGGTGCGCGCGCTGGCGAGTGCCCGCTCTGCCGGCAAGACGGTGGCTTTCGAGGGTTGCGGGCAGGTACCCGCAGGTGAGCTTGTGGTGCGGGAGATGACACCCGAGTCCTTCGAGGGTGTCGATATCGCCCTGTTCTCGGCCGGCGCGGGCGTGTCCAAGCAGATGCGCGAGGCCGTCACTGCCGCTGGCGCGGTGATGATCGACAACTCCAGTGCCTTCCGCATGGACGAGGACGTGCCGCTGGTGGTGCCCGAGGTGAACCCGCAGGATGTGGCGTGGCACTCCGGCGTCATCGCGAACCCGAACTGCTCCACCATTCAGATGGTGGTGGCCTTAAAGCCGCTTTACGACCTGTCGCCCATCAAGCGCGTGGTGGTGTCCACCTACCAGGCCGCCTCTGGTGCCGGCGCGCCGGCCATGGCCGAGCTCTTCGATCAGACGCGCGATTACCTGAACGGCACGCCCGATGACGAGCTGACCATTGAGGCCTTCGCCCATCGCATCGCCTTCAACACCATTCCGCACATCGACGTCTTTTTGGACGACGGCTCTACCAAAGAAGAGTGGAAGATGGTCGTTGAGACCAAGAAGATCATGGGCGACGAGAACATCGAGGTGGCCGCTACCTGCGTGCGCGTGCCGGTGCTGCGTTGCCACGGCGAGTCCATCAACGTCGAGTTCGCCGACGAGGTGACGGTCGAGGCGGCCCGCGCGGCTCTTGCGGCCGCCCCCGGCGTCCAGATGATGGACGAGCCCGAGAACAAGGTGTACCCCATGCCCGGCCTGCTCGCCGGCACCGACGGCACCTTCATCGGACGCTTGCGCAAGGACCCGACCGTCGAGCACGGCCTGGCCTTCTGGGATGTGGCCGACCAGATTCGCAAGGGCGCGGCCTTGAACGCCGTCCAGATCGCCCAGCTGCTGTTGCCGTAGGAGCCCCCGCTTGGCCGCAGGCGGCTTTTCGCGAGCAAAACATCGGGCGAGCCCCGCGAGCCGGTATTCCGGCTGCGGGGCTCGCCCGTTTCAGTTGCGCTTGCCTTGCGCTCGCTTAGATGCGCTTAGCGTCCGCTATGATCGAAGGACTTCTTCCCGATGTTGGTATCCTGAGCACCGATGACGGTGGCGTTGTCGAGGTTCTTGATCTCGGCGGCCATGTCCTTCAGGAACTTGTCGGCCATGGTCATGGACAGGTCGGCGCGAGTCACGATACGCTGGCAGATGACGTCCTCCATGTTCGCCGGCAGCGGGTAGGCCGGAATCTGCCAACCGTGCATGCGCAGACGGTCGTCCAAGTCGTAGAGCGTCCACTTCTTGCCGGCGGCCGGGTCCAGGCTCCAGCAGAGGATCGGAATCTCGGTGGCCTCTTCGTACATGATGAAGATGCCCATCTTCTTGATGCCTTCTACCAGATGATGCGCCACGTCCATGGTGCGCTGCTGGATTTCCTTGTAGCCCTCGAAGCCGTTGCGCGTGAACACGTAGTACTGGCCGATGATCTGGGAGGCGGAGCGGCTGAAGTTGATGGCCATGGTGGCCTCTTGGCCGCCCAGGTAGCTCACCCAGAAAATCAGGTCCTCGGGCAGGGCCTCCTTGGAGCGCCACTCGATCCAGCCGATGCCCGGATACACCAGGCCGTACTTATGGCCGGAGGTGGAAATGGACCACACGTTGGGCAGGCGGAAGTCCCACTCGAGGTCGGGCTCGATGAAGGGGGCCACAAATCCGCCGGAGGCAGCGTCCACGTGGATGCGCACGGGCATGTTGGTGGTCTTGTTGTACTCGGTCAGGGCGGCGTCGATGCCCTTCACGTCGTCGTAGCGACCGGTGTAGGTGATGCCCAAGATGCAGACCACGGCGATGGTGTGGTCGTCGACGTACTTCATGCACTCCTCAGGCGTCATGTACAGATGGTCGGCGTCCATGGGCACCTCGCGCATCTCGATGTCCCAGTAGCGGCAGAACTTCTCCCAGCAGACCTGATAGCCGCTGGTAATTACGAGGTTGGGGCGATGCGACGAGTAGATGTCGATGCCGGCCTCTTTCGCCAGGGCCTTCCAGCGGAACAGGGCGGCCAGGCCGCCGAGCATGCAGGCCTCGGAGGAGCCCACAGTGGAGGTGCCCATGGGCTGCTCGTTCTGGTCGGCGTGCCACAGATCCTGGATGATGCGCACGCAGCGGTTCTCCAGATCGGCTGTCATCGGGTACTCGTCCTTGTCGATGGCGTTCTTGTCGAGGGTCTCCGTCATAAGTTCGGTGGCCTCGGGCTCCATGTAGGTTTGGACGAAGGTGCACAGGTTCTGATGGGCGTTGCCCTCGGTGCCGATGTACTCGCGAATGATCTCGCTGGCGATGCGGGGCTCGATGGGCTCGCGGTTGAGCTTGGTCGTGGGCATCTCGGCGTCGGAGGCATAGGAGCCGAAAATCGGGCTCAAATACCCGGTCTGGGAATCCATTTCGCCGAGCTCCTCGGTGGAAACGAGCTTTACGTCTTTGTCGGTCATGGCAGTCTCCTTTGCTGCGTGCGGTACCGGGTTTTCGACGGGGCACCAGGGAATAGGGTAGTCGGGGCGGATAGATGTTATGCGCAGCGGACGCATTGCTGAAACGCGCTCGCGAATCGCAGAGGGGGCGGCGTCGCGCGGGACGCCGGGGGTGGGGCGCAAGGTATGGGCCTGCGCCCCAAAGAGATTGGCGTCTAGCCTGCCGGATGCGGGGCCTTGGGGCCGCTGGTCGGCGTCTTGGCGGACATCTGCTTCTGGGCGGTGTGCGTGGTGCCATCCCAGTGGTGGCGCAGCCCGTAGATGACGAACGGGATAGCCACCGACACGGCCCAGCAGATGAGCAGGGTGACCACGTAGACCACGTTGGCCTCAGCCGTCAGCTCGCTGGAGGGGAAGAACGAAACCACCAGGGCGAACAGGGACAGCACCAAGCCGCACGCGGCGACGATGCACTTGCCCACCTTGCCGCCGAACACGTTGAACACGCGGGGCTTGTCGGCGCCCTTCAGCACCAGCTTGAAATAGCCGAGGAAGAACAGCACGTAGCCGACCAGGTAGATGACCACGGTCAGGCCCACGGCGGTCAGATAGGCCACCGACGAGCTGGAGCCGCCCGACAGGGCCATGGAGCCGCACAGCACGGCATCCCAGATGGTAACGATAATGCCCTGGATGACGACGGTTTTCACGCTGACGCCGTTCTTGTTGGTCTTGGCGAACGACTTCGGGAGAATGCCCTCGTCAGCGGTGGCCAGAAGGGCGCGGGAGGGGCCGACGATCCACGAGGAGATTTCGGCGAGCACGCCGGCGGCCAGAAGGAAGGCCACCACATACACGAGCCAGCCCATGTGGAAGTGGGCGTCGAAGATGGCGGCGAACGAGGCGATGACGCCATCGCTCATGTTGCCCTCGAGCTGCTCGAGCGGGATGGTCATGGCCACGGCCATGCCGCCGAGGGTGTCGAGCAGAATCGTGAGCACGCACAGCACGATCATGACGAGCGGGTAGATCTTGCCGGGGTTCTTAAGCTCGTTGACATGGGAGGCCGAGGCCTCGACGCCGGCGAAGGCCAGGATGAACGAGGCGAAGATGACCAGCGTGCCGGTTTGGGTGAAATCGGGCACGATGGCATCGGCGTTCAGGGCGAGCTGCGAGACGCCGCCGGTAACGAGGTAGGCGACCAGGCCGATCATCAGCACCACGGCAGGTACGAGCACGCCGCCGAAAAAGCCGATCTTAGCGATGCGGGCCGTCAGCTTCGTGCCGCCGAGCTGGGTCAGAGTGAGCGCCCATACAATAATGGCTACGCCGACGAACATGACGAGCGGATTATTGTAGAGGGCGTCCCATCCCACCATGTAGGATATGGCAGCCAGCACGAAGAAGGCCATGGTGACAAATCCCACGGTAATTTGGAACCACTGGTAGAATAGGGCCGCAAACCCCCAGCGCTTGCCCAGGGTGTTGCCGACCCAGGCGAAGATTCCGCCGTTTTCCCAACCCTTGACCGTGGCCATCTCGGCCGCGCACAGGGCAACGGGCAAAAACCAGAAAACGCCGCCCAGGATCAGGAAGAAGATCAGGTGCATGCCCGAGGAGGCGAAGTTCGGATAGGCGTAAACGGTCATCACCATGGATGCGGTGATGGCGAAAAAGCCGAAGAAGCCGAGCGTACGCACGGACGATGCCGTTTTGGAGGCGCTCGACGGGCTGCCGGACGATGGCGAGCTTGGGGTGAGCGTCGATTGGGATGTGCTCATAGTCACTCCTCTCCGCAATATTGCGCCTGACGTTCCAGGCGCGCTGACTGTCGGCACAGTTGCCGACAAAGAGAGGGTACGCCCGGCGAGACGCTAGGTTCGCAGGGTGGCTCGAGACGTTTTTATCGGGGGAGCGATACGTTGCCGCGCCGTTGGAATTGCCAGGTCAAAGCTATGGCGGCGGTCGGAGCGCTGGTGCTTAGCCGCCCATGACGGCGCGCACGAGGTACTCCACGTTGCCTTCGGGACCGGTGATGGGCGATTCTGTCACGCCCGCAACCTTGAAGCCCGCGGCGGTGAGGGCGGCCTTCACCTCTTCCACGGTGCGAAGCCGCACGGCTGCATCGCGCACGACGCCGTGGTCGGTCTCGTCGTGGGCCGATTCGAACTGAGGCTTCACCAGGCCGATGAAAATAGTGCCCGGACGGCTGAAGCGGGGGAAGAGGGGGGCGAGCGCCGCCAGGCCGATGAAGGACACGTCGATGACGATGAGGTCGAAGGGGGCGCCGAGGGCCGCCGGGTCGGCGCTTTTGATATTGGTGCGCTCGAAGACGGCCACGCGCCCATCCTGCCGCAGCTTCCAAGCGAGCTGGCCGTAGTTCACATCGAGCGCCGCTACGCGGGCGGCGCCGGCTTGCAGCAGGCAGTCGGTGAAGCCGCCGGTAGATGAGCCGATGTCCAGGCAGTTCATGCCCGCGACGTTCTGTCCGAAGACATCCAGGGCCCCTTGCAGTTTGTGACCTCCACGCGAGACGAACTGCTTGCGCCCGCGCAGGAAGATTTCGGCGTCGGGGGGCACTTGAGCGGCGGCGCTCGTTACGTACACATCGTTTACCCGCACCTCGCGGGCCATGACGGCGCGCAGCACGGCATCGCGCGTGGGGAAATCGCCCCGCTCGATCAGCAGGTCGTCCAGGCGCATTTTCTTCGGCTTCTTTTCCATAGGGCCATTATAGCTCGAGAAGGCGGCGGCTCGTTTCCGCAAGACGCTCGGCGACCTCGGCGGTCGGCAGCTCTTTGAGCTGGGAGAGGCCCGCAAGCGCATTGCCCAGCTCGGCCCGCCATAGGCCGGCGGGCAGCGGGTCGCCGGCACGGGAGGGCATGTCGGTTTCCAGCAGCAGGCGGTCGAGCGGAATCTGTCGCGCGTATGCGCGTCCGCGTCGCGAGGCGAGCATACGCGGTCCTACGGAGAAAAAGCCGCCGGCCCGCACGGTGCGAGCCATATCGCCGGAGGTGCCCGAGAACCAATGGAACACAACCTGGTGGCGCGCAAAGGCGTCGGCTTCTTCAAGCAGGTCGAGAACGACGGATGCGGCGTTGACCGCATGGAGGGAGAGGAGCTTTTCGCCAGCGCCTTTGTTGCAGGCCCGCAGGATGCGCTCAAGCGCCTGCGTCTGCCGCATGCGGCTTTCGGCCGCATCGCGGGCTCCGGAGAAGTCGAGGCCGATTTCGCCGATGTAGCTTGTCGTGGGCGCTTGGGCGCAGAAACTCTCCAGCTCCTGCGCGCTTATGCGGCCGTCGGCGATCCACCAGGGGTGCGCCCCCAGGCCAAGCTGCACGTTTTCGCAAGGTGTCAGCAGGGGAGAGAGCCGCTCGTATTCCGCCGGTTCAACGGTGCACGAAAGCGCGCCGATGCCCGCGCGCTGGCCCGCCTCGGCCGCCGCCGCCGGATTGGGCGTGAATCCTAGATGGCAATGCATGTCGAAAAGCTCTTCCATAGGGCCCAGCATACCAGAAGCCCCTCTCGCCCGGACGCTTCTTCGCGGGCGCAATGTGGACGCTCTGTGGCGAACGGGTAACGCATGCCCCTGCCGCCGCCGCAAGGTTTGACCCTGCGGCCCATCGTCTTACAATCGAAAACCGCAAACGCACGAGCCCTATTTCGAAGGAAGCGATCGAGTTTTTATGGCAGAGTTGCTCGAAGCGATCATGCTCATCTGTTTCGGCCTGTCCTGGCCCCTTAACGCGTACAAGAACTACAAGGCGGCCACGGCCGTCGGCACCAGCTGGCAGTTCATCGCCCTAATCACCGCGGGTTATTTCGCTGGCATTGCCGCTAAGTTCGTGTCGGGGAACTTGAACTGGGTGCTCGTCGTCTACTTCATCAACGTCGTTTGCATTGCTGCCAACTGGCTCGTCTACTTCCGCAATCTCCGCCTTGACGCCCAGCGCGCCCGCACGGTAGTCGCAGAGGAGGAAGCCCTCATTGTCGTGGCATAGCGCGCCCACCCACCCCGAAGATCGGGGTTGCCTGCGTTCTTCTCGTCGTGACGTCGCGCGCGCCTAGTCGTTGAGGGCGGCTTCGGGGTCTTCGTTGGCGCCGAGGTCCTCGGTAAAAAGCATCTCTCGTGTTCTTGAAAACTCCCTCCGAAGCAGATAGTCCGGCGAGTCATGGTGCGATTACGCGCGAAGAGCGGAAGCAACGTTTAGCGAGCAGCTAATGCGGAGACCCGTACGACTTTTTAGAATAGGATGGATTCGAGGAGCGCTTGCGCTTTCTGACGACGTCCCCGCTCTTTCCTGCTGGTTTGGGTATCCCGGTCGAGATTGATTGGAGCATGTCGTGTTGATTAAATGTCCCGAGTGCGGCGCTGATGTGAGCGATAGGGCTTGCGCTTGTATAAAATGCGGATGCCCACTTGGAAGCGCCGCCGACGAGAGCAGCGGGACGGTGATTGTCTACGGGCTCTCGCAAATGAATCTCATAGGCGGCTCTCTAAAGATATACGTTAATGGTGTTTATACGGGCACGGTTAAAAAACATGGAGTGCTTGAGTTTTCAATCGGAGAGGATTCTACTATCACCGCAAAATGCGGCATTAATCCTAGCGAAGGGTCTATCGAGGCCAGAGTTGGGAGAACGACCAAAATTAAGTACGATTACAATCGTATAACTGGTTGTTTGGTCCCCCAGATTGTCGATGAGGTTGTCAATCGTCCGGCATTTTAAACCTAGGGATCGTCTTCTGGGAAAGTTATGAAGTTCGAGAGAGTTGCGAGTAAACGAAGAAAAACGTATATCGTCGTTTGGTAAGAAACTCGTGGCGTGAATGGGGGATCAGCATGGACGGGAAGGATGTTGCAGAGGCGGCAGCGGCTGTAGCGGCAATGATGGGGAAGATTCAAAATCCGAAAGTCAAAGCTGCTGCAAAAGCGGTGCAGAAGGCTGCACCCGCGGTTGCGATGGCTGCGCAGGTTGCTCCTGCGGCCGCCAAGGCTGCGGCGCCGGTCGTAAAGAGGGCTGGTCACGCTGCGGCTGGAGCAGCTGGTGCCGCTAAGGGTAAAGTTGTTGAAGCTGTTGGAGATGGCAAAGATAAGCTGAAGGAAAAAACTCGAGCAGCCTCCGAGAGAAAGCAGCAGCGGGCGGCGCAACTCGAGGCTCGAAAGGAATTACTCTCATGTGCGCCGGTGGTTATTGATGCCGAGGCGCTGAGAGTCAATTCGGGAGATCGCAGAGATGTAAGTGCAGGTCAGTTCGTTAGTTTCCCCGGTTGTTACGCTGCGATAACCTACGGGAAGAAGTTCAGCGAAAAACATGCTGCTGAATATCGCGAGGCTCGTGTGTTCTATTCCGATGACATGGGGCGTTCGATCATTGATGACATAGAAGGACGGGGAGACGTCGATATCTACGCAGATGCGAAGTATGATCAGAGTGTTAGATTTTACTTATTCCCTTGTGACGAGGGGAATTCTGCCAAGCTTTTGGAGTCTTTGTCGCAAGTGCTGGTCGAAGGCGACAACGTAGAAGCGTGCGCATAATGTCCACTATCGCGAACATAATTTGGATTATCTTTGGCGGCCTGCTTACGGCTATTGCGTGGTGTCTGGTGGGAATTATTTTCTACATCACCATCATCGGCATTCCCCTGGGGCGGCAGTGCTTCAAGATGGCGTCGCTCACGCTGGCACCCTTCGGGAAGACCATCGTGTACGGCGGCGGAGCGCCGTCGCTTATTGCCAATATCTTTTGGCTTATTCTGGCGGGTCTTCCGATGGCGTTTTCTTACGTCGTGCTGAGCGTTGTCTACTGCATTTCGGTTATTGGGGTTCCCGTTGGGCTCCAATGCTTCAAAATGGCCAAGCTTTCACTGCTGCCTTTTGGGGCGAAGGTTGTCTAAAGCAAGTGGGCGGATAATCCGCCCACTTTTGTTCGAACGATGCGCGCTTAGTCGTTGAGGGCGGCTTCGGGGTCTTCGTTGGCGCCGAGGTCCTCGGGGACGGTTTGCTCCTCGAATTCGGTCTGGGCGGCGCGCTCGGCCTGGGTGGGGTTCATCCAGTCGCCGGCGGCGGCGAAGGCGACGCAGAGGAGGACGACCGCCGCGACGGCGACGATGGCCCAAATAAGGCCGGGATGCTTGCGGGTGCTTCCCTTGGGGCCGCCCCGGTCGACTTCGAACTCCTGCATGGCGGGAAACTGCGGGTCGCTCGCGGAGGATTCAAGGACGTCGGGCTGCTCGGCGGCCAAAGGGTCGCGCTCGGCGAAAGTCTTGCGTTGTTTTTCGTGCTCGTTATGCTTGTGCTCGCTCATGGGTCGTCCTCTCTCTCAAAGCCGTGCACGGTGGAGGCAATCCGGGCCACCGCGCCCGTCCGTTTGCTGTGCCGCCCGCATCGCACGGCGGGTTTCTCCGCTCGGCCGAACCGGCGGGCTTGCTCCATTGATGCAAGAGAGATGGTAGTGCCCGCAAGGCTTCATGGGCTCGTTGCCCGCCAGCAGAGGGCAATTGTTGGGCAAACTGCTTCGTTTTCGTTGAAATTAGCCCTGCGGGGATGATGCCGCTGGGCGCTGGGGGATGATGCGCTCGCTTGGCGACTGGTTATGGTAGAGCCGAAGAGGTCCCGCGCTTACGCGGGAGAAGCATTGCCCCGAAAGAGAGGAACCCATGACTGAAATGCCCCTCGCCGCTCGCGACCGCCGCGCAACGGCCGCCTCGGCGGCCCGCGCGCTCGCCGGCGCGCTCGTCGCCCTGACTTTTGCCCTGGCCTTCGCCGTGCTCGCTTCGTCGTTGACGGGCTGCGCCTCCGAGGAGCCGCCCGCGGGCAAAGAGAAGGCGGCCGCATCCAGCGAGGCCTCCGCGGATGTCATCGTCGTCGCCTCGGCGCTCAACAGCGAGCCCTACGAGCAGGCCACGAGCACCAATCAGATCGGCTTCACGGTTGAGCTGCTCCGACTCATCGGCGAGCGGGCCGGTCTCGAGGTGCAGTTCAGCAAGGCCGTCAACCATAAGGACGCCGATCAGAACATCACCGCCGGCTTGCCCGAGGATGTGGCGGCCAAGGTGACGGAAGGCGAGGCCAACCTTGGTGCGTCGTCTATCACCGCCGAAGAGGCGCTTGCGGGCGTGGTCTTCACCGACCCCTACCTGCATGCCGACTATGCCGTCCTCACGAAGATGGACACCGGCTATGACGACCTGGCCAGCATCCAAGGCGAAGGCGTTATCGTGGCCGTGCAGAACGACCCGGCCATTGCCGTATGGGTGAGCGACAACCTGCCCGCCGCCGAAGTCGTCACGTTCGATGCCGGCGTAGACGCGCTCATGGAGCTGAATTCCGAACGTGCCCAGGCGGCCATCGTGGACGAGCCGCGCTTTCGCCGCTACACCAAAGTGAAGGAGCCGCATTTGCAGGCCGTGGAGACCATCGCCTCCGACAAGGACTACGCTTTCATTGTCGCCGAGGGCAATGGCGAGCTGCTCGGCAAGGTGAACGACGCCTTGGCGGCCCTTAAAGCCGACGGCTCCTACGATGAGCTGTACGAAAGCTGGTTCGGAGATGCGCCCGAGGGCGGCACGGCCACCCGTTCTGCCGCCGAGTCGGTGCAGGATTCCACCGGCGCCTAGCGTCGGCCCCCGCCGCATTCCATACAAAAGTGCGACTAACTCCTTCCAAGCCATGCAAAAGTGCCCCGAAGTCCCTTTTGCCCGGAGTAAACCATACAAAAGTGCGGGCATCTCCCTTTTCTGGCTGCAACGGGGCGGGGCGCATTGAACGCAGGGGGCGCGCTGGCTTGGGGCGCTCGTCGAGAAGGGCGTGAAACCTTCGTGGCTGTCCTGTCGCAGTTGCGCGCGGGGCGCTAGAATGGAAAGCCGCTCGTTTCGGGCGGCTTTCTTGCATGTTCGGGGTGAAGCGCCCCTTTTAAGCGAAGACGAAGGACGAAGACGTGCCCATCGACATTGATACTTTGAACGATCCGCAGCGCGAGGCCGTGCAGTGCACCGAGGGCCCGCTGCTTGTGCTCGCAGGCGCCGGCTCCGGCAAGACGCGCGTGCTCACCTACCGCATCGCCAACATTCTGGAGCAGAACCTGGCGGCGCCGTGGGAGATTCTCGCCATCACGTTCACCAACAAGGCGGCCACCGAGATGCGCGAGCGTTTGGGCCAGCTCGTGGGCACGCGGGCCCGGGGCATGTGGGTGTCCACGTTCCATTCCATGTGCGTGCGCATCCTGCGCGCCGATGCCGAGCGGCTGGGCTTCACAAAGAACTTCACCATCTATGACACCGATGATTTGAAGCGGCTGTACAAGGACATCATGGCCGAGCTCGATGTTGACCCGAAGCGCTTCCCGGTAAACGCCCTCATGAACCGCATTTCCCAAGCGAAGAACGATCTGATTGTGCCGGGGAATTTTGAGGCCCACGATCCGGTGGGGAAGGTGGCCCAGCAAGTCTACGAGCGTCTGCAGGCGCGCCTGCGCGCGGCCAACGCCTTCGATTTCGACGACCTTTTGCTGTACGCCTACCTTCTGCTGAAGAATCGCGAGGACGTGCGCGAGGCTTATCAGGACCGCTTCCGCTACCTCATGGTGGACGAGTATCAGGACACCAACCGCGCCCAGTACGCCATTACCCAGCTGCTCGCGGCCAAGCACCGCAACATCATGGTCGTGGGCGACGACGACCAGTCCATCTACTCGTGGCGCGGCGCCGATCTGCGCAACATCTTGGAATTCGAGAGCGATTACCCCGAGGCGCGGGTCGTGAAGCTGGAGCAGAACTACCGCAGTGTGGGCAATATCCTCGCTGCGGCCAACGCGGTTATCGCGAACAACCAGCATCGCAAGGAGAAGCGGCTGTTCACGGCCATGGGTGATGGCGAGAAAATCGCGGTGTACATGGCTACCGACGAGCGCGACGAGGGCCGCTGGATTGCCGGCGAGATTGACCGGCGCCGCTCCGAGGGCGTCTCCTACAACAACATGGCCGTGTTCTACCGCACCAACGCCCAGTCGCGCATGTTGGAAGATATGCTGCTGCGGGCGGGGGTGCCCTACCGCATCGTCGGCGGCACGCGCTTCTTCGACCGCGCCGAGATTCGCGATGTCATGGCCTATCTCACGCTGGTGGTGAATCCGGCTGACGACATCGCCGCCAAGCGCGTCATCAACGTGCCGAAGCGCGGCATCGGCAAGACCACCATCGAGCGCATCGACCAGTACGGCCGCGAAATGGGCATGCCCTTTCTCACGGCGGCGGAGCTGGCCATCATCGACCCGGAGATTCGCGCTTCCACGCGCAAGTCGGTGGGCGAATTCGTGCAGGTCATCAAAGACGGCGCCACCTACGGTGGCGATTTGCGCAAAGTCGTGGAGATGATTATCGACAAGGCCGGGCTTATCCGCGCGCTGCAGGACGAGGGCACCGACGAGGCCCGCGGTCGTGTCGAAAACATCCAGGAGTTTCTGGGCGTTGTGGACGAGTTCGTGCAGACCCACGATGCAGAAGAATCCGACTTTGCCGCGCCGACGGTGGGCGAGGACGAGACGGCCGAGCCTGTGCGTGTGCTGCGCGGCGATTCTTTGGCCGACTTCATCGAATGGGTGCGCCTGCGCACCGATCTGGACACGGTGACCGAGGACGGCCAGGCCGTTACCCTCATGACCGTGCATTCCTCCAAGGGTCTGGAATTCGATTGCGTGTGGGTGGCCGGCATGGAGGAGACGCTGTTCCCGCACATGAACTCGGTGGGCGATGCGGCCGCGGTGGAGGAAGAGCGCCGTTTGGCCTACGTGGCCATCACCCGCGCCCGCAAGCGCCTCACGCTCACCTGCGCCCAGCAGCGCCAGATCTTCGGCCAGACCCACGCGAACCCGGTGTCGCGATTCATCGGGGAGATCCCGAGCGAGCTGCGCCAGACGAGCGGCCTGGGGTCGGCGGGCTTTTCCGGCACGGGCTGGGAGAAGCGCGGAAGTCGCCGGGGTATCGCCGGCTCGGGCACCGAGGCGGGGGAGGGCCGCGTGTTCGGCCGCTCCAGCGCGTCAGGGGCGCAGGGGCGCTCCTTCGCCGAGTACCGTGCGGCCACCGGCAGCGGCCGGGCGGCCACGAACGCGCCTGCCGCCTCGCGGGAGAGCGGCGGCTCGGGCCGCATCGGCGCGGGGGTGAACCCGAATGCGGGCAAGAAGGCCGCCGCGCGCGCCACTTTCGCCGCCGGCGACGCCGTGGACCACAAGACCTTCGGCCGCGGCACCGTGGTGAAGGTGGATGGCGACACCTTGCATGTGAAGTTCGCCAAGACCGGCCAGACCAAGAAGCTCTTGAAGGACTACGCCCCCATCGTGAAGATCGGCTAGCTTGGCTTAAGCGCCATCGTTTACCAGGAGTCGGTTCGTTGAAATACGGCCTAGCACCCCGCGCAGAAGCTGCAGGCCGAAGGTGCCGCGGCGATGCCGCCGCGGGCGGTTTCTCGCAGCTCCATGGGCATGTCGCGGCCCACCTTGTCCATGACGGCGACGTTCTCGTCGAAGGGCACGAGGTTGCTCACGCCGGCCAGGGCGATCTGGGCGCAGATGAGGGCCGTCGGCGCCGCCGTGGCGTCGCGCTTCTGACAGGGAAGTTCTACCAGGCCGCCTACCGGGTCACATACAAGGCCGAGCAGGCATTGAATCACGTTCGAGGCTGCATCGAGGGCCTGGGTCGGCGTGCCGCCGGCGATGGTAACGGCGCCGGCGGCCGCCATGGCCGCAGCGCTTCCCACCTCGGCCTGGCAGCCGCCCTCGGCGCCGGACACGCTGGCGTTGCGGGCGATGATGTAGCCCACGGCCGCCGCCGCCAGAATGCCCTCGCGCAGCTCTTCATGAGAATAGCCGCGCTCATCGCGCAGGGCGAGCATGACGCCGGGCAGCACGCCGGAAGAGCCGGCCGTGGGCGTCGCCACGATGATGCCCATCTTTGCGTTGGTCTCCAGCGTCGCTAGAGCGTAAATGCAGGCTTTGGCTGTTAGCGGATCCATGAGCGCCCGCTCGCCCTTGGCCGCCATAGCCGCCGTCACTTTCGCCGCCTCGCCGCCGATAAGTCCGCCGATGGACCGTTCCGGATGCTCGATGGGCGTTGTGGCCGCCGCGTCCATGACGGAGAGCACGCGGTCTAAGTAGGCGTCAACGTCGGCTGCCACGCCCACGCTGGCGCACAGTGCCTCTTCGCGGGCGCGGAAGGCCTCGGCGATGGTGCAGCCCTCCCGCTCGCACAGGGCCAGGAGCTCGGCCCCGGATGCGTAGTTCCAGCGGGCGAACGCGTCCTCGGCGTCGTCGGGCACGGGTACGGATGCGCCATCGGTGACTGACATGGCGGGAATAACCCGGGCGCCCAAGATGGCCGGATGGTCGAGCAGCTGCCCGCGCACCTTGGGGTTCACGTCGTCGTCGGTTTCCATAACGGTGAAGGCGTCGCCGCGCTTTTTGGTGCGGTGCAAATTCACGGTAGCGATGTTGATGTCGTGGTCGGCCAGTACTGAGGAGATGTGCGCCAGCACGCCGCGCACATCGTGCTGGTGCACCACCACGCTCGTGTGCTCGCCGGAGATATCCACGTCGATGCCGTTGATGCGCCGGATGACCGCCGCGCCGCCGCCGATGGAAACGCCGCGCATCTCCACGGAGTGCCCGTCGTCGCTTTTGCAGACGACGTCGACGGTGTTGGGGTGATCTACTTCGGTCGCGGTGTCCCACACGGTTTCCACGGCCACGCCCTGAGCTTCAGCCAGCTCGAAAGAGCGGGCGACGTTCGGGTCGTCGGCCTCCAGGCCGATAATGCCGGCCACAAGCGCCTTGTCGGTGCCGTGTCCGCTGCCCGTGGCGGCAAAAGACCCGTAAAGTGTGAAGGTAACCGCATGGGGCGTGCCGCCGAAGAGCTTGCGCGCCATGGAGGCGATGCGCAGGGCGCCGGCCGTATGCGAGCTGGACGGGCCCACCATGATAGGCCCGATGATGTCCCGAAGTCCGTAGGTCTTCATGCGCGCTCCTTCTCTCGCCGCTTGCCGGCATCTTGGCGGCCGGCCATCGGGGAGTCTTGAGCTTCCGCACGGCAGGCTTAAGACTCCATTTTATCGAAGAAGCCTATCATAGCCCATCGCCTTCCTTGCACGGGCGCGGTATACTGCCTCAAAACCGTAAGTTGGTGAGAAAGGGGAATTCATGTCTTCCAAGATTCTCGTCGTGGGCCACCGCAACCCCGACAACGACTCCATTGCCGCTGCCGTGGGCTATGCGCATCTGAAGAACGCGTTGGCCGCCCGCGATGGCGAATCCGATGCCGTCGAGTACGTGCCCGCCCGCTTGGGTCCGCTGCCCGTGGAGAGCGCTTGGATTTTGGAGCAGAACGACATCGCCGAGCCCGTGCTCATTGAGAACGTGAACCCCGTCGAGCGCGACGGCGAAGAGGTCAAGCAGCAGGTCATCCTCGTCGATCACAACGAGATCGGCCAGGCGGCCCCCGGCATCGAGAACGCCGACGTCGTCGAGATCATCGACCACCACCGCATTGCCGACGTGACCACGGCCAACCCCATTCTCTTCTTGAACCTCCCCATCGGCTCCACGGCCACCATCGTCACCCTGCAGTTCCGCCAGACCGGTATCGAGCTGCCCGACTCCATCGCTCGCGTGCTGCTGTCGGCCATCCTCACCGATACGGTCATCATGAAGAGCCCCACCTGCACTCAGGTAGACGTCGACCAGGTGAACTTTCTCGCCAACAAGCTCGGCATCGACGCGGTGGAATACGGCATGGACATCTTCCGCACCCGCGGCGGCGAGGACAAGATGCCCATCAACAAGCTCGTGGAGGCCGACTCTAAGGAATTCAAGGTAAGCGACGATGTCACCGTGCTCATCGCCCAGCGCGAGACGGTCGACCTGCCTATGGTCATGGCCCGCGAGGCCGAAATTCGCGAGCACATGAAGAAGCTCGTGGAAGAGGGCGGCTACGAGTTCGCCCTGCTGCTCGTCACCGACATCCTGGCCGAGGGCTCGCAGTTCATCGTCGAGGGCGACGCCTCCCGCGTGAACCGCGTCTTTGATATCGAGTGCTGCGAGGGCGGCAACTGGATGCCGGGCGTGCTGTCCCGCAAAAAGCAGGTGGCGGCGCCGATTCTGGCAAGCTAAACTTGGTTGTCCGCGGGAGGGGCGACGGGGCTATCGTCGCTCCTCCCGCTTCGCTATTCAGCCTTCGGCTTCAGGCGCTTCGCTCCTTCATGTATTTAACGGGCGACCTTCGGTCGCTTTTTCTTTATAGTGTTCAGAGAGGATCGCCGACAGCCCCGTCGCCCCTCCCGCTGCTTTACCAACTTGCTTTACTGAAAGAAGGAACCCTATGAACCCCGATCGCGTGCTGGACTCGTTTTTGGAGATGGTGGTTGTCGAGAGCCCCTCTTGGCATGAGGCGCCGATGGCGGCTTATTGCGCGGGTAAGCTGGCGGAGATGGGGTTCTCGGTGACCTTCGACGCCTCGGCGGCGGAAACCGGGTCGGATACGGGCAACCTTATCGCGCATCTGCCGGGCACGGTGCCGGGGCGCGTGGCATTTTCAGCGCACTTGGACACGGTGAAGCCCTGCGCGGGTATCGAGCCTGTTATCGAGCGGCGCCATATTTGCGACGACGTCACGTGCCGCATGGCCGAGGTGGTCTGCTCGGCGGGGGATACGATTCTGTCTGCCGATGACAAGGCGGGCATCGCGGCTATCTTCGAGGGAGTTCGCGCCACGCTGGAGGATGGCGCCGCGCGGCCAGATATCACGGTACTGCTTACCACCTGCGAGGAGCAGAGCCTACTGGGCTCGTCTGCCCTAGCCGAGGATGCCCTGGTGTGGCCGGATGACGTGCCGGCGGCATCGCGGGGCACGGAATACGAGGCGCTGCTGAATGCGGCGGGCGCTGGGGGCGCACTGCCGCTGTTCGTGCTGGATGCCGACGGTGCGCCGGGCTCGCTCATCATGGGCGCGCCCTACCATTGGACGCTGCGGGCTCGCATTCACGGGCGCGCAGCCCATGCGGGCGTCGAGCCGGAGTGCGGCGTCTCGGCCATCCAGATTGCCTCGGCTGCGGTGGCCGCCATGCCCCTTGGGCGCATCGACGAATGCACGACGGCCAACGTGGGGCGCATCGAGGGCGGCGTGGCCGTGAACATCGTGCCGGCCGCCGTGACCCTGGAGGGGGAGTGCCGCTCGCTCTATGAGGATCGCGTGCTGGCCCAGCGCGACGCTATGACGCGCGCTTTGGAAGAGACCGCCTCGCAGCTCGGCGGTACGGCGGAGGTGGCCTGGGAGCTCGATTACCCAGCGGTTGTGCACGAGCCCGGCGACGCTCTTGTCGCTCACTTGGAAGCGGCCGCTGCTGCCTGCGGCCTTGCGACCCGCCACGCCATCTCCGGCGGCGGCGCTGACGCCAACGTGCTCGGCACCAAAGGCGCCGATGCCATTACCCTCGGCATCGGCATGGCCAATTTCCACTCTGTGGACGAGTACATCCTCGTGGAGGACCTTCAGAATATGGCCCGCTATGTTGAGGCCATCATTGCTGAGTACGCTGCGTAAGCGCAAGGGCGCTCGGGGACTCCCAGTGCACGCGGGGCTCCGACGGGTGCGGAGCCCCGCGAAGTGCTCGGGAAGAAGCTGCCCAAATCGCGCATAATTGTCCAACTTTCTGACCAGGTGAAACATGCAGTAATGCCGGGTCACGGGCTTGCGGAAAACTGGACAAAAAAGGCCGATATGGACAGCGTCTGTCTCCTAGGCGACGACCTCGGGGGTGCGCAGTGAAACGCGCTTGCCGCGCTCCTGGGTAAGATCGGCGAAGGCGGTGCGGGAGAACTCGAACTCATTCTCATGGTTGCGCAGGAAGTTGCGCATGCGCAGGTAGTCGCGCACCTCCACGGCGTCCTCGCTCTCGTCTTCCATGACCTCCTGGGCAAAAGCGCGGGCGCGCTCGATGGCATCAGCGTCATCGGCCTCAAGCTCGGCCATATACTGCGTGCGCTCGCCGGCAGGGGCGTAGAACAAGAAGAGGTTCGCGAACTTCCCCTGCGGTCCTTCGGTGGCTCCCTGGGCGGCTTTGCGCTCCACGGCGGCGCGATCGACGAGAATCTTGCCGTTTTCGCGACGTCCAGGCAACACGCCGGAGGCCACCATGGCATTCACGCGGAAGCGGCTCACGCCGAGCATCTCGCCGGCCTCGGTAGAAGAGATGAGGTCGCTGCCCTCCCCGGCCATCTTCTCCACCTTAAGCCCCGCCGCCGAAATCGGGGGCGCCAGCTCCAGACGGCGCTTCGCCTCGTCCAGGGTGTCAAGCGTCTTGGGCGCGAGGTGGGGGTAGTGGATCTCGAAGCCGTTGGCGGTCTTCTCGATGTAGCCGCCCGGGACGGGGCGATCGTTGATGGCCAGATCCCAGCGCAAGGGCTCGCCCTCGGCGTTACAGCGCTCGGTCCAGGTTCTGATTTGCGTAGACATAGGGTTCCTCCTTGCCGTTACAGGGATTGAAAGGGGTTCTCGAGAGGGGTTTTCGAATAGGAGCGGCAGACGGGATAGGTGCCTCCGAACTGCGCCTCAATGGCGGCGATCATTTGCGTCTGGCCCATGTCCTCCAGCATCTCGCGCGTGATCCAACCGTATCCGAGCAGATCGTCGGCCAGATCCGCGCAGTAGGTGCAGCGCTGGCATTGGCGGTTGCAGGTGGAGGTGCGCTTGAAGAAGTTCGTCTTGTCCAGCGCCTTGTTGTCGATATGGGCGCGAAATTCGATGCCATAGTAGCCGATGGAGCTGCAGAGCAGGTCGAAGAGGTTGCCGTCATAGGACTCGCCCAGGTAGGCCTTCGCGCAGCGAAGCACCTTGCTCGGCATCATGTCGCGGCCGACGATCTTGAAGAAGCGCGTGATGCCCTCGTAGCGCCGCAGGTCCTCGGGCCTGATCCAGTTCGACTTGAAAATCTGCCCGGCGTCTCGCCCGATGATGTCGCCGCAGGCGAAGGAGAAAGAGGTTCCCTCGTCGCGCTCCTCTTGGGATTTGTGCGAGATCAGGTTCATGTGGAACTTGCGGAAGGGGCACTTGTTCAGACAGCCCTCGTTCACCATGAGCTTGAGCTCTACGCCGAGCTTCTCGTGAATCTGCCGCAAGAGCTTCAGATCGCGATTGATGCTCGTGTCCACCGTCATGGTATTGGCCCCCGCCAGCGCGAAGGCCTCGGCGCGGGAGAAGCAGTCGATGTCGGCGAGAACCGAGGCGCTGATCTCCAGGTCGGGGCACGCCTTGCGCGCCTGCTCGATGAGGAAGGGGTTGGCCAGCGTGACTGCCTCCACGCCATGCTGCTCGTGCATGTCGCGAATGAAGCCGATTTGACGATCGAGGGTCTCCTTCTCGTACCAGTCCCCGCCGTCGCAGGTGGAGTTCATCGTGATGTCGACGCGGATGCCCGCCTCGCGAATGGCTCTGACCACTTCGACGAACTCGTCCAAGGTCGTCACGTTTCCGACGCGTCCCGAGCCGGTGATGGCTTGGGGAGCGTTCAGGTAGATCTCGCGGATGGTGTTGCCGCCCCGCCCCTGAAGGGCGATAAGGCGCTTGAGCGTGTCGGCGTCCCCGTTGTAGGGAACGGAAAACTCGAGCTGAGTCACAGGGCCCCTCCTCCCTCTCTCGTTAAGAAAAGGGCCCGCCCTCACGAGCGGGCCCGCTTGTGCTTGCTTGCGCTGGGCTGAAACTTAGGCCTCGGCCGTAGCGTCCCAGGACTCAAGGCCAGCGGCGTTGCGGCCGGCGATGCGACCGACGCACCAGTTCTCGGAGCCGTTGCCGCCGGTGATGGCGTAGGTGTGGCCGTTCATGTTGCCGAACGAGCCGGCGGAGTACAGGCGCGGAATGGGGTTGCCGCTCGGGTCGACGATGTTGGCGTTCTCGTTGCGGCGAGCGCCGCCGATGGTGTTGCAGATGCCCGGATACAGCGGGATGGCGTAGAACGGGCCGGTCTCCACCTTGGCCAGCTGCTCGCGGCCGAAGTCCTCGTCGACGCCCTTGTCGCACAGCTCGTTCCAGCGGGCGACCGAGGCCTTCAGCTTCTCGGCGTCCATCTTGTCGTCCCACTTGCTGGCGGCGATGTTGGCAGCCAGCTCGTCCAGGGTGGCGCCGGTGGTGATCCAGCCGCGCTCAAGCTCCCACTTGTTGTCGGCGGACCAGCCGGCCCAGCCGCCGAGCTCCGGATCGAGTCCCTCGGTCATATACCCGATGCCCATGCCGCCGTTCTCGGTAGCCGCGCCGCCGACCATGCCGCCCCAGGAGCCGCCGTCGAAGGAGGTCTGGTCGAAGATGTACCAAGAGGGGATGCGGTCGAAGTCGCAGATCTCCTCATCGAAGTTGGCGTAGGGCTTCCAGCCGCCGTGGGGGCTGAAGATTTCCTCATTGCCCCAGCGCTCGCCGAGACGGCTCACCTTGATGTAGTTGGGGGTGGGGCTGCCCACGGACACGCCGCCGGGAACGATCTCCGGATCGTCGAACCAAGCGTCGTCGCCGCCGCAGACCTGCTGCATGTGCCACAGATCGGCGCCCACCTTCTGGGCCATGGTAATGCCGTCGCCGGTGTTGTACTTCCAGCCGTAGAAGCCACGCATCGGGTAGCACTTCAAGTACTTGGCCTGCAGCTCCTCGTTGAACTCGAAGCCGCCGGTGCACAGGATGACGCCCTTGGAGGCCTTCACGGCCTTGGGGGTCTCGTCGGTGCCCATGAGGGTGTAGCAGCCGATAATCTCCTTGGTGATGGGGTTCTGGATGAGCTCCTCGTCATGGCAGTCGAACAGCACCTCGATGCCGCGGTCGGCGCGATGCTGGTCCATGGCCTCGAAGAAGCCAGCGCCGTAGCCGTCACCGGAGCCGACGTACATCTCCTCGTAGCCGGTGAAGATATTGTACTCGGCACGGGGGCTGTCGCCCAGGGTGTACTCGAGGCCGTATTCGTCGGCGTAGTCGGGGTTCTGCACGGCCTCCTCGCCCCAAGCTTGGCAGACCTCCATGGGGGTCTGGCCGTGGAAGGCCTCGAAGGCGAACTGGGCGGCAGCGTCCGCGTCGTGGGGCGCAGTCCACTGGCCCATGTTGATGGACGAGGATCCGCCACCGCGGAACGGCGACTTCTCCAGGTAGAGAACCTGAGCGCCCTCGTCAAAGGCGGTGATGCCGGCCCACAGGCCCGCGCCGCCGTAACCGATCACCAAAACGTCGGTCTCGTAGTCCCAGGCCTCGGGCATCCACTCGGGGGTGCTGCCGGTCTCAGAGAGCGCGGCGTCGTTGCCGGCACATCCGGCCAGGGCGGCGGTGCCGGCGACACCGGCGGCAGCCAGGGCGGAGCCCTTCAGAAAAGAACGGCGAGATACTTCCTCCATGTTTTCCTCCTTAATAAGGCTTGCTATGTCATCCGCGCCAATGCGGACGATGCTGAGTTTGGAATGGCCGCACCCGGGCCCCGCTGAGGGAGGGGTTGACGGGGCCGGGCGGAACCGGAATCAATGAAATGACGTGTTTTCTACTCGTGGCAGGTGTTGCACTCGTAGACGTCCATGTGGTGGCAGCCCTTGCAGGCCTTCTTAGCCGTGTCATCGATGGCGTCGTCGGAATGCATGCTGTGGCAGCTGCCGCAGTCGACGGTCGTGTGGTCCTCGTTCTCGGGCAGGGCGTGGGGGTTCACCACGGTGCCGTTGGTGTCGGTGAGGATGGCGCAGGCCTCGGTCTTGGCGGCCAGGTCCTCCTGGCTGCCGTGGCAGGCGCTGTTGAAGCAGGCTGTGTCATCGATGGCGGTCTTCTTCAGGCGCTTGGGTGTCTTGTCTCCGAACTGCACGCCGTCATGGGCCGTCGTGAGGCCGTCGATGTCGCTGTGGCAGGTAGTGCACTCCTGCGTCGCATGGTTGGCCGCGGGCATGGTCGCGTCGTTGAGCGAGTCGCCCTCGGTGCTGTGGCAGGTGGCGCAGTCCGCGTCTGCCGAGAACGTGAAGTCCCCCGTCATTACGGCGCCCTCATTGGCTTCTGTCTGCGAGTCCGTGCCCGTTTCGCTGAGATCTGCCGTTTTCGGGGCGCAGCCGACCGTCCCCAGGGACATGAGCGCGATGGCGCCCGCGACGGCGGAGGCAAGGGCGATCTTGCGCAGGGATGCGTGAGCCATGTTCCTCTCCTTCCAAGTGGCTCCGGCGGCTCTCTCGTCGTCCCGCCGGATTGAATCCGATGGGCGGCATTGTGCGCCCCCGATACCGAAATGCCATCATCCAAAGCCGATGCTTCGCGGGGCGCAACAGATTATTTTGGTGGAGCCCTGTCATCTGAAAGGGATGAAAGCCCAGATGGGATGCGGGATGACGGAGGCGGGATTGTGGTCGGCTATCGGCCATGCCCTTGCTATACTGCCCTTGACCGCACATGGATACGGGAGGGTCGGTGATGGTAGGAATGACGAAGGATGACAGCGTGCTGCCGTCTCAGGGGCTGGGAGGCGCTTCTGCAAAGGGCGTGCTTTTGGTAGTTATCGGGTGCGTCGGTGCCCAAACGTGGCTTCCCGTTGTCGGCGTGATCGCCGATATGTATCGCGGCGGCGCTCTGGCGCTGTCGGGGCTGAATCCCCTTCTCTTCTCTTATCTTGTCGCTTTAGGGGCGACGGCGTGCGGGGCGTCCTTCGCCCGCTGGAGAGGGGAGTGGGCCCGGGGCGTTTACGGGGCGCTTGCGGGAACACTGGCGGCCATCGTTGGCGCGGCGCTTCTGCTTGTTCCCGAGCAGGACGGCTCGGTGGCAGTCGCGGTTTTGCGCATCGTGTCCGGCGCGCTGCTCGGCCTGGGCAGCGGCTTGCTCTCCATGGTATGGAGCGAGCGCTTCGGGCAGCTGGAGCCTCCCGCGCGCTCCCAGGCGTCCTTTCTCATTGTGATTGCTGCCTGTCTGCTGGCGGCCTTCGCTCAGTCCATGGGCATCCATTGGTCTCTGCTTGTGGCGGTCATCGTGCTCTCGGTTGCCTCCAGCGCGCTGTTCATGGCGTCGGCGTCTCGCGGTGCGAGTCTTGCAGGGGCTCTTTTGCCGGCGACGCGGCTGAGAGGGGCCTTTGCCCGCATTGCCGTGTCCTACGGACTGTTCGGTCTCGTCTTCGCCATGATGATCACTCAGTTTCTCATTGCGCGTCACGGCCACGCGCTGCCGTGGACATGGCTTTTGAGCCTTGGCGGCATCGTTGTCGCGCTCGTGGCCGTGCTTGTGGCGAAAGCGGTGCTGAAGCAGGGGTTCAGCTGGCTGCTCATTCTGCGTTTCGCGGCCATTCCGATACTCGTGGCCTTCTATCCCTTCGATGCCGGAAGCGAGTTTTCGCTGCGCTTTGCCATGGGGGCCTCGGCGGTGGCCCTGTGGATATACCTATCTTTAATGGCGGGAGTCGCGGCCGAGGCGGCCGGGCAAATTCACGCGCCTTTTGCTCTTGTGTGGGGCGTGGCCTTAGGTGCACTTGCCTTGGGCGCGGCTTCGGGGTCGAGCCTGGCGCTTATGATGGAGAGCCTCGATATCCAGGGCCATGTGAGCGTGACGGCCATCGCCGCCATGGTGCTCGCCGTTATCGCGTCTGACGTAGTGCTTACGCGCGGAAGTCTGGCCCGGGCCTACAAAAGGGCCGTAACGGCTGCAGGCGGCAAAGAGACCGAGCCCTCCGATGATGACACGCCATTCGACGAGCGAGTCGCCGCTGTGGCCGAGGCCCACGCGCTGACCGAGCGAGAAGCAGAGGTGCTGGGAATTCTGGCCCGCGGGCACGGGCTGGGACGCGTCCAGGAGGCGCTGTTCATCGCCGAGGGCACGGCCATCACCCACCGTCGGCACATTTACCAGAAGCTCGGCGTTCATTCCAAGGCCGAGCTCATCGATCTTGTGAGCACCTTCGGCGATGAGGGGATAGATGAAGACTAGGGTTGCGCGGTCGCTCGGTGAAGTGCGAGCGGGATTGTCCAAATCGCGCAAAATTGGCCAACTTTCTGACCAGGCAAAACATATGATAATGCCAGGTCACAGGCTTGCGGAAAACTGGGCAAAAAGAGGCGAGATGGACTAAATCTCACCCCGTCGCAAAGCATTTGTGAACAAATTGTGCCGCTCGCCGGAGGGTATGGATACGCCCGGGTGCGTGGCGTTTGACACACAGCGGGAACCCTCGTAACATACCCCGTCGCGCCTCTTAGAGGCGCTTGTTTTGTGCAGTGCAAGTCCGTGGAAAAAGGAAAGGAAAAGAGTCTTGCCTACAATTAACCAGCTGGTCCGCAAGGGCCGCAAGAAGACGGTCGACAAGTCGAAGACCCCGGCGCTCAAGGGCAACCCGCAGAAGCGCGGCGTGTGCACCCGCGTGTACACCACGACCCCCAAGAAGCCGAACTCGGCTCTTCGCAAGGTCTGCCGTGTGCGTCTCGTCAACGGTATGGAGGTTACGGCCTACATCCCCGGCGAGGGCCACAACCTCCAGGAGCACTCCATGGTGCTCATCCGCGGCGGCCGTGTAAAGGACCTTCCCGGTGTCCGTTACAAGGTCATCCGCGCGGCGCTCGACTGCGCTGCGGTTGACAACCGCAAGCAGGCCCGCAGCCGCTACGGCGCCAAGCGCCCGAAATAACGTTCGTTAAGACGCGCGGGCCGGAAACGTCGGGGTAGGAAGCCCCACCGACCTAATGGACGCCGAGAAAACGTCCCGAAGCGCGCAGAAGCAAAAGGAGTAACTACATGCCGCGTCGTGCAGCAGCAGTCCGCCGCGAAACGCAGCCGGACGCAAAGTTCAACAATCGTCTCGTCACGCAGCTGATCAACAAGGTCCTGCTTGACGGCAAGAAGTCCATCGCCGAGAACATCGTCTACGGCGCCTTCGACCTGGTCCAGGAAAAGACCGGCGAAGATCCGCTGACCGTGTTCAAGAAGGCCATGGACAACGTCCGCCCCACCCTCGAGTGCAAGCCGAAGCGCGTGGGCGGCGCCACTTACCAGGTGCCGATGGAGGTCAACTCCCGTCGCGCCACCACCCTGGCGATCCGCTGGATCGTCGACTTCTCCCGCAAGCGCAAGGAGCACACCATGCGCGAGCGTCTCGCCAACGAGATCATCGACGCCTCCAACAACACCGGCGCCGCTGTGAAGAAGCGCGAGGATATGTACAAGATGGCCGAGGCTAACCGTGCGTTCTCGCACTATCGCTTCTAAGGCTGGTGAAGATATATGGCTAAAATCGATCTGAGGGATACGCGCAACATCGGCATCATGGCCCACATCGATGCAGGCAAGACCACCACGACCGAGCGCATCCTCTACTACACGGGCAAAACTCATAAGATCGGCGAGGTACACGACGGCGCTGCCACCATGGACTGGATGGTCCAGGAGCAGGAGCGCGGCGTGACCATCACCGCTGCAGCCACCACCTGCTTTTGGAAGTACCCCGGCGGCGCGTCCGACGGCAAGGAGTACCGCTTCCAGATCATCGACACCCCCGGCCACGTGGACTTCACGGCCGAGGTGGAGCGCTCCCTGCGCGTTCTGGACGGCACGGTCGCTGTGTTCGACGCCGTCGCCGGCGTGCAGCCGCAGTCCGAGACGGTGTGGCGCCAGGCCGAGCGCTACGGCGTTCCCCGCATCGCCTTCATCAACAAGTACGACCGCGTGGGCGCCGACTTCTTCCACGCCATCCAGACCATGCGCGACCGCCTGGATGCCAACGCCGTCGCCGCTCAGGTTCCCATGGGCGCCGAGGACAACTTCTGGGGCATCGTCGACCTGGTGACCATGACCGCGTGGGACTTCAAGGCCGACGACAAGGGCATGACCTATCCCGAGCCCATGGCCGAGATTCCGGCCGAGTTCGCCGAGGACGCCGCTCTCTATCGCCAGGAGCTGCTCGAGGCCGCCGCTGACTGCGACGACGACCTCATGGAGAAGGTCCTCATGGAGGAGGAAGTCTCCGTCGAGGAGCTGAAGGCCGCCATCCGCAAGGGCGTTATCGCCTGCAAGATCAATCCCGTGTTCGTGGGCTCCGCCTACAAGAACAAGGGCGTGCAGGAGCTGCTCGACGCCGTGGTCGACTACATGCCGTCCCCGGTTGACATTCCCGCCATCAAGGGCACCAATCCCGAGACCGGCGAGGAAGAGGAGCGCCCGGCCGATCCGAAGGCCCCGTTCTCCTCTCTGGCCTTCAAGATCATGACCGACCCCTACGTGGGCAAGCTCACCTACCTGCGCGTGTACTCCGGCCAGCTGGATGCCGGCAGCTACGTGCTGAACGCCACGAAGGACAAGAAGGAGCGCATCGGCCGTCTTCTGCAGATGCACTCCAACCAGCGCGTCGACATCGACGCCGTGGCCGCTGGCGACATCGTCGCCGTCGTGGGCCTGAAGGACACCTCCACCGGTGACACCCTGTGCGCCGAGAACGCTCCGGTCATCCTGGAGTCCATGGAGTTCGCCGACCCGGTTATCGACATCGCCGTCGAGCCGAAGACCAAGGCCGAGCAGGACAAGATGGGCGTGGCACTCGCCAAGCTCGCCGAGGAGGACCCGACCTTCCGCGTGTCCACCAACCACGAGACCGGCCAGACCATCATCGCCGGCATGGGCGAGCTGCACCTCGAGATCATCATCGACCGCCTGCTGCGCGAGTTCAAGGTCGAGGCTAACGTGGGCAAGCCCCAGGTTGCCTACCGCGAGCGTCCGGGCCATGAGGTCATGAACGCCGAGGGCAAGTTCGTCCGCCAGTCCGGTGGTCGCGGCCAGTACGGCCATGCGGTCATCAACATGTACCCCCAGGAGCCGGGCAAGGGCTACGAGTTCGTCAACAAGATCGTCGGCGGCGTGGTTCCCAAGGAGTACATCCCGTCCATCGACAAGGGCATCCAGGAGGCGCTGAACTCCGGTGTTCTGGCCGGCTATCCGGTCGAGGACGTGAAGGTCGAGCTCATCGACGGCTCCTACCACGACGTTGACTCTTCCGAGGCTGCCTTCAAGGTGGCCGGCTCCATGGCCATCAAGGACGCCCTGCGCAAGTCCAACCCGGTCATCCTCGAGCCGGTCATGGCCGTCGAGGTCGAGACTCCCGAGGAGTACACGGGCTTTGTCATGGGCGACATCCCGTCCCGCCGCGGCCTCATCCAGGGCCAGGAGCAGCGCGGTTCTGCCGTCGTCATCGAGGCGAAGGTCCCGCTGGGCAACATGTTCGGCTACGCGACCGACCTGCGTTCCGGTACTCAGGGCCGTGCCGTGTACACCATGCAGTTCGACTCCTACGAGCCGGTGCCCAAGTCCGTGCAGGACGAGATTATCAGCAAGGCCGGCGGCAACGCCTAGGGCGTCCGCGGTAACTTCTATTTGGAGGTAAAGTAAGTGGCAAGTCAGAAGATTCGCATCCGCCTCAAGGGATACGATCATGAGATCGTGGATCAGTCCACGCGCCTCATCGTCGATACCGCCCAGAAGACGGGTGCCAAGGTTTCCGGTCCTATTCCGCTGCCGACTGAGCGCAACCTGTATTGCGTCATCCGCGGTCCCCATGTGAATAAGGACTCCCGCGAGCAGTTCGAGATGCGCACCCACAAGCGCCTCATCGACATCCTGGAGCCGACCCCCAACACGGTTGACTCCCTGATGCGTCTCGACCTTCCCGCTGGCGTTGACATCGAGATCAAGCTGTAAGGAGGTTTGGGACATGATTAACGCTATCTACGGCAAGAAGATCGGCATGACCCAGATCTTCGACGACCAGGACCGCATCGTCCCGGTCACCGTCATCCAGGCCGAGCCGAACACCGTGTGCCAGGTGAAGACCGTGGACACCGACGGCTACGAGGCTGTGCAGATGGGCTTCGGCTACATCAAGCCCCGCCGCGTGAACAAGCCCATGCAGGGTCACTTCGATAAGCAGGGCGCCGAGCCGAAGCGCTACCTGCGCGAGGTTCGCGTGGAGAACGCCGGCGAGTACAAGGTGGGCGACGAGCAGACCGTCGCGGCCTTCGCCGAGGTGAAGAAAGTGGACGTCACCGGTACGTCCAAGGGCAAGGGCTTTGCCGGCGTCATGAAGCGCTACGGCTTCCGTGGCGGCCCGGGCGGCCACGGCGCGCACTTCCATCGCGCCCCCGGTTCCGTGGGCCAGTGCGCTACGCCGTCCCGCGTGTTCAAGGGCCTGCGCCTTCCCGGCCACATGGGCTGCGACACCGTTACCGTGAAGAACCTCGAGGTTGTTCGCGTTGACGAGGAGCAGAACCTCATCCTGGTCAAGGGTGCGGTGCCCGGCGGCAAGAACGGCATCGTGCGCGTTCGCATGGCTTAATTGGAACGATCGGTAACAAGGAGTTACAGCAACTATGGCAACTATTGAGATTAAGGACGTGAAAGGCGCTGCCGCCGGCACGGTCGATTTGAACGACGCCGTGTTCGGTATTGAGCCGAACGTGCCTGTGATGCATCGCACCGTGAAGGCGCAGCAGGCATCCTGGCGTCAGGGCACCGCCAACACGCGCACCCGCGGCATGGTCCGCGGCGGCGGCAAGAAGCCGTGGCGTCAGAAGGGCACCGGTCGTGCCCGCCAGGGTACCATCCGCGCTCCCCAGTGGGCTGGCGGCGGTACCGTGTTCGGTCCCCACACCCGCAGCTACGACCAGAAGGTCAACAAGAAGGAAATCAAGCTGGCCATGCGCTCGGCTCTCTCCGGCAAGCTGGCCGACGGCGAGCTCATCGTCGTGAAGGACATGGACTTCGAGAAGCCCTGCACCAAGGACGCCGTGGCGCTCATCAAGGCCCTCGGCCTTGAGGGCAAGCGCATCTGCGTCGTCATCGGCAACGAGGACGTCGAGGCTTTCCTGTCCTTCCGCAACATCCCCGAGGTGAACATCCTGCCGGTGGGCGATATCAACACCTACGAGCTGGTCGACAACAAGGCCCTCGTCATCGCCGAGCCGTGCCTGGCCCGCATTGAGGAGGTGCTTGCATAATGGAGAAAGATCCCCGCGACGTCATCATCCGCCCCGTCATCACGGAGCACAGCTACGACGCTATGGAGAACAACGTCTACACCTTCGAGGTGGCCAAGGACGCCAACAAGGTTGAGATTCGCCAGGCCGTCGAGGCTATCTTCAAGGTGAAGGTGGTCAAGGTGAACACCCTGAACGTGAAGTCGAAGCCGAAGCGCGTCCGCTACCAGGAGGGTCGCACCCGCACCTGGAAGAAGGCCATGGTTACCCTGGCCGAGGGCGAGACCATTGAGGTATTCAGCGCCTAGCGCAAGCTGACGCAGGTTGGCGCAAAGCCCCGTCTCATTTGAGGCGGGGCTTTTTTGTGCGGGATCGACGGGAACATCGCCGTACTCGAAGAAGCGAATCGCGAAAGAGCAAAAGATATTGGTTTCGGGTAAAATACGTTTGAAGCGTATTTTACCCGAAGGAGAACTATGGAATATATACCACGTGCCCTAGAGACGCTCGTCGATGTTACAGCGAAAGAGTATTCCGTTCTGCTCGTGACCGGCCCTCGGCAGGTCGGGAAGTCGACGCTTCTTGAGCATGTGATCGAGCAAACGGGCCGCTCTGTTAATTCGGTCACGCTGGACGACATGACCGAGCGAGCACTCGCGAGCTCTGATCCAGCAATGTTTCTGCAAATTCACGAGCCCCCGGTGTTGATTGATGAGGTGCAGTATGCGCCCGAGCTGTTTTCCCAAATCAAAATGCTGGTAGATCAAGGAGCGCCCGCTGGTTCGTTTTGGCTGACCGGATCCCAGCAGTTTCGCCTTATGGAGCTCGCGGGCGAGTCGCTAGCCGGCCGCGTGGCCATCCTCCCCCTCTCCTCATTGACCCAAGGGGAAACCGAGCGGTGCCCTGCCGCTCCCTTCTCGCTGGATTTAAGCTACTGGAAGTATCGCCAACGGCAGGTGTCTTCCAAGGGCGTGCTCGAGTTGTTCGAAGCCATGCGCCAGGGCGCTATGCCCGCCGTCGATGCGGGGCGCTACAGCAACCTCGATATTTTCTACGGCAGCTACCTGCAGACCTACATCGAGCGTGACGTGCGTCGATTGCTGGGAAATATCGACGCGCTGCAATTCGTTGATTTCATGCGAGCGGTGGCCGCACGGTGCTCGCAGATGCTCAATGTGGCATCCATCGCCGGAGATGTCGGCATTCGCCCCGACAAGGCCAAGGCGTGGCTAGCGGTGCTGGAAAAGTCGGGAATCATCTTCTATCTGCATCCCTATTCCAACAATCAACTCAAGCGAACGGTGAAGGCTCCGAAACTGTACTGCCACGACTGCGGACTGGTGGCTTACCTTACGAAGTGGATGAGCGCGGCGACTATGGAGGCCGGTGCCATGGCCGGCGCCTTCTTCGAGAACTATGTGATATCCGAGATTTGGAAGAGCTTTCTGAACGCCGGAATGGACGCGCCGCTTTACTATTATCGAGATCATGATGGGAGGGAGATCGATCTGGTGGTAGAGGCAGACGGGGTTCTTCATCCGGTGGAGATAAAGAAGACGGCGTCCCCCAACCGGTCGATGGTACGCAATTTCATCGCACTGGATCGCGCAACTCTGCCGCGCGGCAGGGGGGCTGTTGTTTGCGCCTCGGAGAAGTTTACCGCCCTCGATAGCGAAACCCTCGTCATTCCCGCCTGTTTGCTGTAGCTTGAGCGCATTGTCTTTAGGCGGATGCTGAGTCGGCGGCGATTTGGTGACAGAGCAAAGAGAAGGCCCAGAAGCGAAGGGACTTCCGGGCCTTCTTGGGGGAGGGTGTTGGGTTCGAACCTAGGCGCAGGCCATCTGGACGATGGTTGCCAGCGAGACGCCTTCAACCTCTGCGTTGGCGATGGCGCCGCCGCCGGCCACATTGGTGGCGCAGGAGCAGGCCATCACGTAAGAAGTAGCTTCGTCGTCTTCGGCCATATCGCCAACGGTGGCTTCAAAGGAGGCGGTCGGTCCGGAGACGGTGATAGCCGCCGCTTTCACCGTCTCGCAGCTATAGGTCGGAAGCGAGGCGCAAAGAGTAGCCGCCGCTTTGCTGAAAACGCTGCCGATTTCCGCGTTGGAGGTGACGGCATCCTGGCTGTAGCCGAAGGTGCCCTCGACAACACGCACAGCATCGGCTGAAGCGGCAGGCGTTGCGCTCTCGGCCATTGTAGCGGTAGGGGCCGCATCGGCAACGGCCGGAGCGGCTACGGCCACACCGGTGCCGCCGGATACCAGGGCCACAGCGCTCATGACGCCGCCGAGCGTTCTGATAGTCTGAGATTTCATTGCAATCAAACCGTCCCTTCTTATTCCTCGACGTTTACGAACAGAGTGACAGGCTTTTTGATCTGGGTACCGTCAACGTCGGTGGCTTGCAGCTTCACCTGATATTTACCAGCTTTGGTCGGCGTCCAGTCCAGGGAGTAGGTAACCCACTGGAACGGATCGAAGTCGGTGATCTGGTCGGCGATCTTCGCGTCGGTCCAGGTCTTGCCCATATCGAAGCTGAAGTTCACGCTGGCTAGGTCGCCCACGACGCGGTTCCAGCTGTACACGGCGCCGGTCAGGGTGATCGGCTCGCCCACTTTCGCGGTCACGCCGTCCTCCTGGAACCACATGCCGTTGATGGGGTAGCTCGGAGAAGGCTCGTCGGATTCGGCCATCATCGGGCCCTCGAAGAAGCTCTCGGCCTGCTTGAAGTCGACGGACTTGATGTGCTTGACCTGACGGGCACCGGGGTTGCCCAGCGTGATGAGCGTCATGGGAGCGCCATCGTCTTTGGAGAGGTCCTCGCCGTAGTACTTCAGCACGATGTAGGCGTTCTCGGTGTAGGTGCTGGCTTCCAGGTCCATGGGCGGGAAGGCCATCCAGCCGTCCCAGGACTCGGCGTTGACGGCGTTCACGCCATCGGCCAGGCCACCGCACTGCTCGATGAGGTATTTCATGGAGACGCCGGACATCGGGATGTTGGACACGAGCGATCCGCCGCGGCCGTTCGTGGCGCAGGCCAGCGCGCCGGCGAACTCGGTCTGGGGCATGGCCTCAAGCTCGGCCTTGGTGAAGCTGCGGGGGTTCTTCACGCCGTTGATGGTGACGGTGTTGTTCTCGTCGCACACGGCATCGAAGCTGAAGGGCTCGCCGTTCTTCTCCGTTACTTCCTCGCCCCAGTTGTTTACGATGAAGACGTCCTCGTGGTCGGTGATGGCCTGGTCGAGCTTGACGGTGACTGTCGGCTCGCTGTCCTGGGTCATGCCGTTGATGAAGCCGCCGAAGAAGCCGCGGGAATCAACCCAGTTCTGTTCCATCTCGTTGCCGTCGATGTTCGGGTAGCCGCCCAGCGCCGGATCGTCATAAAAGTCGTCCCACAGAATCAACTGGTAATCGCCCTGATTGCCGGCAGAGTTCATGGCATGGCAGCTCCAGCAGTTGCCGTTGGCTTCCTGGAAGACCTTGCTGCCGTAGTGGCTCGCATGAATCATGTCGCCCAGATACGGGCCGGTGAGTGCAGTGTGTCCGCGATGACACGGCTCGCAGTCCTGATAAGTGAGGGCCTTATCGTAGCCCACGTGGGTCAGAATGTGGTTGTAGCCATCCTTCTTGTTCATGACATCCCACAGATCCTCATGGCATGCGTTACAGCCGCGGTTGCCCGCGTTCAGCATGTCAGTGGTGCTGTAGGTGTCGTTGAAGTTCCCGGACGCCTTGTCCGTGAAATCGGGGTACATAAGCTCGATGGCCGCCTCGTCGCCCGCCTCGTCGCCGGTGGCTGCCATGGTCGTGGTGGCCTGAGGCGCACAGCCCCACAGCGCTAGTGCGATGGCGGCGATGGTCGCTGCCATGGCCACGGCCATGAGCAGGCGGGACGTGCCTTTGCTTTCCTGTGTTTTCATCCTCTTCTCCTTCCTTCTCCTTTTTTGAGGACTTCTCGTGCTGCGTCTCGGGCGGCAGACGGGCGAGATGCTGCTTCCCGATGCGCATCGCCTACTCTAGGGAGATGAAGCGAGCGAGAAATCAGCAACGTTTGTTGAGGTTGGGAACTCATCTCAACAACTATTGTTGATTTCGAAGAAATACCTGGTGATATGATTACGTCGGATGAATGGAGCTTGTGGGGCACCGCAGGGAAGAATTTTGCTCGCACAGGCGCGGGGCTGCTCTTGGGCGGATGCGCGAGAGCACATGAGCGATAGGGGGCGGGGCTTAATCGTGGAAGAGGGAAGTGGTAAGACGGTGCGCGGGCGGAGGATATTGAGCGGAGCCCCCGACGGCTACTGGTGGGCGGTTGCATCGCTCGTGGCGCTGATATCGGCGACTATGCTCATGCACGAATCGGCCAGCTGGGTGCTCGATCTCGCCTCTTTGTGGGGAGCGCCGGTCAATATCCGCGCCTATTCCTGCGATGCGCACTCGCTCGGTCTCGTGTTCGGCTATGCCATCACCCAAGTCTGTGGCTCCCGCTTCGCTCGCCTTGTGCGTGAGGGTCTGTTCTGGACGCTGTTCTTCATCGCGATGCTCGTCGATGTGCTCGCCTTCTACTGGTGCCTGTTCGCGCCCAGCGCCGTCTTTGTCGTCGTTGCGGTGCAGTTCGTCGGCGCCGCAGCTGGTGCATGGTTTTTTGTGGCGATAAGCCAAATTGCCTGGGCTGCCGATACGCGGCTGTTCGTGACAACCGTGGTGGCCGTCGTCGGCCTCACTACACTCATTGTGCAGGGGCTTTTCAGTATGCTAGAGGCTACAGCGCCACTGCTTGTTTCCGAGTTGCTGCATCTGGGCCTTGTGATTGTGGCCGCCTTGTGCCTCGTGCGGGCCATGGCGCCGCGTTCGTGCTTCATGAGCGCTTACGGCGAAGTCGTTTTTGCTCCTATCCAGTCTCGAGGCAATCCGAAGGCTGCTGGTTCGATGCCCCCTGACGATGGCGAAGCACCGTCAGGGGGCGGCGCGTTGACGGTGGCCTTGCGTCGGCGCCTTCCATTGTGTACCCGCCTGTTCGTTATCGTTGGCGCCTACGGTGCGGTGTTCGGGTTTCTTCATGTCATCCCCTTGGCTCTGCCCCTGGGCGTGGTTTCCAGGGTGTCTTCGTTCATCGCAGGCGCTCTTATCGCCTTGGCGCTTTTCGCCCTTACGCTCCGGGGCGGAAAAGGCGTAGATGTCTCGCTCATTTGGAACCGGTTCTACCGCTTCGTCTTCCCCGTGGTTTGCGTCGCCGCGCTCCTGGGCCCGCTTACCAACGACACGGAATTTCTGCCGGCGCTCGTCATGCAGGCTTGCGCCCTCTACTACTTCGACGCTCTGCTTGCCATGGCCTGCTCCGTTATCGCCCGCGCCATTGACGCGGCTCCCTCCCAAGTATTTGCCAGGGCCTTTCTCATACGCTCGATTGGCTTTCTTTTCGGAAACCTCATCGGTAGCACGGTTTACGAGCACGTGGTGCTGGACACGGCGGCATTCAGTATTATCGGCACAGCTGTATTCGTGCTGTTGGTAGCAGTTACCTTCAATATGAACTCGGAACGCTATGCCAAAACGGTATGGGGCCTTCTGCCCCGCGAGGATCCCCGTGGCCGCTACGAGCGAGCCCGGGAGGAGCGATGCGATGCGCTGGCGGCGCAATGCGGGCTCACCGATCGGGAAGCGGAGGTGCTGCGCTTGCTTGCCCAGAACAAGCGCCCTCGTGAGATCAGCGACCTGTTGGTGGTCTCGGTGGCCACGGTGCGCTCGCATGTTCATGCGATTTACACGAAGACGGGGGTGCATTCGTCCGGCGAGCTGGTCAAGCTTGTAGAATGCCCCCAGGACAAAAGCTAGGGAAGGGGACTGGTGTGGAAGAGGAGCGCAGGGAGACGGCCGAGAACGCAACCGTGACCGGTGAGCCGGAGAAATGCAACACGGTCACGTTTGTGGGCGCTGACGGCATGGAGCAGAGTTTTCCGCTCGACTTTTTGCTCGAGCGCGGCGCCATCGTGGCCAACAAGGTGAACGGCGAGGACATTTTGGGCGTCATGGGCGCGGTGAACCAGCTGTGGGTGCCGGGGCTGCCGGCCAAGTACTTCGTGCGCGACATCCGCGAGATTCGCTTCACCAACGAAGAGGTGCCGCCGGTCATCGGGCCATTCGTCGACGACGGTCACGACTACACCAACCGTCCCAACGTGGCGGCCAAGGCCGAGTACGTGGGTCGCGTGGGCGAGCCCATGGAGTTTTCTGGATGGGCCCACGACTTCGACAAGCGCATCATCGCGGTGGAGTTCTCGCTCGACAACGGCGGGCACTGGACCCGCTACGATTTGGGCGACACCACGCCCGAGCGCTGGGTGTCCTGGACCTTCGCGTGGACGCCGGATGAGCCTGGCGCCTACCAGATGAAGGTGCGCTCGGTGAACGAGGACGGCGATGCCTCCCCGGTGGCCGCCGTGCACACCTTCGAAGTGCTCTAGCCCAAGGGCGGCAAACGTAGAAGTTTTCGGAAGGCGCCTCGTCGGGCGCCTTTTTCGCGCCGTGTCGTGTATCGTAAGCGATGAGAGAAAAGCGCTCCTGCAGGGGCGCGCGCAGTTGGGAGGATTCATGGCCTTCGTTGAGTTTGCCGACGTGAGCAAGATCTATCAGATGGGCGAGGTGGAAGTGGCCGCCGTCCGCGATATGAGCTTTGAAATCGAGCAGGGCGAGTTCGTGGTCATCGTGGGTCCGTCGGGCGCCGGCAAGACGACGCTTCTGAACATGCTCGGCGGCATGGACTCGGCCACCTCGGGCACCATCATGCTCGACGGCGCCCCCGTGAGCTCCTTCAACCGCAAGCAACTCACGCAGTATCGCCGCCACGACATCGGCTTTGTCTTCCAGTTCTACAACCTGGTGCAAAATCTCACGGCGCGCGAGAACGTGGAGCTGGCAAGCCAGATCTGCCGCGATCCGCTCGATGCCGACGCGGTGCTGGCGGCGGTGGGCCTGTCCGAGCGCAAGGCGAACTTCCCCGGTCAGCTTTCCGGCGGCGAGCAGCAGCGCGTGGCCATCGCCCGCGCCCTGGCGAAGAACCCCAAGCTGCTTTTGTGCGACGAGCCCACCGGCGCGCTCGACTACGAGACGGGCAAGGCCATCCTGAAGCTTCTGCAGGATACCTGCCGTGATACAGGCCGCACCGTCGTGGTCGTCACCCACAACTCCGCTTTCACGGCCATCGCCGACCGCGTCATCCACGTGCGCGAGGGGTCGGTGGCCTCGGTTGAGCTGAACGAGCATCCGCTGTCGGCCGAGGTTCTGGAGTGGTAGCGTTGAGGGCCTTCGACAAGGACATAGCGCGCTCTATCCGCCACACGCTCGGCCGCTTCATCGCCATTGCCGCCATTGTGGCTTTGGGCACGGGTTTCTACGCTGGATTGCGCATGACGGCGCCCGACATGAAGCTCGCGGCCGATGAGTACTACGACGGCACGAGCCTCATGGACATCCGCGTGGTCTCCACCCTCGGGCTTACGGACGAGGATATCGAGGCCTTGCGGGAGGTGCCGGGCGTCTCCGGCGTGCAGGCGGCCTATTCCGCCGACGTGCTCGCCACCATGGACGGCGAGCAGTACGTCATGCGCGCCCATTCGCTCTCGCCGAGCGCTGCGGCCAGCACGCAGACCGACGCCGCCACCATCGCATCGTCGGACGCCAGCTACCTGAACCGTTTGGAATTGGTCGAAGGGCGCTGGCCCGAGGCGGCCAACGAGTGCCTCATCTTCAACGACCGCGTCATGGGCGAGCCGTCCGCTCTGGGCGACACCATTGCGGTCGACCTCTCGGCGGGCAATGCGGAAGACGCCCTCGCCGTCGCGGAGTTTACCGTGGTCGGGCGCGTGCACTCGCCGCTCTACGTGAGCTCCACGGCTATGGGCACCTCCACCATCGGCTCGGGCACCATCGAGCAGTTCATGTACGTGCTGCCCGAGGCCTTCGATGCCGACATGCCCTATGTGGAGGCCTTCGTGGCGGTGGAAGGCGCGGCGGACCTTCCCGCCGAAAGCGACGCCTACGACGCCCGCGTGGCCCAGGTGGTCGCCGCCATCGAGGGCATCGCCCCCGAGCGCGAGCAGGCGCGCGTGGCCGGACTCCAGGCTGAGGCCCAGGTCGATTTGGACGAGGCCCGCGCCGAATACGAGAAAGAGGAGGCCCGCATCAAGGCCGAGCTCGCCGACGCGCGCGCCGAGCTCGATGCGGCCAAAGAGGAAATCGACGAGGGCCAGCGCAAGCTGGATTCGGCGGCCTCAACGCTCACGTCCAACGAGAAGAAGATTTCCGATGGCGAGAAGGAGTACGTCCAGGGCAGCGAGGCCTTGCAGAAGCGCAAGGCCGATGCTGAGGCGCAGTTCGCCGAGGCCGAGAAGCAGATTCAGGCCAACGAGGCGAATCTCGCCGAGGCCCAGGCGGCGCTGCCCAGGCTGCAGGAGGCTCTCGACCAGGCCAACGCCGCTCTGCAGATGCCCGACCTTCCCGCTGAGGAGCGCGTCCAGATCGAGGCCACCAAAACCGAGCTTGAGAAGAACATCGCCGACATCGCCGCTGCGGAAACGGCGCTGGAGGAGGCCAAGGCCCAAGTATCCCAAGAGCGCGTTGCGGCCGATGCCCAGATAGCCGCCGCTCAGCGACAGCTCGAACAGGGCAAGACCGCTGCCGAAGAGGGCAAAAAGCAGCTGGAGGAGGGCAAGGCCGAATACGAGAAGGCCAAAGCCGAGCTGGAAGAGGGCCGCGCCGAATACGAGCAGGGCGTGGCCGACTTTGACGAGGCCGCTGCCAAGGCCAACGAAGAGCTCGATAAGGCCGAGCAAGAGCTCGCCGATGCCCAAAGGGAGATTGACGACATCGAGCCGCCTGACTGGCTCGTCATGGACCGCACAAAGAACTTCGGCGTGGTGAGCTTTGCCGCCGATGCCGACCGCATCGATGCCATCGCGTCGTTTTTCCCCTTCATCTTCTTCCTGGTAGCGGCGCTCGTGGCCCTTACCACCATGACCCGCATGGTGGAAGAAGAGCGCATGCTCATCGGCACCTTCAAGGCGCTCGGCTACGCGCGGGCACGCATCACCTCGAAGTACCTCACCTACGCCGCCCTGGCCGCGGGCCTCGGCAGCGTTGTCGGCATCGCGGCGCTCTCCCAGGTGCTGCCCTGGGTCATCATGGAGGCCTACTCCATCGTCTACTATGTGCCCCGCGCCGCCATGCCCATCGACTGGCCCATCGCCCTAGCCGCCGCTGGCCTCGGCATCGGCATCACCCTTGTCGCCACCTGGGCCGCCGCCGCGGCGACCCTGCGCGAGACGCCCGCGGCCCTCATGCAGCCGCCGGCGCCCAAGGCGGGCAGGCGCATCCTGTTGGAACGCGTGGGGCCCGTGTGGCGCCGCCTCTCCTTCTCGTGGAAGGTGACGTTCCGCAACATCTTCCGCTACAAGCGCCGCCTGATCATGACGGTCATCGGCATCGCCGGCTGCACGGCGCTCCTGCTCACAGGATTGGGGCTGCAGAACTCCATCAACGACATCATCGACGTGCAGTACGGCGAGCTGGTAGATTACAACGTGGTCATCTCGGAGAAGGATGACGCCGTCGAGAGCGAGCGCGAGGCGGCGGCCGACATCATGGCTGACACGGCGCGCCTGCCCTTGGCGGTGCGCGCCACCGAAGCGTCCATGATCGCCCAGAGCGCCGATGGCATCGAGGCCATGACCACGATCGTGGCCCCCTCCGATGTCGCGGCCTTCGGCGATTTGTGGCACTTCCGCACACGCGAAGACCACGAGGCGGTCGCGCTGTCCGATGCCGGGGCGGTCATTACCGAGAAGCTGGCCGCCAAGCTGGGACTTTCTGCGGGCGATGCCATCGTGTTCGCCGAGCAGGACGACTTGGGCAATGCCACGGCCACCACGTACTCCGTGCCCGTGACGGCCGTTATCGAGAACTACATCGGCGACTACGCCTTCATGACGCCGGGCACCTACGAGCGCACCTTCGGCAGCGAGCCGGACAACCTTTCCGTGTACGCTCGCGCCACCGCCGACGAGGGCGCCCGCCAAGAGCTCTCCGAGGCTTTGCGCGCCACGGGGGCCGTGGACACGGTCGCCTTCAACGACGAGGTCATCGATGCTTACAAGCAGATGCTGAAGTCGGTGGACATGGTCGTGGTGGTGCTCGTGGTGGCCGCGGCGGCGCTCGCGTTCATCGTGCTGTACAACCTGACGAACATCAACATCACCGAGCGCGCCCGGGAAATCGCCACGTTGAAGGTGCTCGGCTTCACGCCGCACGAGGTGAACGCCTACATCTTCCGCGAAATCGTGCTGCTCACCATCATGGGCGCTTTGGTGGGTTTGGCCCTCGGCGTGGTGCTGGAAGGGTTCGTGGTGGTGACCGCCGAAGTGGATCAGGTCATGTTCGGCCGCACTATCCACGCGATGAGCTTCGTCATCGCCTTCGCGCTCACCATGGTGTTCACGGCGATGATCATGCTCGTCATGCGCCCGAAGCTCGCGAAGATCGACATGGTGGAGAGCCTGAAGTCCAACGAGTAGAGCGCTGCCCACGAGATTTGTGGGCTTGCCCCGCTGATGTCGTCTATTATTCGCGGCTGTGATACCATATCCCGCAAACAATAGGGCTTGGCACGAGGCTGGGCCCTCTCATGAGAAGGAGAAAGCCAAACCATGCGTGTCACCGAAAGCAAGCCGGCCAACGGCGTCATCAAGCTCGATTGCGAAGCCACGGCCCAGGAGGTCAACAACGCCCTGCGCGAGGCCGCCCAGGCCTTCGCGATGTCCATGGGCGTGCGTCCCGCGCCGGGCAAGAGCGTCGAGGAGGCTGCGAAAGAGCAGCTCGGCATCAGCGACCTGGACAAGATCATTGAGCCCAACGCCATCGAGGTGCTGGTGCCGCGCGCCCTCGATCGGCGCAACCTCGTGCCTGCTTTTCCGCCGAAAGCGGTCCCGACGGTGAAGTTCGAGCGCGGCAAGAAGTTTTCGTTCACTCTGAACGTCACCGTGAAGCCCACCTACGAGCTGAAGAGCTACGAGCCGGTGGAGATTACCGTGGAGCCCTTCGTCTTCGACGAGTCGGCCATCGACAACCAGATTGCCGAGCTGGCGAAGAACTCGGTCACGTACGTGGTCACCGATCCGAAGCCCCTTACGGCCGGAGATGCCTGCTCCATCGCCATGAAGTGCTACGACGATGGTGAGGAGATCAAGGCGCTGACCTGCGAGGACCGCACCTATCTCATGGGCCAGGGCTACATGCCCGCCGGCTTTGACGAGGAGCTTGTCGGCATGGAGCCGGGCCAGACCAAGGAGTTCACCTTCGAGGCCCCGCTTGGCACCGAGAACGGCGAGGTCGTGAACAAGCCCATCAAGTGCACCGTCACGGTCAACGACATCCAGAAGGAAGTCGAGCCCGTCATCGACGACGCCTGGGTGAAAGACCACATGCCCATGTTCGCCTCCCTGGAGGCCCTGCGCGCCGACATGCGCCGCGTCTTCGAGGCCCAGCAGCGCGAGGGCTACGAGGGCTACGTGCAGCAGATGGCCGTCGGTCAGCTCACGCGTCGCTTCGAGGGCCGCATCGCCGACGAGATCTACGAGGCCACCCGCGACCAGCTGATGCAGAACCTGCGCATGGAGCTTTCGCAGGCTGGCATGACCTGGGAGCAGTTCGTGGCCCAGAACGGCGGCGAGCAGCAGTTCGGCATGATGCTCATGATGCAGACCCGCGAGGTGCTCGTTCAGGGCTTCTGCCTGGACGCCGTGTTCCGTCACGAGAAGATGACGCTGACGGACAAGGATCTGGAAGACGCGTGTTACGGCATGAATCCTCAGGGCAACCCCAAGGTCATGCGCGAGGAGCTGGAGGCGTCGGGCCGCGGATTCGCCCTGCGCGAGACCGCCGAGCGCCTGAAGGCCGCGCGCTTCGTGGCCGCCCACGCCATCATCACCACGCGCGATAGCGCCGCGGCCGCCGCTCCGGCCACCCCGGCCGCCGATAAGGCCGAAGGCGACGCCGCGAAGGCCGACGAGAACTAGCCGAGCCCGGGGCCTGCGGGCTCGGTTCCATACGATTTGCCAGGGCGGGGAGCTTCCCCGCCCGTTTCTATGAAGGACGTGTTACCTGTGTCGAAGAAGCCCGCGCCGAAATCTCCGAAGAGCCGCGCTGCCAAGGCGCCCCGAGCCGCGCTGCCGGCGTCGGCCTTCCTGCCCACCACGCGCGAGGAGGCGGCGGCTCGCGGCTGGGACCAGCTCGACTTCGTCTACGTGTCGGGCGACGCCTACGTGGACCATCCCTCCTTCGGCAGCGCCATCATCACGCGCGTGCTGGAATCGCACGGCTACAAGGTGGGCTTCATCGCCCAGCCCGACTGGAACGACCCGGAAAGCATTGCGGTCTTCGGCGAGCCGCGGCTGGGCTTCCTCGTGTCGGCGGGCAACATGGACTCCATGGTGAACCACTACACGGTGAACAAGAAGCGCCGTCACGACGACGCCTACACCCCCGGCGGTGCGGAGGGTGCCCGGCCCAACCACGCGGCCGCGGTGTATTCCAACCTCATCCGCCGCACCTTCAAGAAGACTCCCATCATCTTAGGCGGCATCGAGGCGAGCCTGCGACGGCTCGCCCACTACGACTACTGGTCCGATTCCCTTAAGCGCTCCATCCTGCTGGATTCCGGGGCCGACCTCATCTCCTACGGCATGGGGGAGCGCTCCATCGTGGAGATTGCCGACGCGCTTGCTGCGGGCCTTGCCGTGGAGGACCTCACGTTCATCGACGGCACGGTGTTCCGCACCCGCTCGCTTAAGCATGTGGTGGACTACCAGATGCTGCCGAGCTGGGAGGACGTGAGCGCCAGCAAGCGCGCCTTCGCGGAGAGCTTCGCCGTGCAGTACCGCGAGAGCGACCCGGTTGCGGGCGGCCGTTTGGTGGAGGAGTACCCGCACGGCGTGTACGTGGTGCAGAACCCGCCGGCCGCGCCCCTGACCCAAAACGAGATGGACGCCGTCTACCGGCTGCCCTACGCGCGCACGTGGCATCCGAGCTACGACGAGGCCGGCGGCGTGCCGGCGCTTTCCGAGGTGAAGTTCTCGCTCACCTCCTGCCGCGGCTGCTTCGGCGAGTGCGCCTTCTGCGCGCTCACCTTCCATCAGGGCCGCATCGTGACGGGCCGCTCTCACGAGTCGCTGTTGGAAGAGGCGCGGCTTATGACCGAGGAGCCCGACTTCAAAGGATACATCCACGACGTGGGCGGCCCCACGGCGAACTTCCGCGGGCCGGCCTGCGCCAAGCAGCGCACCCGCGGCGCGTGTACCGACCGCCGCTGCTTGGGCACGAAGCCCTGCCCGGCGCTCAAGGCCGACCATCGCGACTACACGGGCCTTCTGCGCAAGTTGCGGAAGCTGCCCGGGGTGAAGAAGGTGTTCGTGCGTTCCGGCATCCGCTTCGACTACGTCATGGCCGACCCCGACCCCGACCGCACATTTATGCGCGAGCTGGTGGAGCACCATGTGTCGGGTCAGCTGCGTGTGGCCCCCGAGCACGTGTCCGATAAGGTGCTCTCGGCCATGGGCAAGCCGCCGCGCAAGGTCTACGACGAGTTCTGTCGGCTGTTCGACGACCTTAACCGCGAGGCGGGCAAGAAGCAGTTCGTCGTGCCCTATCTCATGTCGTCGCATCCGGGCAGTACGCTGGCCGAGGCTGTTGAGCTGGCCGAATACGTGCGCGATATGGGCTTCAACCCCGAACAGGTGCAGGACTTCTACCCCACGCCGTCCACCATCTCCACCTGCATGTACTACACGGGGCTGGATCCGCGCACCATGGAGCCCATCTACGTGCCCAAGTCGGCCCGCGAGAAAGCCATGCAGCGCGCGCTCATCCAGTACCGCAACCCGGCGAACTACGACTTGGTGCGCGAGGCCTTGGTGAAAGCTGGCCGCACCGACCTCATCGGCTGGGGCGAGCCGTGCCTCATCCGGCCCATTCGCCCGAAGAAGCGCGACGAGGCCGGCAACGCCCCGCGCAAGGGGAAGAACGCCGGCAAGGGAGGCACCGCTGGCAAGGGAGGAGCCGCTGGCAAGGGAGGCGCCCCGGGCAAAGCCAAGGTAGCTGGCAAGGGTGCCACCCCGGGCAAAGCCAGGGCCGGCGGAGGGGGCGGCACCCCGGGCAGAGCCAAGGTAGCTGGCAAAGGCGCTATTCCGGGCAAGGCCAAGGCCGGCGGTGGGGGAGGCGCCCCAGGCAGAGCCAGGGCCGGCGGTAGAAGCGATGCTCCCAAGTCTACGAAGGGACGCCCCGCCCCTAAGGCCCAGCGTGTCGGCAAACCTCCCAAGGCCAACGGTAGGAAGGGCGGCATCCGCAAGGGCCGCTAGATGCGGTTTTGCACCAGCGTTCAGTCAAAAGTGGGAATCCTTGCGCTCGACATTCGCTAAGTAGTTCCGATCTCCTTTTCCGTGGCCAGATGGCTTGAGGCGGACAGTATCGTAGAATGACGATGCGCGCGCCAGTGCTCCGTTCGTTGCAAGGAATCTCGTTTCGACCCCGATGGCACCCGCAGAGGCCAATATGACGCGCGGGTCGGAACGGAAATGTCCACATCGGCAGTATTTGGCGTCTCAGAAGTCCGTATCGACTCTATTTGTCGCTGCAGAAGTCCATATCGACTATATTTGTCCCACATCAGAGAAAAGTGGGCAAAAAAGGGCGATATGGACAGCGAGAGTGCCCTTTTCGGATATGCGAGAGAATCTGACCTGGGGTTTTGCGAGGCCGATGGCGTGATGGCTGCTCCAAGGTTGTCCATATCGGCGTTATTTGTCGCGAAAGATTCTGTCCCTGGCAAATAAGGGCGATATGGACAGCGATGCGTGCTGCAACCTGCACACGCAGGGCGATGCGTGCTGCAACCTGGATACGCAGAAGCGATACGCGTCTCAATCCAGCGGCACAGAGCGGTGCGCGCCGCAAGCCGGTGCATGCCAGCGCAGGGAGTGCTCGCGAAGCCCCGCGCTGGCGTCCAACCAAAAGTGGGGAATCCTTGTGCCCAATGTTGGGCAGAACGGTCGGCCCCTGCTTCCTATACTGAGCCTCATTCGACGCCCCTGCGTCGCTCTTACGAGAGAAAGAGGAGGAGTATGGAAGAGAAAGAGCAATTCGCTCCCACGGAAACCGTGAAGGACGGCAAGGTTACTCGCCGCACCTTCGTCAAGGGTGCCGGCTGGCTGACCATCACGTCGGCTATCGGTGCCAGCGCACTTGGCTGCGCGCCGGCCCAGAAGGCCGAAGAGGTTGACGAGCAGCTCGCCGAGACCGGCCCGGTGGCCGATCCCGAGGAGGGCTTCACCTACAAGAGCGCCTGCTGCTCGGTGAACTGCACGTCCCGTTGCCATCTGCGCGCCCGCGTCAAGGACGACAAGATCTACACCGTCACGCCGGGTCAGATGCCCGGTCGCGACGACTACGCCAACTGCTGCCTGCGCTCTATCGGCCTAGGCACGCGCACCCATGACGAGAACGTGCGCGTCATGCATCCCATGAAGCGCACCGGCGAGCGCGGCTCCGGCGAGTTCGAGCAGATCAGTTGGGAGCAGGCCATCGAGGAAATCGCCGAGCGCATGGAAGCCACCAAGGCTCAGTACGGCGCCAAAGCCTGCGGCTTCTACTCGTTCACTGGCAACCTCTCCAAGCTTTCCTGGGAGGCGCCCACCCGCTTCGCCGGCACCTACGGCGCTACCGCTTTCGACATCGAGGGCATCATGGGTGACCACGGCGCCACCATGGGCATGACCCTCACCTTCGGCCAGGGCCGCGGCGCCCACGACACACGTGACTACATGAACTCCAACATGGTGGTGCTCTGGGGCCGCAATGTGGCTGACACCCACACCTCCGAGTTCCGCTATCTGGTGAAGGCCCGCGAGAACGGTGCCAAAATCGTCGTGGTGGACCCGCGCCTGTGCTCCACGGCTGCCATCGCCGACCAGTGGATTCCCATCAAGGCCCAGACCGACCCGGCGCTGGCCCTCGGTATGATGAACGTCATCATTGGCAAGGATCTTCACGCTAAGGAATGGCTGGTCGCCAACTCTGTGGCTCCCTTCCTCGTGCGCGAGTCCGACGGCGCGCTTCTGCGCGACGGCGAGGGCGAAGAAGCCGCTTGGATGGTGTGGGACGAGGCCGCTGGCAAGGCCGTGCCCAACACCACCGAGGGTGTGACCGGCGCCTTGTCCGGCACTTTCGACGTGAACGGCGAAAAGTGCCGCACCGCCTTCGATCACTTGGTCGATGAGGTGTCGAAGTACACGCTGGAGTACACCTCCGAGATCACGGGCCTCGACCCCGAGGTCATCGAGGCCTTCGCCATGGAGTACATCAACGCCAAGCCCGCGGGCATCCGCATGGGCCAGGGCATGCAGCGCGTCTACAACTCGCACTCGCCCTTCCGCACGGTGGCCACCTTGGCCGCTGTGGCCGGCTACATCGGCGTCGAGGGCGGCGGCGCGTCCCACGCCGGCGGCACCGCTTCCATCCGTTCGACCCCCGGCATCACCATCCCGGCCTTCAACTACGACGACTGGGCCAACACCGGCGAGAACGAAGTGAACATGGTCAAGAGCTCCACGCTCTACGATCAAATCATCACAGGTGATCCGAACCCCATCGACTTCATGTGGTTCGCCAACTCGAACTTCATCAACATGAGTCCCGATTCCAATAAGATCATCAACGAGGTGCTGCCGAAGATCTCCACCATCGTGACGGTCGACCCCTACTGGACCTGGACGGCCAAGTACTCCGACTACGTGCTGCCGGCCTGCAACTACTGGGAGAAGTGGGACTTCCTTGATCGCTCCCCATGGGTGTTCTTCCAGAGCCCGGCCGTGACGCCGGCGGGCGAGAGCAAGTCCGACGTGCAGATCATGTCCCTGCTCGCCGAGAAGGTCGGTCTGGCCGATTTGTGGAACAAGACCGACGAGGAATGGGTGCGCAGCTTCGTGAATGAGGAGCATCCGGCCTGGGAGGGCTTCGACTTCGACCAGGCGGTCGCCGACGGTATTTGGGGTCGCCCCGACGGCATCTACGACTCCCAGATCGTCTTCGCCGACGGCGTGTTCGCCACGCCCTCCACGAAGTTCACGTTCTACAACGACGACTTGGTTGAGTTCGACGAGCAGGTGCCCTGCTACAAGCCGATGCTGGAGGATCCGAAGGGCCCGCTCGGCGAGAAGTATCCGCTCGTGTTCTTGCAGTATCACGACCGCATGAACGTGCACACCCAGCATATCGGCATTCCGGCGCTCGCCGGCATCCAGGATGAGCCCATCCTTGAGATGAACCCGGTAGACGCCCAGTCCCGCGGCATCGCCGATGGCGATGTGGTGAGCATCACCAACGATCGCGGCGCCTGCAAGATGAAGGTGTTCCTCACCGAGGGCATCGTTCCCGGTACCGTGGCCACTCAGAGCGGCTGGACGCCCGATTACACCATCGAGGGCAACTACCAGATGCTCACTCATCTGACCCTTAACCCCACTGAAGAGCACATTTCCCAGACGTGCACGGCCTTCTACGACGTGCTCGTCGAAGTAGAGAAGGCGTAGGTGCAACATGGCTAAGCAATATGGAATGGTTATCGACACGTCCCGCTGCATGGGCTGCCAGACCTGCGTGGTCTCCTGCAAGGTGTCCAACGACGCTCCCGGCGAGATTTACTGGGGGCATGTGGAAAGCCTCGATGGCGACGACGTCTACCGCCCCACGGGCACGTTCCCGAGCGTGAAGATGAACTTCCGCCCGACGCTGTGCAACCACTGCGCCGAGCCGGCTTGCGCGGCCAACTGCCCCACGGGCGCCATGGCCAAGCGCGACGACAACGGTGCTGTCGTGGTCGATCAGGAGGTCTGCATCGGATGCGGTACCTGCGCGAACGCCTGCCCCTACGGCGTGCCGCAGATCGACGATGAGGCCGGCGTGTCATCGAAGTGCACCATGTGCTTCGACCGCATGGATAACGACCACCGTCCCTGGTGCGTTCAGGCCTGCCCGGCCGAGGCCCGCTTCGCTGGCGATCTGAATGATCCGGAAAGCGATGTGGCCAAGTACATCGCCGAGAAGGGCGCCAAGCCCTATCTCGAGGAGAACGGCACGGTTCCCTCGGTCTACTACGTGTAGGAAGAATCGACAAGCCCTCCCTCTTGACGAGCGGCGGCGGCCTTTCGGGTCGCCGTCGCTTGTCGGCCATTGCGCGGGCAACGTGTCGGCGGGAGCGGGGGAGCGAACGCGTGGACTGAGCGTCCATGATAGAATGAGTGTCAACAAACAAGGCGTGGCAGAGACGAGGGGGCTGCGCTGGGGGGGGGAGAGCCTATGACCTGGACGGGCAAGAACGAGGTGGTACACGAGCCACTCGCTCGCGACGAGATGGAGGCGATGCTCAAGGACGTTGATGCCTCTTACGCGATTCGGCATGTTCCCAAAGGGGCCATGGTCATCTGGCCGGGGGAGGCCGACGACAACCATTACTATGTGGCCGAGGGGTCGGTCGAGTGCTTTCGCCTCGACCGCGATGGCCGCAAGAAGGTGATCGATCGCTATGGCGAGGGCATGTTCTTCGGCTACCACATCCTGCGCGACGATTGCATGCCCATGTCAACCATGCGCTGCGAGGAGGACAGCCGGCTCGTGGTCATCCCCAAGGAGTCGTTTTTCAAGCTGCTCCACGGCTCGCCGAAGTTCGCCGATCGTTGTGTGCGCTATCTGTTCGGCGTGCTTTCCATGCAGACCAACGAGATGCTGAACCAGTCGTTCTACGACACGGGCCAACGCGTGCCCATGCTTTTGTCCGGCCTCGTCTCCGAGCGTCTATCTGAAGGGGCGTTCGACGAGAGGGGTGTGCTCATTCCCCTGGGCAATAACGAGATCGCCGACATGCTCGGCGTGAGCCGCAACTCGGTGACCTCGGTCGTCTCTCGCCTTCAGGCCCAGGGCATCGTGGAGAAGCAGCGCAATGCCCTTCGCGTAATCGACCCCGAACGCCTCGCTGACATCGCTCGGCGCGAGCAGGAGTAGGAACGCTGTGGCATCGCGCTCGTCGACGACTGCCGCCCTGGCCCCGCTGTTCGCCGCGGGCTTTCTCGCATACGCTTACAACAATATCTTCATGACGCTCACGCCCACGTTTGTGGTGGGTCTGGGCGGCGCGCTCGCTGAGGCGGGGCTGCAGAACAGTCTGTTTCTGGCCGCTGCCGTTTTGCTGCGCTTCGTCGCGGGGCCGGTGGCTGACCGCTGGGGCACCAAGCCCGTCATGGCCGTTGGTCTGATCGCCTTCGTTATCGGTGGTGCTTTGTTTCCCTTCTGCTCCACGTTCTGGCACGTTGTTGCCGTACGCGTGGTGCAAGCCGTCGGTCTGGCCGGCTTCTGGTCCTCGGCCACGACGACGGTGTCCGATGTTGCGCCGGCGGAGGGGAGGGGCTGGTGGCTTGGGCTCTACCGCCTGGTGACTTCGGTTTCCCTGCTGATAGGCCCGACTATTGCCTTCGCGCTCGTCGAGGCTGTCGGGTTCAACGTATGCTTCGGCCTTCTTTCTCTTTGCGCTGCCGTAGCGCTGCTCTGCGTGCTCTTGCTGCGAAGTGGGCGGCTGGTTGATGGTCGCGTTGACGAGCGCTGTGCGGCGATGCCAGATGTTGCGGATGAGGAGCGGCCTTCTGCGCTGAGCGCTGTCGATGGGAGGCGAGCCTCGGCGCCGAGTGGCTTAGGCGTGTTCTGCGAAGGGGAATGTGCTACCCGGGATGGTGAGCCTTTCTCAAGTGGGACGCACCCGGCGATTTCGGCTGCCCCGAGCGCTCCCCGTGCTTCGAAGTTACGTGGCGCTGCGTCGCGATGGGCCCACGACGCTCGAGCCATTCCTGCTTCCGTTATCGCCTCGGTTCTTGGCGGGACCTTCATCGCCGCCGCCGGCTACGGGCTGCTCTTCAGCTTCGGCGCCACGTTCGCCTCCGCCGCGGGAGCGGCGGACAACGCTGGCTGGTACTTCACTCTCGTGGGCATTGGCGGCCTTGCGGCTAATCCCATTGCCGGATTCCTTTCCGACCGCATCGGGTCCCAGCGCTTGTTCGGCGCTCATCTGCTGCTTATGGGCATGGGTATCGCGCTGTTCTCGATGGCTGGTGTCGCGGCCGTGGCCTTCGTCGCTTCAGGGCTCTTAGCGGGTTTCGGCTATGCGGGCGCCACGGTCTGCGCCCAAGCGCAGGCTGCTTCTCGGGTGGACCAAGCGCACCGCGCCACCATCCTTGCCCTTCAGCAAAACGCCATAGATCTCGGCATTGCCTCGGCCAGCGCAGTGTATGGTATTGTCTTCACGGCTCTTGGGCCGGAGAGCGCTTTGCCGTTCATCGTCCAGGCGCTATTTGTGCTCGCAGCCGGCACATTCCTGCTGCGACGCCATTGAGCCGACCCAATTTGCCGCGTAAAGGTGAAGCGACAAGCGTCCGTGTCGGGTCTGCACGGTGCGGCAGAAGTCCGCATCGGCTCATTAGCGTCGCAGAAGTCCACAACGACTGTATTTGCCGCCGCAGAAGTCCACATCGGCGGTATTTGTCGCTGCAGAAGTCCGCATCGGCGGTATTTGGCGCCGCAAAAGTCCACAACGACTGTACTTGTCGCTGCAGAAGTCCACATCGGCGGTATTTGTCGCTGCAGAAGTCCGCAACGACTGTATTTGGCGCCGCAAAAGTCCACATCTGCGGTATTTGTCGTGCGCCAGATAAAAGTGGGCAAAAAAGGGCGATATGGACAGCGAAAGCGCTCTTTCCAGATTTGCGAAATGATCTGACCTGGGGTTTTGCGGGGCCGATGAGGTGACGGCTGCTCCAAGGTTGTCCATATCGGCGTTATTTGTCGCGAAAGATTCTGTCCCTGGCAAATAAGGGCGATATGGACAGCGCCGCAGCTGAGGAACGGAGAAACTTATTGAATCGGAGAACGCCTCTGCGCGGCAAACGTTTGTGCGGCGGCTTTCTCGCAGAAATCCTCCTATGCGAGGCAACGTCCATGCGGAAGGCCCCAAGCGGAAGGCCCCCGTGCGGAACCCCCCATGCGGACCCCCCATGCGGACCCCCATGAGGAAGGCCCCCGTGCGGAAGACCCCATGCGGAGACTTTCGGCGCAGGGGATCTCCGTGCAGAACACCCCCCATGCAGAGGAGCCTCTTGCGCGCAAAGGCCGTATGTGCGGGAAATGTGGGCGCGCGTCCGCTCGCGGAAAAAGTTCTTGAGTGCGCAAACTCCCACCCCTATAATGCTTCTTTGCGTCTGTGTGCCCAGCGATGGATACACCCGGGCGCGTGGCAAGACGGCGTCGCAGCGCAGAGCCTCCATCTGCGCCGATTGGCAATCGCCTTGCCACTACCAGTAGGGGAGGTTCCGGTGTGCGGAGAGGCGCGCGAGCGGAAACTCCAAAGTAAGGGGCGCCTCGCTCCGTCGGTTGCCGTTACCGGCCGGCGGGATGTGGAGCCCGAAGTCAAGAAAGGTTGTTACTGTGGGAATCAAACAGTACAAGCCGACGAGCCCCGGCCGACGTTTCCAGACGGTCTCCGACTTCTCGGAGATCACCACGTCCAAGCCGGAGAAGTCTCTTCTGGCCCCGAAGCCGAAGAAGGCCGGTCGCAACGCCTATGGCCGCATCACCACCCGTCACCAGGGCGGCGGCAACAAGCAGCGCTACCGCATCATCGACTTCAAGCGCAACAAGGACGGCGTGCCCGCCAAGGTTGCCACCATCGAGTACGATCCCAATCGTTCCGCTCGTATCGCTCTGCTGCACTATGTTGACGGCGAGAAGCGCTACATCATCCACCCGAAGGGCCTGAAGGTGGGCGACATCGTGGTCTCCGGTCCCGACGTGGACATCAAGCCGGGCAATGCTCTGCCTTTGGCCAACATCCCCGTTGGTACGCTGATCCACAACGTGGAGCTGCAGCCGGGCAAGGGCGCTGCTATTGCCCGTTCCGCCGGCACCTCCATCCAGCTCATGGGCAAGGAGGGCAACTACGCCATCCTGCGCATGCCTTCCTCCGAGATGCGCCGCGTGCTCATCACCTGCCGCGCCACCATCGGCGAGGTGGGCAATGCCGAGCACTCCAACATCAAGATCGGCAAGGCCGGCCGTAACCGCTGGAAGGGCATCCGTCCCTCCGTCCGCGGTACGGTCATGAACCCGGTCGACCACCCGCACGGCGGCGGCGAGGGCAAGAACAAGTCCGCTGGTCGTCACCCGGTCACTCCGTGGGGCATCCCGACCAAGGGCCATCGCACCCGCAACCCGAAGAAGGCCTCCAGCCGTCTCATCATCCGTCGTCGCAAGAAGTAGCGGAAACTTAAGGAGTCATAGTGAGCAGAAGTTTGAAAAAGGGTCCTTTCGTAGAACCGCGCCTTCTTGCCCGCATCGAGGCAATGAACGCGGCAGGCGAAAAGGAAGTCATCAAGACCTGGTCCCGCGCCAGCACCATCTTCCCGGAAATGGTGGGTCACACCATCGCCGTGTACGATGGCCGCAAGCACGTGCCGGTCTACGTTACCGAGTCCATGGTTGGTCACAAGCTGGGCGAGTTCTCGCCGACCCGCACCTTCAAGGGTCATGCGGCCGACAAGAAGAAGCGATAGGGCAAAGGTGAAGTAATGGAAACTAAAGCAGTATCGCGTTTCGTCCGCATCTCCCCCCGCAAGGCCCGCATCGTGGTCGACCTGGTTCGCGGCAAGTCCGTGCCCCAGGCCCGCGAGATCCTGGCCTTCTGCGAGCGTGCCGCCGCTGAGACCGTCTCCAAGACGCTGAACTCCGCTGTGGCCAACGCCGAGCACAACAACCACCTTCGTGGCGACAACCTGGTCGTGAAGACCGCTTACGTCGACGAAGGCCCCACCCTGAAGCGCATTCGTCCCCGCGCCAAGGGCTCCGCGTCGCGCATCAACAAGCGCACGTGCCACATCACCATTGTCGTCGCACCCCGAGAGGAGGCATAAGGTCCATGGGTCAGAAAGTCAGCCCTACCGGATTCCGCCTCGGTATCACCGAGGATTGGCGCAGCCGCTGGTACGCCGGTAAGGATTACGCCAAGACGCTCGAGAACGATATCGCCATCCGCAAGTTTCTCGACAAGCAGCTCGTCCGTGCCTCTGTGTCTCGCGTGGACATCGAGCGCGCCGGCGACAAGATCAAGGTGACCATCACCACGGCTCGCCCCGGCGTGGTCATCGGCAAGAAGGGCGCCGAGATCGACGCCCTGCGCAAGAAGCTCGAGAAGGTCGCCGACGGCCCCGTCTCCATCGACGTGGTCGAGGTGAAGCGCCCCGAGCTCGACGCCGAGCTCATCGCCCAGTCCGTGGCCGAGCAGCTTGAGGGCCGCGTGGCCTTCCGTCGCGCCATGCGCAAGGCCGTGCAGTCCGCCATGAAGTCGGGCGCCAAGGGCATCCGTATTCAGTGCTCCGGCCGTCTGGGCGGCGCCGAGATGAGCCGCCGCGAGTGGTACCGCGAGGGTCGCGTGCCGCTGCACACCCTCCGCGCGAAGATCGACTACGGCTTCGCCACCGCCGCCACCACCATGGGTTCCATCGGTGTGCAGGTGTGGGTGTACCACGGCGAGGTGCTGCCGGGCCAGAAGGCTCCCCAGCCCGCGCTCGAGGGCTCTTCCCGCCCGAACCGTTCCCGTCGTAACGATCGCCGCGAGAGGGGTGACAAGTAAATGCTCGTACCTAAGCGCGTAAAGCACCGCAAGGTGCAGCGTGGTTCCATGAAGGGCAAGGCCAAAGGTGGCACCCGTCTGAACCACGGCGAGTACGGAATCCAGGCCCTCGAGGCCCACTGGATCACCAACCGTCAGATCGAGGCAGCTCGTATTGCCATGACCCGTCACATGAAGCGTGGCGGCAAGGTTTGGATCACGATCTTCCCCGACAAGCCCATCACCTCCAAGCCCGCCGAGACCCGCATGGGTTCCGGTAAGGGCAACCCCGAGGGCTGGGTGGCTGTCGTGAAGCCCGGTCGCATCATGTTCGAGATCGCCGGCGTCGATGACGAGACCGCCCGTGAGGCTCTGCGTCTGGCCATCAACAAGCTGCCCATCAAGTGCAAGATCGTCACTCGTGAAACGGAGGGGCAGCAATAATGAAAGCAGCAGAGATTCGTGAACTTTCTGCCGAAGACCTGCAGGTGAAGCTGAAGGAGGCCAAGGCGGAGCTGTTCAACCTTCGCTTCCAGATGGCCACCAGCCAGCTGGACAACACTGCCCGCGTCAAGCAGGTTAAGAAGGACATCGCGCGCATCATGACTGAGATGCGGGCTCGCGAGCTGAGCGCGTAGCTTAAGGAAGGTGCAAGAAATGACTGAAGAGCGCAATCTGCGTAAAGTACGTCAGGGCGTCGTGGTCAGCGATGCCAACGACAAGACCATCGTGGTGGCCGTCGAGGAGCGCAAGCCCCATCCCATCTACAAGAAGATGATCACCACCACGAAGAAGTTCCATGCCCATGACGAGAACAACGAAGCCGGCGTCGGCGACACCGTTCAGATCATGGAGACGCGCCCGCTGTCCAAGATGAAGCGCTGGCGTTTGCTGAAGATCGTCGAGAAGGCCAAATAGTTTTGGTGCTCTGGCACGAGAACTATTGATAAGGAAAGTAGGAACATCACATGATTCAGATGCAATCCATGCTCGCCGTGGCCGACAACTCCGGCGCTCGCAAGGTGCAGTGCATCAAGGTCCTGGGCGGCTCCAAGCGCCGCTACGCTGGCCTTGGTGACGTGATCATCTGCAGCGTCAAGGAAGCGATGCCCAACGGCAACGTCAAGAAGGGCGAGGTTGTGCGCTGCGTGATCGTGCGCGTGAAGAAGGAAGTCCGTCGCGCCGACGGCTCCTACATCCGCTTCGACCAGAACGCCGCCGTGCTCATCAACAACGACGGCTCTCCGCGCGGCACCCGTATCTTCGGGCCCGTTGCCCGCGAGCTGCGTGACAAGAAGTACATGAAGATCGTGTCTTTGGCACCGGAAACGCTGTAGGGGAGGTGTCAGAATGGCTCAGAACAAGATGACGATCCGCAAGGGCGACACCGTCAAGGTCATCACCGGCAAGGATCGCGGTAAGACCGGCAAGGTCCTGCGCTCGGTTCCCGAGAAGTCCCGCGTGGTCGTGGAGAAGGTGAACATGGTCAAGAAGGCCATGCGCCCCACCCAGCAGAATCCCCAGGGCGGCATTTCCACGGTCGAGGCTCCCATCCACGTGTCCAACGTGATGCTGGTGTGCCCCAGCTGCGGCGAGGCCACCCGCGTGGCCCGTCGCCGCGAGGACGGCAAGCTCGTCCGCGTCTGCAAGAAGTGCGGTAAGGACATCCCCACCGTCGAGGCCTAATTTAGGCACTCAAGGCACAATTTGAGCCGCCTGCTACCGAATTTGTGTAGCAGGCGGTTTTTACTTGGAAAGTGTTGCCATTTGTGGGACAATTTCCAATCGCGCGCATGCGCCATGGCCCCGGGAAGGTCCCGGGGACGCCGGGTCGGAAATCCGGCGTTTAATCCATCGAAGAAAGGTATTGAAGCATGGCTGATACCCCCCGTCTCAAGGTGAAGTACCAGACCGAGATCGTCCCCGCGCTCGTCGAGCAGCTCGGTATTCAGAACATCAACTGTGTGCCGAAGCTGGAGAAGATCGTCGTGAACATGGGCGTCGGCGCCGCTGCCGGCGACTCCAAGCTGCTTGATGCGGCTATGAACGACATGCGCATCATCACCGGCCAGCAGCCCTGCGTCACCCGCGCCAAGAAGTCCATCGCTGGCTTCCATGTGCGCGAGGGCCAGGCTATCGGCTGCAAGGTGACCCTGCGCGGCGACCGCATGTGGGAGTTCATGGATCGCCTGCTGGCCACCGCCCTTCCGCGCGTCCGCGACTTCCGCGGCATTTCGCCGAAGAGCTTCGACGGCCGCGGCAACTACACCCTCGGCATCACCGAGCAGCTGATCTTTCCCGAGATCGAGTACGACAAGATCGATCGCACCCGCGGCATGGACATCACGTTCGTGACCAATGCCGGCGACAACGACGCCGCGTTCGCTCTGCTGAGCGCGCTGGGCTTCCCGTTCAAGAGCAAGTAAACCGACCGGGCATGCCGCCCGCGTCGCGCAACCTCGGTCACAAGCTCGCGATAAGGCTGCGAGCTTCAGGACATAAGAAAGAAGGACATGCATGGCTAAGAAATCGATGATCGCCAAAGCCAAGCGCGAGCCGAAGTTCTCTACGCGTCAGCATAACCGCTGCACCCGTTGCGGACGTCCCCGCGCCTACTATCGCAAGTTCGGCCTGTGCCGTATTTGCGTGCGTGAGTTGGCTAACAAAGGCGAGCTGCCCGGCGTGACCAAGGCTTCCTGGTAGGAAATCGCGGTTATGCGGGTGTGCCGGCGTTAAAGGCGGAGGCGCTAAGGGCGCCGACGAACCGAACGCACGGTTCATCACGGATCAAAGGAGAAAACAAACATGACAATGACCGACCCCATTGCAGACATGCTTACGCGCGTGCGTAACGCCCAGTCTGCCGGCAAGGACACCGTGTCCATGCCGACGAGCAAGAAGCTCGTCGAGATCGTGCGCATCATGGAGCAGGAAGGCTACATCCAGCGCTTCGATGTCATCGACGGCGAGCCCCGCGGCACCCTTGAGATCACCCTCAAGTACGGCCCGAAGAAGGCCAAGACCATCCGCGGTATCAAGCGCATCTCCAAGCCCGGCCTGCGCATCTACGCCGGCAAGGACGATCTGCCCCGCGTGCTCGGCGGCCTCGGCACGGCAATCATCTCGACCAGTCGCGGCGTTATGACCGACCGCGATGCCCGCAAAGAGGGCATCGGCGGCGAAGTCATCGCCTATCTGTGGTAGGAAAGGAAGGTATCTAGTATGTCTCGTATCGGCAAGATGCCCATCCCCGTTCCTGCCGGCGTCGATGTGACCATCGATGGCCAGACCGTTACGGTGAAGGGCCCCAAAGGCGAGCTCACCCGCACGTTCCTGCCGTCTATGACCATCACCCGCGACGGCGGTGAGCTTATCGTCACCCGTCCCGACGACACCCGCGAGTCCAAGAGCGCTCACGGCCTGACCCGCACCCTGCTCGCCAACATGGTAGAGGGCGTGTCTACCGGCTTCACCAAGAAGCTGCAGCTCGTCGGCGTCGGCTATCGTGCCGCACTCAAGGGCAAGGACCTCGAGATGCAGCTCGGCTACTCCCACCCCGTGCTGGTGGAGGCTCCCGAGAACATCACCTTCGAGGTGCCCTCTCAGACCGAGATCGTGGTCTCCGGTCCGAGCAAGGAGCAGGTCGGCCAGGTTGCCGCGAACATCCGCAAGTGGCGCAAGCCGGAGCCCTACAAGGGCAAGGGCATTCGCTACGAGGGCGAGCATGTCCGCCGCAAGGCTGGCAAGGCCGGCAAAGACTAAGTGCCTATTCGGTAGCTGATTGAAGGGATTAACCTATGAATAAGCAACAGGAGAAGCAGGCCCGTCTTGCCCGTCGCCATCGTCGCGTGCGCGGCAAGATCTCCGGCACTGCAGCTCGTCCGCGTCTGTGCGTGACGCGCAGCAACAGCAACATGTACGTGCAGGTCATCGACGATGTGGCCCACACCACCATCTGCGGCGTTTCCACCCTTGGCGAGGCCTTCAAGGCCACCGGCAAGTCCGGTGCCACCGTTGAGGGCGCGGCCGAGCTCGGCAGCATCGTTGGCAAGTTGGCTCAGGAAAACGGCGTGACGGAAGTTGTGTTCGACCGTGGCGGCCACCTGTATCATGGGCGCGTGAAGGCTCTCGCCGAGGCTGCCCGTGAAGCAGGCTTGAAATTCTAGAAGGGGTTTTAGCTTATGGCTCGTAACAACAATCGTCAGCAGGAGAGCGCCGCTCCCGAGCTTCAGGAGCGCGTGGTCTTCATCAACCGCGTCGCCAAGACCGTCAAGGGCGGCCGCCGCATGCAGCTGTCGGCCCTCGTGGTCGTCGGCGACGGCAACGGTCGCGTGGGCGTCGGCATGGGCAAGTCCGCCGAGGTTCCCACCGCCATCAAGAAGGGCGTCGAGGACGCGAAGAAGAACATGTTCACCGTTCCCGTGACCGCCGAGGGCTCTGTGCCCCACGAGATCATGGGCGAGTACGGTGCCGGCCGCGTGCTGATCAAGCCCGCCGTTCCCGGTACCGGCGTGCTCGCCGGCGGCCCGGTCCGCGCCATCATGGAGCTGGCCGGCGTCCAGAACGTGATCACCAAGTCGCTGGGCACCGATAACGCCATGAACATCGTCAAGGCTGCCGCCGAGGGTCTCAAGAACATGGAGAGCCCCGTCCAGGTCGCCGAGCGCCGCGGCATCTCCGTGGCCGAGATGTTCGGTGGGAAGGAGAACTAATGGCTGAGGCAAAGAAGACGCTGCGCCTGACTCAGGTGAAAAGCCCCATCGGCCGCGCGCCGAACCAGGGCCGCACCCTGCGTGCGCTGGGACTCAAGCGCATCGGCGATACGGTCGACCAGGTCGACAACGAGTGCGTTCGCGGCATGATCTTCACGGTGAAGCACCTCATCACTGTCGAGGAGATCTAGTCGTCACGACCCAATTCGGATGGATTTCGGCGTGTCCTTTGGGGCACGCCGTTGCCATGATAAAAGGAAGTTTGCTGGCGGCGAGCTGCCAGCACTGACCAGGCTTGAGAAGCGAGCTGGTCAGAGAGCGAAAAGGAGATTAAGCTACATGGAACTCAAGGATCTGCGCCCCGCTGAGGGCTCTCGCAAGAACCGCAAGCGCGTCGGCCGCGGCCCCGCCTCCGGCACCGGCAAGACCGCTGGCCGCGGCATGAACGGCCAGAAGTCCCGCGCTGGCGGCGGCAAGGGCGCCGGCTTCGAGGGCGGTCAGACGCCGCTCGCCCGTCGCCTGCCGAAGCTCCCCGGCTTCCGCAACATCAACCGCGTGGAGTACCTGCCGGTGAACGTGAGCCGTCTCGAGGCCAAGTTCGAGGCTGGAGACGTGGTCGATGGCGAGTCTCTGAAGGCCAAGGGCATCATCAAGCACGCCGATGCGCTGGTGAAGGTGCTCGGCGACGGCGAGCTGACCAAGGCGCTCACCGTGAAGGTTGATAAAGTGTCGGCTTCCGCCAAGGCGAAGATCGAGGCGGCCGGAGGAAAGGTCGAAGAGCCTTGCTAAGCTCAATCATTGACGCATTTAAGGTTCCGGAGCTGCGCAAGAAGATCCTCTTCACCTTGGCTATTCTTGCGCTCTACCGCTTCGGCGCCTACGTGCCGGTTCCGGGCATTCCGTTCCACGAGTTTGCCACGGCCTTCCAGGACACGGGTGTGGCCATGACCATGCTCGACCTGTTCACCGGCGGCGCGCTGTCGAACTTCTCGGTGTTCTCGCTCGGCATCATGCCCTACATCACCGCATCCATCATCATGCAGCTGATGCAGGGCGTTATCCCCGCCGTGGGCCGTTGGGCCCGCGAGGGCGATACGGGCCGCCGCAAGATCACCCAGGTGACCCGCTATCTGACGCTGGGCCTCGGCCTCATCAACGCCATCGGCTACTTGCTGCTGTTCAAGTCGCCGGCCTATGGCGTGCAGTTCTCCACCGAGGTGCCCGAGTTGCTCACCGACATCGTCATCATCTTCACGCTGGTTGCCGGTACTGCCTTCATCATGTGGATGGGCGAGCTCATCACCCAGCGCGGCATCGGCAACGGCATGTCGCTCATCATCTTCGTGTCCATCGTCTCCCGCGTGCCCTCGGCCATCTTCTCGTCGGCCACGCTCACGAGCGATCTGGGCACGGGCATTGCGCTCACCCTCGTAATTCTGGCGGTGGTGCTGGTCTGCATCCCGCTGATCATCTTCGTGGAGCGCGCCCAGCGCCGTATCCCGGTGAACTACGCCAAGCGCGTTCAGGGTCGTAAGATGATGGGCGGCCAGTCCACCTACATCCCGCTGAAGGTAAATGCCGCGGGCGTTATCCCGATCATCTTCGCGAGCTGCATCATCTACTTCCCGGCGCAGCTGGCGGCCATCTTCAACGTCGATTGGCTCACCACCTTCGCGAACTGGTGCTCCACCGGCTGGTTGAACTGGATCATCACGGTAGTCCTCATCGTGTTCTTCGCCTACTTCTACACCTCCATGGTGTTCAATCCCGAAGAGACAGCGGACAACATTCGCAAGCAGGGCGGCTTCATTCCGGGCGTGCGTCCGGGAACGGCTACCGTCCAGTACATCAAGAACGTGATCAATCGCGTGACGCTGCCCGGCGGCATCTTCATCGCGCTGATCGCGGTGGTGCCCACGATTATCTTCTACTTCACGGGCAACCAGCTTATCCAGGCTTTCGGCGGCACGTCCATCCTCATTATGATCGGCGTTGCCCTTGACACCATGAGCAAGGTGGAAAGCCAGCTGAAGATGTACAACTACGAGGGATTCTTCAAGTAAGACGGACATGCGGTCCGTATAGGAAAGGATGTTTGATATGAACATCGTGCTTCTGGGCGCACCTGGTGCTGGCAAGGGCACCCAGGCCGCAAAGCTGGTGGAGGAGTTCGGCACGCCGCACATCTCCACGGGCGATATGCTGCGCGCTGCCGTGGCGGCGGGAACCGAGCTGGGCAAGAAGGCCAAGTCCTACATGGACGCGGGCGATCTGGTTCCCGACGACGTTATCATCGGGCTCGTGACCGAGCGTCTGCAGGGCGATGACACGGCCAATGGATTCATCCTTGACGGCTTCCCCCGCACTTCGGCCCAGGCCGTGGCGCTGGATGCCGAGCTTTCCAAGCTGGGTCGTCCGCTGGATGCGGCGCTGCTCATCGACGTTGACCCCGAGGTCATCGTCGCCCGCCTCACCTCCCGTCGCATGTGCCGCGAGTGCGGCTACATCGGAAGCGCTGCCGATGGCGCCGCCTGCCCCAAGTGCGGCGGCGAGATGTACCAGCGCGACGACGACAACGAGACCACGGTGCGTAACCGCCTCGATGTCTACGAGACCTCCACAAGCCCGCTGATCGACTACTACCGCGGCTGCGAGCTGCTCGTCACCATCGACGGCGATCGTGACCCCAGCGTCGTCTACGCCGACGTGAAGGAAGCGCTCGACCTGTAGGCAGCGACCTTGCCGCCGCAAACAAACGGTCTTGGCATCTAATCCCGCATCCCTGGCCTAAGGGATGCGGGATTTCTTTATAATGGGGCCCATGCCAACCGTGCGCGAGAACATAGCCTACACCTTCGAGCATTTCATGCTCGTTTACCGCGCGACCTTGCTTAAGGTCGCGCGAGCCGTTGCCCTTATCGTGCTCGTCGCTCTGGCCCTCGAGGTGTTCGTTTTTAATATCAACTTCTTCACCTCGGCGGGCTATCGGACCATCAACCTGAACGACCGAATCGAGCTGCCGCGCGACGAGGAGGGCACTTTCGTGCTCACCGATATGGACCATGTGCTGGAATTCGGCAGCCTGAATACCGAGGTTCACAACATTCGCATCGACTTCGGCACCCAGCAGCCGGCCCAGAACATCGCCGTGAAAATCCAGTTCACCGATTCGGCCCATCAAACCTACTTCGATACCACCGAGTACACCGTCGGTATTCCCGAGGCCCATGTGTCCACCCTGGTAGACCCGAGCAAGTTCATCAACCTTCAGACCGCCGGCTACGTGGAGAGCCTCCGCATCGAGGTGGTGGGGGAGGAGGTGTCCTATCCCATCCTGCTCAACGGCGTGTCGCTGAATGCGCACCGCCCGTTCTCGTTCAACGGCGTGCGCTTCGTGGTGGTGCTGGGGCTTCTGCTTCTGGGCTACGCCTTCCGTCCGAAGTCGGCCATCTACCGCATCCGCATCGTGGAGAACCCCCGCAAATCGAAGGCGGGCATCGTCTTTGCCGTGGCCATCGAGCTGGCGCTGGTGACCACCTTCCTCTTCTACGGCTCGAATCTGGTGGGCGTTGCCACCTCGACTTACAACTACGGCGCCTGGAACGGCACCTCGCTCGTGAATACCTTCGAGGTGGGCGGCGACAACGCCCAGCAGTACGCCATGCTCGCCCAGGCCATGGCTGAAGGCCAGCTGCACCTGGAAGAGGAGCCGCCCCAGTGGCTCAAGGATATGGAAGACCCCTACGACAAGGGCGCCCGCGACGAGGCCCAGAAGGAGACCGGCGAGCCCTACCTGTTTGACGTGGCCTACCACGACGGGCACTATTACGTGTACTTCGGCGTGGTGCCGGTGCTGCTGTTCTACCTGCCGTTCTACCTGGCAACAGGGGCCAATTTCCCCACGGCTATCGGCGTGCTCGTCATGGCGCTGCTCTTTGTCCTGGGCGCCACGGCCCTGCTTGACCGCTTTGCCCGTTACCACTTCAAATCGGTGAGCCTGGGCGTGTACCTGCTGCTGCAGATACCTCTTGTGTTCTGCTGCGGCATCATGTACCTGGTGAAGTTCCCCACGTTCTACTCGCTGCCCATCATGTGCGGTCTCGCGTTCTCGGTATGGGGCCTGTACTGCTGGATGCGCTCGCGGCTGGCGGTGCGCAAGTGCGGCTGGCTGTTCGCCGGCTCGCTGTGCATGGCGCTCGTGGCCGGGTGCCGCCCACAGCTGCTCGTGTTCTCGCTTTTGGCTTTCCCGCTGTTCTGGCGCACCTATATCACCGAGCGGCGCCTGTTCACGCGCCAAGGAGCGGCGGAGTTCGCCTGTCTGGCGGCGCCCTATGTGCTGGTGGCCGCGGGCATCATGGCCTACAACTACGCGCGGTTCGGGTCGCTCACCGACTTCGGCGCGAACTACAACCTCACCGTGAACGACATGACCAAGCGCGGCATGAACCTGGGCCGCCTCGCGCCGGCGTTCTTCACCTACTTCTTGCAGCCGCCCTGCATGGCCGGCGTCTTCCCCTTCTTGCAGCCGGCCCCCTTCGAGACCACCTACATGGGGCAGACTATCAAAGAGGTCACCTTCGGCGGCATTCTCGCCTGCCTGCCCATCCTGTGGGTGCTGGCCTTCACCCGCCGCATTCTCGCCATGCGGGCCCGCCAGGCCGAGACGCGCACCATCTTCGGCATCATCGTGGCGCTCGTGGCCTCGGGCGTGCTCGTGGCCCTACTCGATGCGGAGCTCGCCGGCATCCTGCAGCGCTACTACGCCGACTTCAGCTTCATGTTCCTGGCGGCCGCCGTGCTTCTGTGCTTCGTGGTCAACGAGCAGCTCGCCTATCGCGAGGGCGCCCACGACCTCATGCTGAAGCTCTTGCTCGTCTTCGTGGGCGTATCGGTGGCCTACAGCGCGCTGCTGTGCCTGACGCCCGAGACGGGCTGGTATTCCGACGTGTACCCCTGGGCCTACCAGGGGCTGCTCGATTCGGTGCTCTTCTGGCGCTAGATCGGGTCGGCCTCGCGCATGGGGGTCGTGCCCAGGAAGTTCAATCCCGTGGCCGCAATGGGGTCGTAGTCGTCCAGCGTAGCCGACCACCAGGCCGTGGCCGTCTCGCGATGGAACAGCGGGTACAGCGGCACTTCGGCGGCGATGATGTCGAAGCACTGGTTCCAAATGCCCTGCTGCTCGTCGCCGTTGGTCGTCGCACGAGCCTGGGCGAGCAGCTCCGTCAGCTCGGCGAAGGCGGGTGCTGTGGCCCAGCGGCTCCGGGCCCGGGTCCAGACGTTGTCGCCGTACCACCAGCTGATGATGAGATCCGCGTCGTTGCCGAAACACGACGGGTCGCCGGGGGAGAGCACGACATCGAAGGGCAGAAGCGTGCCGGGCTCGGGGGCGGTGGACAAGTCCGCGAACAGGGCGGTGGTGTCCAGCTGCACCACCTCCGCCGTCACGCCGACCCGCCGCCAGTCCTCCACGATGGCCCCGGACAGTGCGCTGACCCAGTTGTCGTTGACGCGCAGGGTGAGCGCAAGCTCCGTTGCACCGGCCTCGGCCAGAAGCTTGCGGGCCTTCTCCGGATCGTAGCTGTAGACGGTGGCGGCGCGATGGTAGTGGCGGAAGTAATCCGGAAGCAGCGAGGTGGCGGCCCGCGCGTGCCCTGCCATGACCGAGCCGATGAGCGAGTCCACATCAATGGCGTACAAAAGCGCCTGGCGCACCCGTGCGTCGTCGAAGGGCGGTTTCTCGCAGTTGAACATGAGGAAGGGCAGATTGAATCCGGGCACCCACTCCACGGTGGCTCCCGCCTCCTCGATGTCCTCGCTTTGCACCTCGGGGGCGGCCTCCATGGCCATGACTCGCTTGGAAGTGAGGGCGTCGGTGCGCTTCTCGTCGTTAAGGAGCACGAGCCACTCCATGCGCTCGCAGGTGGCGGGCCACTGACCCGAGTAGTTCCGGTTGGCAGTGAAGGTGATGCGGCCCCCCTCGGAGGCGTTGACGGCGTCGTAGCACCACGGCCCCGAGCCCACGGGCTTTGCGGCCAGCTCCTCGTCGGTCATCGATGCGGGGAACACGCGCACCAGCGCGAGACGCTCCTGGAGAATAGAGCCCATGGGGGCCAAAAGGCGGAAGCGCACCCTGCGCTCGTCGGGCGCCGACACGCCCGCGATAAACGAGAGGAACGCTCCGTACAGCTCGTTGTCCATGTTCTTCTCGAAGGCGTTCACCACATCGGCCGACGTGAGGGGCGCCCCGTCGGAAAACACGGTGTCCTCGCGCAGGGTCACCTCGTATTCCAGATCGTCTATCTGAACGGGGGCATCGGCGGCCAGGCCCAGCTCGGCCCGGTAGGTGTGCATGTCCAGCTCGTAGAGCCCTTCGAAAACATGCCAGCCGGCGGCCAGAAACACCCCGGAGCTCGCGCCGACGGGGTTCGCGTCGCCCCCCTCGTAGGCCACGGCGGCCGAAAGGGTGGTGGCCACGCCGCTTGCTTCGGCCACGGGGTCCGCATAGGGCTCGCCGCTGCCCTCGGGCGCAGGCGTTTCGGGCTCTAAGGGCTGCTCCACCGAGCAGCCGGCCAAAGCCAGGCCCGCCGCAGCGGCGCCGGCCACAAAGGCGCGGCGGGTGAGGAACGTGCGGGTATTGGACAGCATAGAGTTTCTCCTAGAGCAAACACAAAACCATTAGCATTATAGAGAATGCCTCAGGCAGCTCCCTGATTTCCCGATTTTCACCTCAATTACCCTGGTTGCGCACTGACTCTGTCGAGTATACGGGTGGAACCTAGTCTTTTGTCAGGCCCTGTGGCGGCCCGCGAGTGAAATCGCTGTCACCAGGCAGAAATCGAGAAACTACGCGCAATTACCGAACGCTTGTTGCACGACTGGGCATAGGGGAAGGTTCCGTGCAATTCCCCGAGCTGCAATCTAATGAGCTTCGTGGCAATTGTCCGAGTTTGTGCTAGCGAAGGCCGGAGGCTCCCATATCGCGCAGCAGCATCCCAGTTCTCGTTGCAGGCGATGGGCGAGAGCGCGAACGTCTTCGAGGGATGGCTGGAGTTTGACAAGTTGTTCTATGGAGGCGATGCATTGAAGCTCCAACTCGAGTTCCGCCCCGTCCACCGTCACGCCACCCCGTCTTTCTCTTTAAGAATTTCTCCAATGTAACATATACGGTACATCCATCATATCATCCCTCGCTACTCTTTCCGTATGGGAGAAACACAACAAATAATTGGCGGTAGAGTGCGTGCGGTCCGTGAATCTAAGGGGCTCACGCAGGAGCAGTTGAGCCTTATGGTTGGTGTGAGCCGCATGTCTATCTGGCGGTTGGAGAACGATTCCGAGAATGTTTCCGTCGCCTGTCTCGATAAGCTGCTTGACGGCTTGGGATGCACTATTATTGAGCTTCTTCGTGACGATTATCTTGAAGTTATCGTAGGGGAAAAGAGGTGATCTCTCAGGCGGCGAAGCTCTGGGGTGATGGTGCGGTAAATGAGGTATACGGGCAGGGTGATAGAGTGCTTTGACGCGAGGGGGACTATCTCTAGATCTTCGTGAGTTTCAATGAGCGAATTGTTTGGGGCGGAGAAGACGACTCCTCCTGTTTTGAGAAAATGGTACAGTCCATCTTCTGTCGGCTCAACATGTTGGAAGTGTGGCGAGGGAAGGCCCAGGGCGTTGAAGTGCGCCTGAATCGTCGGCAGCACGTATCGGATGTCGTCGGGAAAAGCGAGGGGTGTGCCGCTCAGCTCATCGAGTCCTATCTTGGTGCGCGAGTGGGGCTTTGCGTCCCGATGGGCTAATAGACCGGGCGATATACTTCCAATACGGGTGCAGACATAGCCGTCTTCCGCTACGCGCCCGATGAGTATGGCGGCATCGGCGATGGACTCCTTGAGCGCTCGCAAGCATGTGTCGCTGGCGCGTCTGAGTATTCGCGTATCAACGAGGGGGAATGCGTGAGCGAATTCCCCGAGTGCGCTTTCGTCATACACCTCCCCTCGAAAAGGGGTGACAGAAAGAGCTATGGTGAGTTTTCCGCTTGCGGTCGTCTCGCTATCTTCGGAGCCTAAAGTTTCCAAATCATCGTAATTCTCGATTACCTCACGCGCGCGCTCGGCGAAGAGGAGGCCAAAAGATGTGGGCTTTACGCCTCGTCCATTTCGCTCAAAGAGTTTGCGGCCGAGCTGCTTCTCTTTGTCCGCAATGGCTTTGGTGATAGCCTGGGGAGAGATGATGAGCTGCTCCGCCGCTTTTGCGTGACTCTCCAATTCAATGGCAGCAACAATGTAACGAAGCTTTTGGATGCTCATAATATCCCCCAAATTTGGGTAAAAATCAATGAGAAACATGGATACGATTGAATATATTATCACTAATTATGAGAAGGGGAAGAACGGGTTGGTGACGATTCCCAATAAAAAAGTGGAAATCGAGTGCAAGAAGTTACGGGTCGGGTCTCATGACGCAAGCGTATTCGTGGGATACTTCTATTCAGGATGACTCTCTGGGAGAGGAGGCCCTGGTGGGCGAGAGGGGGCTGCTGTTTTCTGCCGATGGCGTATCAATGTTCGGAAGCTTGAGCACGGGGCACCTCATTGGCCTCTCGCCCGAGGAGGTCGAGTGGTGCGAGGCGTTTGCTCAGGAACGTATATCGTTGCGCGAGGTGGCCGCCAAGCATCCCGATTTGGCTGACGAGCTGGAGCGCGGGGAGCTTGGGGAGGTTGAGCCATCCACCGTCTGTGGTGCATACCTGCATGTGACCCAGCGCTGTAACTTATCTTGCATTGGGTGCTATTCAGGAGGCGGTGGGAGAAATCTTATCCCTGACCCCCCGCTTGAGAAGCTCGAGTTCGTCTTGTCGTATCTTGCACGCTTGGGAGTTTCTACGCTTAATATTTCGGGTGGCGAACCCTTTCTTCGGTCTGATTTGCCCGAGATAGTGAAGAAGGCCACGGAGTCGTACGGTATCGAGGTGGTGAACGTTCTCACAAATGGAACCGTTTGCGATACGACGATGCTGCAACGGTTGGCGCCTTTTGTGGCCGCCATCTCGGTGTCGTTCGATGGGGTCTCCGCCAGCGATGCGGCTCCCATACGGGGGCGGCAACGTTTTGATGAGCTCATAGAATTCGTGGGCCTAGCGCAAGAGATTGTTGGCAAGGTGTGCATAACGCCGACATTGCATCGCAAGAATATTGAGGATATGCCTCGATATCAAGCATTGGCGAATTCTTTGGGCGTTGATTTGGGGTTCAGCTTGCTCTCTACTCCCAGTGCGGGCTGCAGCACTGCCGACCTTTTGCCTGAAAGCCCAGATCTGGTGCGCATGGTCGAACTGCTTCTGGCTCCAACTGTGGGAGAGAGCTCGGCTTTTTCGATTCAATCGCTTGCTGGAGGGCTGGTTTGCCGGAATTGTTGCGGGGCAGGAAAAAGCACGGTGAGCGTGGATGCCGATGGGAGCGTTTATCCGTGCCATATGATGCACGACGCACGTTTTCTTATGGGAAATGTTTTCAAGGAGACTGCTCCGGCGTATCTCGAAGATACGTGTTGGGAGGTGTGGTCTTTGGCTGCTGAGTGCGAAGAGTGTGACTACCGTTATCTCTGCGGTGGAGGTTGTCGGGCTAGAACCGTGGCCGCAGGGAGCGACAAAGATCCTTATTGCGCTATGCACCAAGCTTTTTACGGTGAGGTGTTGCGAAGGGTGAAAAGGCAATTCGAGAGGAGAGAATGCGATGCTATTTCACAGTGAGGAAAAGGTACATGCTGGCTGTCATCAGATCGGGTTTGGTAATATATGTATAGCTCACGGCTTTGCTCGTGGCTCATCGAGAAGCGCTGTGACGAAAGCAAGCGATTCTGCATTAAAGCTAAGGAGTTATGGGGCAAAGGCGCCAAAGCACGTTTGCCCCATAACTGAAAGCAACTAGAAGAAGGAGCATTGGTGGGGCGAAACAGGGAGATCGAGCTACTGGAAAGATCGTTTGCGGGCATTCCTCGGTTGGGCAAGCTGCTCGGCATCATCTTTACGATATGTGCGTGTTTGAGCGCAATAATGATTCTCTTCCTGGCCGCCTCGCCGTTCTTTTTTGCGGTAGACGGTGTCGCGGGATTCGCACCGGCTGCGCAAATCGCTTATGACATTATTGGTCAGCTTGCCATGCTTGCGGTCTACGTAATGTGTGCGCTTGTTGCATGGGACATGTCGAAAGGGGAGACTCCTTTTGCGCAGAAGCAGGTGAGAAGAGCTCTCGCAGCGGCTTGCATTGTCGCACTGTATACGCTCGTCTGCTTCATTTGGGATCCTCTCTTTTCTGCCATTGAGGTGGCTTTGGGGCCGCTCACTTCAGTCTATGATGCCGATCTTAAGCCTGCGACATTTTTTGTGAACTTCGGTACGCTGCTGGCTTCAGCTGTGCTCTTTTTGCTTGCCTATATCCTGAATTACGGCAAGACCCTGCAAGCGCTTTCCGATGAGACGGGGTAGGTGGCTGCTGTGGGAGTGATTGTCAATTTGGATGTAATGCTCGCCAAGCGTAAGATGCGCTCCAAAGATATCGCAGAACGTATCGGCTTATCAGAGAACAATTTGTCGCGCATTCGTGCGGGCCATATCAAAGCCATCCGGTTTTCCACGCTTGGCGCCCTTTGCCGCGAGCTCGACTGCAAGCCAGGCGATCTTCTCGACTATGTCTACGAGGAATCCGACGAATGGGACGGCGAGGAATAAGAGAGAAGCCGGCGAAACCGAACTATGCTCCTAGTTCTCGGGCGCGTAAACGGCGGCTTGTGGCTTACATTGGGATTATTCTCAAATTTCCTTCAGAGTCTCTTTCTTCTAATTCAGCTTGTCTCCTTCTCGCGCTTATTAGCGGATGTGGCGGTCGAATCCCCCTCGATTCCGTGATGCTCTCGTGTCCAGCTCGAGTTGATGGAAAGTTTTGCTTGGCGAGACAGGGATAAGTCTCTGTAGAGGCTCGACTCGCAACGAAATAAAAGGAGTTGACACGAAATGCGAGGAAACGTTTTGCGGAGCCCTTGCTAAACTCTTCACGAACCGATCGGCTAAGTGCTGGATTCCACATACGATAGGAGGAGTTATGTGCAAAGAGATTGCTGGAGCGGCCCCCTCTATGTCGCGTAAGGAGTTTCTTATCGCTGCCGGGGCAAGCGCGGCTGGGGTGGCGATAACGGCTTTTTCGCCAGACATCGCGCTTGCGGATGAGGCGTTAAACGGAGGGCAACCGTTTCCTCCGGCAGACTCAGCTTGTTATCGCATTGTGAGTGAGGCAGAAATAGATCAAATGTGAGCAGATGCTCTTAAGAGTGCAGAGGAAACTGGTGGGGAAATTGTCTTGAATGAGCCTCATCCGGTTGATCCCCCCATCGTTCCTCGAAGCCGGATAAGTGCGCAAGTTCAAGCCAATACGACAGTTGGGGGCATCCCTGACATTATTTACTTGCTGGCAATATATGAAAACAAGCAAAACCAAACTCGCATTAGCACGGTATATAATAAATATGCATATGGGTTTCACAGCACTTGCGAGAATGGAACTTACAGTCACGTAATTGCCGATGGTGGTCGCACTCTTATTATTAATGCCACGGTAACCATGCGTAATACGGCAGGGTTTGCGCAGAGCTTCAGGCTTCATGGGGAGTTTGGCCCGAAAGGTGGAAATTATCTAAACGTTGCCTATCTTTAGCCCGCTGACAGGGGGATAATATGGGATCAGGTGAGATGTTTGTTCTGGTATGGACGTTTTTGGCGCCCATTGCGATTTTCGTATTAGCGCTTCTGGCCATCTATCTTGTGGTCAGAAAGGCTGTGAGGGATGAGCTGCGGAAAAGTTCGGCGGTCTCGCACCCACCCCATCGAGTTGAGTGATCCCACGAAGAAGCGGCCGCCAGGAGTTTCGTCCCGGCGGCCGCTCCCTCTTCTCGCGGGTTGTCCCGAACCCCGCCGACCGACGGGGGAGGGCGTCTTGGGGGCGCCCGCGCGCTTGACGTCGCGTCAGGGGCGGGCCCGCTGCTAATATCAGACAGGTATTTCTGTTCGCAGAGCAAATCCGACCCGTTTGATCGGACGCGCTTCGTCCCTCCGACCTCTCCGCGACAGTACCACCCGCGCGTTGAGCGACGAGGCCGCAAGCCGGCCGATTCCGTGCGGGCCAGATGCAAAGGAGAGGACACATGACGAGAGAACTCAAGTCGATGGACGGCAACAACGCCGCAGCGCATGTTTCTTATGCGTTCACGGAGGTCGCCGGCATCTACCCGATTACTCCCTCGAGCCCCATGGCCGACTTCGTCGACATTTGGGCAGCCCAAGGCCGCAAGAACATCTTCGGCACCACCGTCAAGGTGTGCGAGATGCAGTCCGAGGGCGGTGCCGCCGGTGCAGTCCACGGCTCGCTGGCCACCGGTGCCTTGACCACCACCTACACGGCCAGCCAGGGCCTGCTCCTTATGATCCCCAACATGTACAAGATCGCCGCCGAGCAGCTGCCCACGGTCTTCCACGTGTCGGCCCGTACCGTGTCCACTCAGGCGCTCAACATCTTCGGTGACCACTCCGACGTCATGGCCTGCCGCCAGACCGGCTTTGCCATGCTGGCCGAGTCCAACGTGCAGGAGGTCATGGACCTGTCTGCCGTGGCTCACTTGGCCGCTATCAAGGGCCGCGTGCCGTTCTTGAACTTCTTCGACGGCTTCCGCACCTCCCACGAGATCCAGAAGATCCAGGTGTGGGACTATGACGATCTGGCCGACATGTGCGACATGGACGCCGTGCGCGCCTTCCGCGAGCACTCCCTGAACCCGGAGCGCCCGGCCATGCGCGGTTCCCACGAGAACGGCGACATCTTCTTCCAGCATCGCGAGTCCTGCAACCCCGTCTACGACGCGCTGCCCGCCGTGGTCGAGGAGTACATGCAGAAGGTGAATGAGAAGCTCGGCACCAACTACCAGTTGTTCAACTATTACGGCGCTCCGGACGCCGAGCGCGTCATCGTGGCCATGGGTTCCATCTGCGACGTGGCCGAGGAGGTCATCGACTACTTGACCGCGCAGGGCGAGAAGGTGGGTCTGGTGAAGGTGCGCCTGTACCGTCCCTTCGTGACCGAGAAGTTCGTGGCCGCGCTACCCGAGACGGTGAAGAAGATCGCCGTGCTCGATCGCACCAAGGAGCCCGGCTCCATCGGCGAGCCTTTGTACATGGACGTGGTGAACGCCCTGACCGTCGAGGGCCGCACCGGCATCACCGTCACCGGCGGCCGTTACGGCCTCGGGTCCAAGGACACCCCGCCCGCGTCCGTGTTCGCCGTGTTCACCGAGCTGGAGAAGGACGCGCCGCGCCGCCAGTTCACCATCGGCATCGTCGACGACGTGACGAATCTGTCGCTGCCCGAGGTTCCCTCGCCTAACACCGCCGCCCCCGGCACCATCGAGTGCAAGTTCTGGGGCCTTGGCGGCGATGGCACGGTGGGCGCGAACAAGAACTCCATCAAGATCATCGGCGATCACACCGACAAGTACGTCCAGGCCTACTTCCAGTACGACTCGAAGAAGACCGGCGGCGTGACCATCTCGCACCTGCGCTTCGGCGACAGCCCCATCCGCAGCCCCTACTACGTGAACAAGGCCGACTTCGTGGCCTGCCACAACCCTTCCTACATCACCAAGGACTTCCCGATCGTGCGCGACGTGAAGCCCGGCGGCACCTTCCTCATCAACTGCCAGTGGACCGCCGACGAGCTTGAAGAGCACCTGTCCGCCGACGCCAAGCGCTACATCGCCGATAACGACATCAAGCTCTATCTCATCAACGCCATCGATTTGGCCATCGAGATCGGCATGGGTAAGCGCACCAATACCATCCTGCAGTCCGCCTTCTTCACCCTGGCCAAGGTCATGCCCCAGGAAGAGGCCATCCAGTACATGAAGGACGCCGCCACGAAGTCCTATGCCAAGAAGGGCCAGGACATCGTGGACATGAACCACAAGGCCATTGACGCCGGTGCCACCGCCTTTGTGCAGGTGGACGTGCCCGAGGCGTGGAAGAGCGCCGCTGCCGCGCCTAAGGCCTCCGACATCGAGGGTCGTCCCGAGACCGTGGCCCTTGTCGAGGGCATCATGCAGCCCGTGGCCCGCATGGACGGCGACTCGCTGCCCGTGTCCGCCTTCGTCGGTTACGAGGACGGCCAGTTCCCGCTGGGCGCCTCGGCCTACGAGAAGCGCGGCGTGGCCGTGTCGGTGCCCGAGTGGAGCTCCGACACCTGCATCCAGTGCAACCAGTGCTCGTTCGTGTGCCCGCACGCCACCATCCGTCCCTTCGCGCTGACCGACGCCGAGCTTGCCGCCGCACCGGCGCAGACCAAGTCCATCCCGGTCAAGGGCAAGGTGGGCGCCGACATGCAGTACGTGCTCGCCGTCTCGCCGCTCGATTGCATGGGCTGCGGCCTGTGCGTCATCCAGTGCCCGACCGATTCACTGACGATGATGCCCATTGCCGACGAGCTGGACGAGCAGCCGGTGTTCGACTACTGCGTGTCGAAGGTCGCCCGCAAGCCCGAGCTCGAGGGTACTTCGGTGAAGGCCAGCCAGTTCAAGCAGCCCTTGCTTGAGTTCTCCGGCTCCTGCGCCGGCTGCGCCCAGACCTCTTACGCCCGCCTGGTCACCCAGCTGTTCGGCGACCGCATGTACATCGCCAATGCTACGGGCTGCTCTTCTATCTGGGGCGGTCCGGCGGCTACCTCGCCCTACACGGTGAACGCCGACGGCCATGGTCCGGCCTGGTCCAACTCGCTCTTCGAGGACAACGCCGAGCACGGCATGGGCATGCTTTTGGGCTACGAGGCCGTGCAGGACAAGGTCGTCGTCGACTCTGAGGCCCTCATCGAATGCGGAGGCGCGGCCGGGGATCTGGCCGATGCGGCCCGCGCCTGGCTTGAGGCCCGCGCTGACGCTGAAGCCTCCAAGACTGCGGCGGCGGCCTACATCGAGGCGCTGAGCACTGCTGCCGAGGGCACCGGAGAGGTGGCCGAGCTCGCGGCCGGTATCCTTGCCAACAAGTCCTACCTGACTAAGAAGTCCGTCTGGATCTTCGGCGGCGACGGTTGGGCCTACGACATCGGCTACGGCGGCTTGGATCATGTGCTCGCCTCCGGCAAGGACGTGAACGTGTTCGTGTTCGACACCGAGGTGTACTCCAACACCGGCGGCCAGGCTTCCAAGGCTTCCAACCTCGGCCAGGTGGCGCAGTTCGCCGCCGCGGGCAAGGATGTGAAGAAGAAGAGCCTCGCCGAGATCGCCATGACCTACGGCTATGTGTACGTGGCCCAGGTGGCCATGGGCGCCAACCTCAACCAGACCATCAAGGCCATCACCGAGGCCGAGGCGTACCCCGGCCCCTCGCTCATCATCGGCTACAGCCCCTGTGAGATGCACTCCATCAAGGGCGGCATGACCAACTGCCAGACCGAGATGAAGAAGGCCGTGGACTGCGGCTACTGGAACCTGCTGCGCTTCAACCCCGAGGGCGCTCCGGGCAAGAAGCTCGTCATCGACTCCAAGGAGCCGATCGAGGGCGAGTACCAGAACTTCCTCATGAACGAGGCTCGCTACAGCCGCCTCACCCGCGAGTTCCCCGAGCGCGCCGGCGAGCTGTTCGCCGAGAACGAGCAGGCGGCCATGAACCGCTGGGCGCACCTCGAGAAGCTCAAGGACCTCTACGCCGCCGAGTAGCGCGCCGTACCAGATCCGCCCAACCAACGAGGCCCGGATGCGTTCCGGGCCTCGTTTACTGTCCAGGGTATTTTGCTGATGATCCCATTAAATCCAATTTCGTGTACAGCTTGTACACGAAAATACGAAATTTCGTGTACAAGCTGTACATGAAATTCTATTTTCGATCTATAATGGGCTGTAGAAGGCCTTGGATGAGGGGTGTCTTATGGACTATATGAAGCGCAAGCTTGAAGAGGCGGTACGAGCGTGGGCTCAAGATGCTAATTCGCGCCCTCTGCTCATCCAGGGGGCTCGTCGGGTGGGGAAAACGGTTCTCGCGGAGCACATGGGACGTGAACTGTTTGAGGATGGTTTCGTTAGGCTCGACTTCCAGACGGATCTGGTGCGAGCGAGCGCTCTCTTTGATTGGCCGACCGACGATGTTGATGGGCTTGTGGCCCGCATCGCCGAATACAAGGGCGCGGCTATTCGGCCCGAGAAGACGCTTATCATTTTGGACGAAATTCAGCTTTGCGAGCAAGCGCTCAACTCCCTGCGCTTCTTTGCCGGCTCGCCGTGGCGTGTGCTCGCAACGGGCAGTCTGCTGGGTGTTACTACGAAGCGCCGCAGCTTGCCGTTTCCCTCAGATGTGGTTCAGCTCGAGCTCCATCCCCTCGATTTCGAAGAGTACTTATGGGCGTTCGGGGAGTGCGTCATGGCAAACGATATCAGGGCCCATGCAGTCTCGGGGGAGCCCTACGTGCGTCACGACCAGGCTCTTGACTGGTATCGGCGCTACTTGGTGCTCGGCGGAATGCCGAAAGTCCTCAGTTCCTACCGACAAGACCGAACCTTTGCGTCGGCTGCGGAGATTCAAGCAGAGATAAACGGTACCTATACCGCCGATATGACCGATCCCGAAAACGGCATCAGCGGCATCTCGGCCAAACGCATTTGGGATAGTTTGCCTAAGCAGCTCCTGCGGGCATCGACGAAGAAGTTTAAGTACGCCGAAGTGGTGCGTGGCGGCCGTCGTGAGCGCTTGCTTGAGCCGCTGGAATGGCTCGCCGCTGCGGGCATCGTGAGCATCAATGATTTGACGCGCGACGACCAAGCACCGCTAGCACCATTTAACGATGAAGAAGGAAGCTACTTTAAAGTGTATGTAGCTGATACGGGGATCATGTTCTTCAAGTTCGGCATCGATGCGGGCCTCTTTCTTGAAAAGGAGTCGCGATTGGTTTTGGCCTCTGATTTTCGGGGGGCGCTGGCTGAAAATTACGTGATGCAGGCTTTGGCGGCTAACGAGGTAAAAACGTTCTACTGGATGCCCTCCGACAAAGTGGGGAGCGGAGAGATAGACTTTGTCTTCCAGGATCGTCGGGCGCAGATTGTTCCTGTCGAGGTGAAGTCGGCGCGTAACGTAAAAGCCAAAAGCTTGCGCAAATTCATGGAAGAGGGGAGCTCCCCCTATGCGCTTCGCCTGTCAGAAGCAAACTTTGGCGTTGAGAAGATTGGGGATTCCGACAAGCTGTTGCGAAGCCTCCCTCTTTATGCAGCCTTCTGCATAACGCAAGCGGGCGTTGGGGCTTAAAGCCGATTTCGCGTGCAGCGTTCCATATACTTGCATTTGAAGGTTTTGAGTCAGGGCATCTTTGCAATATGGAGGCTCGAGGCGTTCAGAATGCGCCTTTGGCTGCTTGTTGGAAGAAGCTGCTTATTGAGCCACAACCAACTCGAGTTCCGCTTCTGATTCGATGGGAGCAGCGTTGGCGACATGATCGGCCAGGGCCTTGCACGTACGCAGCACCACATAGGCGCCAGCGACGAGCGAGTACACGATAATGCTCACAGTGGCTACCTGGCTGCCCGAAAGTGCGCTCGGCATGAGTAGCAGGGCAAGGTGCACGTAGGTCAGCAGGTAGAAGGGGTAGGCGAGGCGTTGGGCCGCCTTCCAAGCGGCAGCCTTCATGCGGTGCTTAACCGCGAGGAACGACGTGACGAATAGCGCAATCATGAGTAAGGCGATAAACGCCGCCAATCCGAAGGAAAGACCGATTCTGCCTGAGAAAACGTTCACAAGGTGGGGGAGATACGAGTTCGTGTAGAAGGCAATATGTCCCACGGCGAGTATACAGGCGATGATGGACAGTTGGCGCCGAATGGGCATGAGGTGAGCGCGCAACCTCGATTTCTCGTTAAGCACGCCGACGAACATCACTACGGAGAACAGCAGAAATGCCAGGGCGCAGCGATGGATGATCTGCTGAAACACCGACCAAGCTTCACCGCGCATCCCGCTGGAGACTCCCCAAAAGTAAAGCCCCACTAGAGCCACGGCACCCAAATAAAAGGGGATGGGATACTTTTTCAACGGCTTCGCAAAGGCGACAACGAGTGCAAGTGAAAGAACCAAAGCGATTATGAACCTCATGCCTAAGCCCCTTCTCAAGTGAAGCATCGAGAATTGTAAACTGTTACGATGTTGTCACAATAGCATAGGATAGATTAAAACACAACGAGCAAGGAGCTATACTATGACAGCGCTGTAGATGCCTCATGATGCAAACAAGCCTCTCCACTATGAAACCTTACTCTCAATCCCATTTCTAGAAAATAATATGTTACCAGGAAAAAGTATGAAAAGAGTTAAAGATATGCCTATAAAGAATTTATTCTCAAAATAGATAAGCTGGTAGCACGGTATTGTCGTTGACTGTCCTATTTGAGCATGATAGTATATCCACCAGTAACCGTCATATTAGTTTAGGACGGTTGTACCTATGCATGGGTCGCGTTGGAAGAGGGGAGCGGCCCGCTTCGGGCTTCCCCGACACAATCACGAGAGGGAGGGTCAATATGACAACATCATTGACTCGACGCAACTTCGTCAAGTGGGGCACTGTTGCTGCTGGAGCCGCCGGCATCGCCGGCTTCACCGGATGCGCTACTTCATCGGAGAGCGCAGGGGATGCGTCTGATGCGCCCGCAGCATCCGGCGTAAAAGCCGAGCTGGCCGAAACGGGTAACGGCGAATGGAAAACTGCGCCTTGCAAATATAATTGCTGCTGCGGTGTTTCCCGCTGTCTGTTGAAGGTATATGTGGAAGATGGCGTGCCGCTCAAAATTCGCACCGACGAGGCGGAAGACACTATCGCCAATCCGCAGCGTCGCGCCTGCGCACGCGGGCATGGACAGATTTCGAATATGACATCTCCTGCTCGCATTAAGTATCCCATGAAGCGCAAAAACTGGAGTCCGGACAATCCCAATGGGGATTTGCGCGGCAAGGATGAGTGGGAGCGCATTAGCTGGGATGATGCGCTGCAGTATGTGGCTACCGAAATCAAGAAGACGTACGACACTTATGGCCCCCGCAGCATGTTCGGGGCCTGTCCCGACGGTGTTTTCTCGGAAGACCCCATCGTTTTCGCGCTTTACAAGCTCGGTGGTGTAGTGCACAACAACGCGGGAACCGTGTCGTTCGGGTCGTGGGCTGTGGCCGATACCCACATGCTGGGTGGATGGTGCGCGAGCGCCGGTCCTCATCATCTTCAGATGCGCGACTGCGAGTTGCACGTACTCTTCGGCTGCAACTGGATGGCAAATAAGGCGGGTAACCACGGTCACTTCATCGATCAAAGTCGCAAGAACGGCGGCAAGGTTATCGTCATCGATCCTTGGCTGAACCAAACCGCTCAGGCCTTGGCCGATGAGTGGGTTCCTATTTTGCCTGGTGGCGATACGGCTTTGTCGCTCGCGATTTGCTATCAGTGGATTCAGGACGGTACGTTCGATCAGGACTATCTTGACAGGTACTGCATTGGATTCGACGCCAATCACATGCCTGAGGGCGTTGATGCCAAAGACAACTTCAAAGATTACGTGCTGGGAATAACCGACAACGAACCAAAAACGGCCGAATGGGCAGAGCCTTTGTGCGGTGTTCCGGCAGCCAAGATTGTCGAACTGGCAAAAGAGATTGCCGGCGTTGACAAAGTGAACTTTTTCGCTGGCCAGTCCACTTCGAAAATTCCTGCCGGCGAACAGTTCGTGCAGGTGTTCTACACCATGGCTCTTATGCATGGCGGTATCGGAACGCCGGGACATTACATGGGCTGGAAGGGTGTGAACGAGGGCAATGTCGGCGCCCTTGCCGCTGGCAGTGCCCTGACGCCTGAGCTGGATCTTCATAATCCGCTCAATCCTCCGGGAACGCCAATTTACATGATGTACCCCATTCCCACATTCGATGTCATGGAAGATCCCGATGCTTGGGATATGCTTGAACCTTCGGAGTCGTGGAAGAATATTCTCGACGGAGAGTATGGTCGCGATTGCTGGCCGACTGGCAAGCGCAAGCTTGATATCCATCAGATGTACTACGGCGTTGTTCAGAACTCGCTCAATCAGATTCCCAACACCAACGCGGGTATTGAGGCTACGAGAAAGATGGACTTCGTCTGGGGAACTGGCGTGTTCTTCGACGCATCTCGCCAATACTGCGATATCGTGCTTCCTGTTTGCTCATATTGGGAACAGGGCGGCCAGGCCTATAGCGCCGAGGCCTCTACCATTTTCTGGTACGACGCCATGATGGAGCCCTCCTATGAGTCAAAGAACCTCAACGAGATTGCTGAATTGCTCGCGGAGAAGCTCGGCCTTGACCCCAAAGAGGTGAACAGAGCGTCTCTTGAGGAGCGCAACTTCCGCACGGTGGCGGGCGCCACGATTACGGATATGTCCACGGGAGAGGCGAAGCCGCTGCTCACCTTGACTCAAGAGGATATTGACGAATTTGGCGTTGAGGGGCAACCTCAGGAGGGCGTCATTCCGTTCGCTGAGCTCAAAGAGGCTGGTATTTACAAATATCCTGTTGAGGAGGGTAGCTTCATCCCCGAGCCTTTCGCGGCCTTCATCGCCGATCCTGAGGCGAACCCGCTCAACACGGCCACGGGTAAGTTCGAAATTTGCTGTCCGACGTTGGCGTACATGATTAATTCAGTGGGTTACTCTACGATATCCCCGATTGGAAAATGGCAGATTGGCGATCCGACTCAGGGCATTGGCGCTCAGACCGATGAGTATCCGCTGCTCCTTTGGACGCCCCATTCTCTGCGCCGTGCGCACTCTCTTGACGACAATGTGTACAGTTTGCGCGAGGCGTTCCCCCAGGAGTGCTTCATGTCGACGGTGGATGCTGAGGCGCGCGGCATCAAGAACGGAGATGCGGTGTTGATGACGAGCCCTCACGGGCAGGTGCTTCGCCCGGCTAAGGTATTGCCGACGATTGTGCCCGGCGCCGTTGCGCTGCAGGATGGTTCGTGGACGAGAATCGATGAAGAAACTGGCATCGACCTCGGAGGCAACCCAAACGTTCTTCAGGCGCCGGCCTCATCGGGCGGCGGGTCTCAGTCTTGGACTGGTACTCTTGTGCAAGTTGAGAAGTACGCAGGACCGTTGGAGCTTGTGCCTGACAGGGAGTGTCCCCTTGTTATGCCCGTTGGCATCGAAGCGTAAAGGAGGTGCGTCATGACGCAGTACGCATTCTATTTCGATCAGGATATATGCACGGGTTGCAAGACTTGCCAGGTCGCTTGCAAGGAGACGTACAAGCTGCCCGCTGGCAATCTGTATCGACGCGTGTTGAATTATCAAGGTGGCGCATGGGAGCGCAACGAAGCAGGGACCTATGTGCCCAATGGGGTGTTCGGCTACTTTGTTTCCGTCGCCTGCAATCACTGCACCGATCCTGCTTGCGTGGAGAATTGCCCCACAGGCGCCATGCAGAAAGATCCCGAGACAGGTATCGTATGGACCGATCATGATGCTTGCATCGGTTGTAAAACATGTCAAACTGCATGCCCCTACAATGCCCCTACGTTCTCCGAAGAAAGGGGCTATATGGTTAAGTGCGACATGTGCGCGGGAGAGCTCGAGCGCGGTCGCAAGCCCATTTGCGTGGCCAGTTGCCCCATGCGTGCTCTCGATTTCGGGCCGCGAGAGGAGCTCATCGAAAAGTACGGCGATGGCGACGTCGAGGTTGAGCCTTTGCCGCAAAACACTACCGATCCGAATCTCATTCTGAAGCCGCACCGGGAGGCTCAGAAGTCGGGATCGGGCACCGGTGAAATAGTAAGTCTGGACGAAGAGCTTTAAAGATCGCCGCGCAACAAGGAGGGGCCGCCGAGACGGCCCCTCCTGCGAAAAGCCGCGACATCCTATCGAGTGGTAATTCCGATATGCGGCAGGCGTCGAACAGGTTAAATCTCCCTCCCAACCTGCTGGTGCCTTGCCTGTTTAGAGGTGATGAAATGGAAGAGGTCATGTCTTTGGAGGACTTGGGTGGCGCGGAGGTGTGCTTCGCTGTTGCATCGCGGCTCCTCTATTGCGAGCCTGATTATGAAGAAGTGGCTGAGCAAGTGGCGATGCGCCAGTTTTCTCGAGCTCCGTTTGCGGGAGATAACCCCGTCGCACGTAAAGGGCTGGAGGAAATGGATGCATGGTGCGTCGAGGTTGTTGAAAAAGCTCGCGGGGATGCTGCATTCGCATCGGCGGGCCCCCTCGCATCCGAGGTCCTAGTCGACTCGCCAGTTTTTCGAGAGAGCGTCGACGCTCTTCGTCGTGAGTGGTTTCGTCTGTTCGTTGGGGTGGGCGCGCCTGAGGCATCGTGTCTGGAATCGTTCTATGTTGAGCCCAGCAGCCGCATGTTCGCCAAAAACACGCTTGCAGTGCGCGAGGCCTATCGGGCTTATGGACTGCAAATCGAGCATCTTCATTCCGAGCCGGACGACCATCTGGGTCTTATGCTGGGATTCGTGTCGCACCTAATCGGTGCGGAGGGCGAGGCGCGCGAAAGCACGGACGATTCGGTTTCGCGCATCGTTAAGGATCAGGAAGATTTCCTCGTCGAGCACGTGCTGCCTTGGCTCGCGGTTTGGCGCTATGGAGTTATGAAGCGCGCTGCATCTGATTATTTCCTTGGTGTTGGCGACTTTGTTTTCGGGCTTGTTGCCAGCTATGCCGAGCGCTTCGGCATCGTTTATGATGCCAAGCAAGAACGGTTTAAGCACATGGAGTCTTAGCGACGAGCGGCAAGCAAGTCAAAGGCACGTCCGAGCATGCGGTGTCGACTCTGCGATTGACGGGGCATGCTTGTAAGGCATTGGGAGGGGTTAGCTGGTGCTCGGAACTTTTGTGGTTCTCTATCTGCTCCTTGGCGGTTGTGGTGCGGCCGTTCTGGGACTTGCTGCTCTCTGGTCGCTGCTCTTCAGCCGCACGTGTACTCGTACAGGTGCGCAGAGTCGCGCCTTTGCGCTCTTGCGTGCTCGTTTGTTTCTTGTCAGCTTCGCCATCCTCGTATTGGCGGCGTTGTGCCTGCTGCTAGATTTGGGACGGCCAGCTCGCGTGTTGCTATTGTTTGTTCGACCGACGACTTCCCTTATATCTCTCGGCACTTTCGTTCTCGCAGCATGTCTCGTCTTGAGTGCGTTTTTGGCCGCCGCAAATATGCTGGACAGTATGCGAGTTTCTTCGCGGATACGGAAGGTAGCCGAGGTTTTATCGCTGATTCCTGCTGTGGTGATGCTCGTGTACACGGGCCTGTACATGGCTTGGATGGAAGCGGTTCCGCTGTGGAACAATCCAGCGTTGCCCTGGCTGCTTGCCGCCTCTTCGCTCTCATCGGGCGTGGCGCTTATTATGTTAATAGCCCCTTTCAGCCGGGATTGGAAACTCCTTACTGGTTGGTTAGATGCTTTGCGCCGAATGCATCAAATGATACTTGTTGTAGAGCTTGTGGCGCTGATTGCTTTCTGCATTCTGGCGGCGATGAGCCCCTTTGCCGTGGTGTTTCTCGCCGATCTGTTTGACCCCATCGCGTTGGGCCCTTGGTTTGTCGTGGGCTTTATCGTGCTGGGTCTTGTTCTGCCCCTCGCGGCGGAATTTCTGGTTAAATCACTGCGCGGCAGCGCTGGCCCTAAGCTCGCCGAGGTCCTTTGCATTTCCGGCGGGTTGATTCTGCGGTTCTGCCTGGTGTTGGCGGGGAGTCATTGGTTGGGGTGATACAATGCCAAGCTGTACGTTTCCCTAAAAGGTTGTTAGGCCGCAGAAGCTTTCAGGAGGTGACATGGCTCTTTTCGAGATAGACGAATCCAGCGGGCTGCCCGTGTGGGTGCAGCTGCGCAATCGGTTCGTGTACCTCATCAAGACCGGTCACTACAAGCCCGGCGATCAGCTGCCCAGCGTGCGCACCTTGGCTGCCGAGGCGGCCATCAACTACAACACCGTCAGCAAGGTGTACGTCAATTTGGAAAGCGACGGCTATGTGGAGTCCGTTCGCGGTCGTGGCGTGTTCGTGCGCGATATCGGCGGCAAGGCCGACGACGTTCGCTCCATTGCCGATACGGAAATCGAGGGCTGTATCCGCCGTTGCCTTTCTTTGGGCATGACCATCGACGAGGTGGTGCTTCGCATGATGGACGTCGCCCATCGTCTCAAGGAAGAAAAGTCCTGATCCTCGAAGAGGAGAGGTTGCTATGAGAAATCGTACCCCCAAGGCCGAGCGCGCGGATAAGCGTCCGGCGCGCATCTCGGGTATCGAGAAGTACAATTCCAATGTCGATCGCCGCACGTCGCAAAACGGGCCGCTGGTGTTCGCGGCATTCGTGGCCGTGGTGGTGTTCGCCATCGTGCTTACGGCGAGCTATGCGCTTTCGAGCGCTTTCAGCGTTTGGGGGCTGCTCGCGGCCTTCATCGTGGCCTGGGCGGCTACTATGACCATCCACATTGCCATGCAGTGGGAAAAGGTGGTCATTTTCCGCTTCGGCAAGTTCAACCGTATGGCCGGTCCGGGCCTGTACTTCACCATTCCCTTCATTGAGCAGACGGCGCTCAAGGCCGACCAGCGCATCATGGTCACCGGCTTCGGCGCCGAGGAAACGCTCACGAGCGACTTGGTGCCCATCAACGTGGACGCCGTGCTGTTCTGGATGGTGTGGGATGCGAAGAAGGCGTGCCTGGAGGTGGAGAACTACTACAACTCGGTATCGCTGGCGGCCCAGACGGCTCTGCGCGATGCCATCGGACGTGCGAGCGTGTCCGAGGTGGCTATCCGCCGCAACCAGTTGGACCAGGAGCTGCAGGAAGTCATCGAGGAGCGCACGAGCGTATGGGGCATCACGGTGATGTCCGTGGAGATCCGCGACATCGTGATTCCCCAGGAGCTGCAGGAGGCCATGTCGGCTGAGGCCCAGGCCGAGCGCGAGAAGAACGCCCGCATGGTGCTCGCCGAGGTGGAGAAGGATATTTCCGCCATGCTGGTAGATGCTGCCAACGTCTATGACGAGAACGAGCTTGCCGTGCGCCTGCGTACCATGCACCTGCTTTACGAGTCGGTGAAGGGCTCCGGCGGCACCGTGGTCATCCCGAGTGCGTATTCTGAGGGATTCTCGGATGCCGCCCTGGACAAGGCCGTCGACAGCCTGAAAAGCGGGAAGTAGGCCGTTTCCGCAGGCGGCGCCCCGTCGTTCCTGTGCCGCTTTCGTGAACCTCGTCAACGCCGCGTCAACGGGCCGGCAGGTGAGTATAATCCGAAATCAAGGCGGGTACCGGACAGATTCATCCCCCTCCCTCCCGATTTGTCCGGTGCCCCGCCTGCTCTAGCCGAAATATGCTTCGTGCCACAAGGTGAAGCAATAGGCCGACCAAATCCTCTTCATATGCGAGCGGGCACCGCTTCGGTGCTCGTCTAAGAGCGCGTCCAGCACCTCGGTGCGGAAAAAGCGCCGCGCCGTGGCGCTGTGCAGCACCTCGCGCACCTGGGCCGCCCATGGCTCCTCGCGCAGCCACTGGGCGAGCGGGGTGAGAAAGCCCTTCTTGGGCATGGCCGCGGTGCGCGCCGGCAGCGTGCGGGCGGCTGCGCGGCGCAGGGCCGGCTTCGTCTCGGTGCGGGTCACCCGCAGCTCGGCCGGCAGGGTGCGCGCCACGGCGAATACCTCGCGGTCGAGGAAGGGCACGCGCAGCTCGAGCGAGGCGGCCATGGACATCTTGTCCGCCTTCAGGAGGATGTCCTGCTGCATCCAGGTGAGGATATCGGCGGTCTGCATGGCGGTGACCTCGTCGACGGCCCCGCTCCCGCGTCTCTGTCCGCCCGCGCTCTCGCCCCGTGCCGCCGCATCGGCCCCGCACGCCTCCGCGAGCAGAGGGGCGGCCGCCTCCCAGGGCGCGCCCGCGCCGCGGGCGAGCGCCGCCAGATCGGGCTGCAGCAGGTCGAGGGCGTCATTCCAGGGGAAGTTGTACTCCAGGCGGAGGTAGCGCTCGCCGAAGGGACGCGCCCCGCGCATGAGGAAGCGGCGGCCATGTGTGCCCTCGGGGAGGCGCGCCGCTCCGGCCGCGAGGGCGTGGCGCAGATTTGCCGGCACGGCCATATAGGGCCCGAAGGAAAGGCATTCCTGGTAGTAGGGGTAGCCGCCGAACAGCTCGTCGGCGCCCTCGCCCGACAGCACCACCTTCACCGACTCGGCGGTCATGCGGCACAGGTGGTACAGCGGTATGGCCGAGGGGTTGGGCAAAGGCTCGTCCATGGCGTACTGCACGGCGGGAACCGACGCGAAGAACTCCTCGGCGGTAAGGGTGCGCCCCTGGTTGGAAAGGCCCACGGCGCTGGCGAACGCGCGGGCGGCCGCCAGCTCGGAGTAGCGCTCCTCGCCGTAGCCGATGGAGAAGGTGCGCGCGTCCATGATGCGCGCGGCCTCCGACGCCACCAGGCTGGAATCCACCCCGGCTGACAGGAAGCAGCCCACCTCCACGTCGGCTATGGCATGGGCCGCCACCGACTCGCGCAGCACGTCCTCGATGGCCTCGGCAGCCTCATCGGCCCCAAGCCGTGTGTCGGGAACGAAGTGCGGGGAGAACCAGCGGCCCATCTCGGTGCGGCCGTCTCGCCAGCGCAGCCAGTGCCCGGCGGGCAGCTTGCGCACGCCGGCGATGAGCGTCTCGTCGTCGGGGAGGTACTCCATGCACAGCCAATGGCCGAGCCGCCGCTCGTTCAGCCGCGCTGTGAAGCGCGGGTGCGCCTGCAGCGCCTTGATCTCCGAGGCGAACAGGAGGCGCGGGCCGTCGGCAGCGTAGTAGAGGGGCTTGATGCCGAAGGCGTCGCGGGCGCAAAACAGCTCTCCGCGCGTTCGGTCGTACAGCGCGAAGGCGAACATGCCTCGCAGCTCGTCTAGGAGCCGCGGCCCCCACTGCTCGAAGCCGTGGACGAGCACCTCGCCGTCGCCCTGGGTGGCAAAGACGTGCCCGGCCCCTTCCAAACGCCGTCTCAGCTCGCGATAGTTGTAAATCTCGCCGTTGAACACGAGCACGAGCGTGCCGTCCTCGTTGAAAAGCGGCTGGCTGGCTCCTTCAAGGTCGATGATCGCCAGGCGCCGAAAGCCCAGGGCGCAGCGCCCGTCGTCGAAGGCGCCCGCCTCGTCGGGGCCGCGGTGCGCGATGGCGGCCGCCATGGCGTCAAGCGCGGCGGCGCGGTTGTAGCCGGCGCCGTCGTCGAAGAACCCCGCGAATCCGCACATAGAACTCCTCCTCGTTTTCGTGTATGGCGGAAGCGAGCGCGTTCCCGCCAACCTCCTGACCAGGAGATGAAGGGAAAATGCGCAGGTCAATCCCGCAATTTCAAAGGGGCGGGAACGCCTTCGCTTCCGCCCTGCATTCTGCCAGGGCGATGACGCGGTCCACCAGCACGTCCAGGGCGTCTATCATCGGAAGGCCCGCCGCCATCGTTCTGCCCCCGAAGGCGAGCGAGAGCTCGGTGCAGCCCAGCACCACGCCGTCGCAGCCTGCCGCGGCCACATCGGCCGCCAGCACGTCCAAGCCGGCCGCCTCCACGGGAAGCCCCGCCTTCACCTCGTCGTAGATGATGCGGCTCGCGAGCCGCTGGGCGGAAGGCGACAGGTAGCGGCATGCTAGGCCGCATGCGGCCGCCTCGCGCCCGTACACGTCGGCGAGCATCGTGCCGCGGGTGGCCAGCACGCCCAGCTGCATCAAGCCAGCGTCGGCGGCGGCGCGTACGGTCTCGCGCACCATGTGCACGACGGGAACGGGCAGCGCGGCCTGCACCTCGTCGAAAAACGTGTGGGCGGTGTTGCAGGGGAGCGCCAGAAGCTCGCAGCCGCAGGCGGCCAGCAGCTGTCCGTCCTCGATAAGCGCCGCCACCGGCGAGCGGGCGCTCTCGCCGGCGATGAAGGCCGTGCGGTCGGGAATGGCCGTGTCGTTGAAGGCGAGCGTGCGTACATGGTCCTGGTCGCGGCGGGCGTCGGTGCGCTGCACGAGCCGCGAGAGGAAGTAGGCTGTAGCGCCCGGGCCCGTGCCGCCGAGCACGCCGACGAGTCGGCCGCTCACGATGCGACCCTCGCGCAGCGCATGTCGTCGGAGGCTATCAGGGTCGTAGGCGCGGCCGGGTTCGGCGCGCTTGCGGGTCCGGCCGCCGCGCCAGCTGCCTCCCGGGATGCTCCTTCTGCTGCGAGCGGTCGAGGGGTATCGGAGCTGTTCGCTTGCGCCGCCTGCGCCCCGCGCCGCTCCCGCTCCCGTTTGGCCTCCATGGCCGCCCGGCAGGTCTTCCACTGGCGCGCGGCGAAGACGAGTGGGTACAGGCGGCGGCGCAGGTGCTTTTCGGCGGGGTAATCGAGCGGGTCGGCATCGCAGCCCAGCGCGTAGAGCCCCTGGATCTCGCGGCGCAGGGCCACGTCCTCTATGTAGTCCAGCAGGATGCGCTTCGGCACCACGGTGTACAGCGACTCGCGCCCGCGGACGATCTGCACCCCGTCGGGGAAGGGGCGCTCCTCCACCAAATCTTCCACCAGCAGCTGCGCCACGTTGCATCCGGCGGCGGTCACGTAGTAGTTGCTGCGTCCCAGGCGGGTGTTCACCTCGAAGAACACGTGGCTCCCGTCGCGCGGGTCCACCTTGATGTCGAAGTTCGCGAAGCCGGTGTAGCCCACTGCCTCCAGAAGGCGGGTCGCCTCGGCCACGATCTGCTCGTCGGTGCGGCTCACGATGGCGAGCGGGTTGCCCACGCCCATGGGCCGCATGTCTTCCAGAAGCGTCTGGCCGAAGGCGGCGAAGCGCACCTTGCCCGCGCGGTCGGAATAGGTGGTCAGGATGCGCATGTAGGTGTCGTCGCCGGGGATGGTCTCCTGCACGAGAAAGGCTCCGTCATAACGGCTGGCCTGCACGACGTTCAGCACGCGCTTAAGCTCGTCGGCATCGCGCGGGAAGAACACCTTCTCCTTGCCGGGGAAGTCGGCGTAGTGGTAGGTGGCCGATACGGCCGGTTTCGCCACCACGGGGAAGGGGAAGGGCACGTCGATTCGGTCGGGGTCGGCTGCGTCGTCGCCCGCATCGAAGACGACCGTGCGCGGCACGGGCACGCCCACCTGGCCGCACAGCTCGTAGAAGCGCTCCTTGTCGGTCAGCTGGTTCAGCAAATCCTCGCCGATATAGGGGATGGTGAAGGACGCTTCCAGAACGGCGCGGCTCTCCACGATGGCCCGCACGTACCAGTCACCGCAGCCGAGCAGGATCAGGGTGCGGTGCCCGAAGCACTCGGCCACATCGGCCAGCGCCGAGAGCATCACCTCGCGCCGCTCCAGATGCGGCACCACGCGGTTCACCAGAATGGACGAGTCGCCGCACATATGGCAGTCGGCCTGGGACAGCACGAGCGAAACGATGCCGTAGGCCTCATGAAAGGCCCGCGCCAGGCTGTAGGCGCCGATGTCGCCCCCCAGAATGACGGGCAGCACATCGTGATTAAGGGGCTCGGCCATGGTTCTCATCTCCTGCATCGTCGGCCTTCGGTACAGGAAGATGATAGGAAAAGGCCCCCTTACGCTTCCCATAGCAAATGCTGACGAAAGCGTAAGGGGGCCGAAAGATTGCTTAAGGTTAGATTCCCGCCTGCTGCTTGCAGCCGGCCAGGGCCTCGGCGACGGCCGTCGAGGTCTCGGTGGCCCCGCTCACGGCATCCACGTTGCCTGTCTCCACGATCTGGGAGGCGAACTGCGAGCCGAGCTCGCGGCCGATGCCGGCGGTCTCGTTTGAGGTATCCACATCGGCGGCGGCAATGACGCCGTCTTGCACGGTGAGCACTACCGTCACCTCGCCAATGCCCGTGGCCGTGGCGCCGTACTGGTCGTCCTCGAGCTGCAGGGCGCCAAAGCCGTCCAGGGTCTCGATGTTGCGCGCCACGATGTTGGCCCGGGCCACCGCGTTCGCGATCGTGCCGGGGGCGTAGGCGTCGCCGACGGCATGGGCGGCAAAACCCGCTTCGCGGATGCTCGCGAGCAACTCGGGGCGGCTCTGGGGCGGCCGGGCGTCTACCAGCACGTCGAAGGGGACGGTGGCCGCCACGCCGCGCTCGTCGGTGAACGTGATGTCGCCCTCGCCCACGGAGATGTTGCGGGCCTGATGGTGCAGGCGCACGCCATGGGTCTTAAGCCAGGTGGTTCCCATGAGCTTGGGCCAGGTGGGCGCCCCTTGGTAGAGGCTCTCGGCCGGGGAGGGGCTGACGATGTCCACGGTGCGCCCGGCGCGCACCAGGTACTCGGCGACGTTGCAGGCCTCCATCTCGCAGCCGTACACGGTCGCCCTTTCGCCGGCAAGGAGCTCGGCCACTGCCTCGTCGCCGGAAAGCTGGGCCTCCTGCAGATCGGCCAGGGTCACCAGGCGCGCCGCCGCTCCGATGGGCTCGTTGCGGTCAAGGGCTCCGCCGCAGGCCACGACCACGATGTCGGGTGCGCAGGATACCACGAGGTCCACATCGGCCTCGGTGCTCAGGTGCACGTCCACGCCGGTTACCTCGAGCTGGCGGGAGAGGTAGGCGATATGGTCGGCGATGCGCTCGTGGCTCCCCTTCACGGCGGCGGCCAAGCCGGTGAGACCGCCCAGGTGGTCCTCCCGCTCGTACAGCGAGACGCGGTGCCCGCGCAGGGCGGCGATGCGGGCCGCCTCCATGCCGGCCGGGCCGCCGCCGATGACCATGATGCTGCGCGGGTCGCTGGCCGGCACCGGCGTGTAGCCCTCGGGCATCTCCTCGGTGAAGGCGCGGGTGTGGGCGGCGTTCACGCGGCAGTAGGAGGGCGTGCCGAAGGAGAAGGGGGCCACGAAGCAGGTCATGCAGCGGGTACAGGGGGCCACTTCGTCGCGACGTCCCTCCTCCAGCTTCTGGGCGATGGCCGCATCGGCGATGAGGGGGCGGGTCATGAGCATGAAGTCGATCTTCCCGTCGGCAATTGCCCGGTTCATAAGATCCGGTTCCGCCCGCGGGTCCATGTAGCCCACGGTGCCCACGGGAATGGAGACGGCCTCTTTGATGCGGGCCGCCACCTCGATGAGGGCCCCCGCTCCGTCATGGGAGCCGTCGATGACGCCGCCGAAGTGGCGGTCGTAGTCGATGACGGTGCCGTAGCCGGTGTCGCCGTGCTCGTGGTAGTGCAGCACGTCGGGCTGGAAGCCGCCGTTGTGATGGCCGTAGAGCTGCGAGCGTACGTGCAGGCTGGAGGCGCCGGCCCTCTCGAAGAGCTTCGCGAACTCGATGGCCTCCTCGATGCTCGTGCAGCCCGTGTCGTCTCCGAGGGACGCGACGTTGCCCTCGATACCGCTGTAGAGCACCTGGATGATGAAGTCGTCGCCGACGCGCTCGCGTATCCCCTCGATGATCTCGGTGAGGATGCGGGCGCGGTTCTCGATGGACTCGCCGCTGTACTGATCGGTGCGCTCGGTGTTGGCATAGCGCGAGAGGAAGGTGGAGAAGTAGTGGTTGCACGAGGCGTTCAGCTCCACGCCGTCCCAGCCGGCCTTCTTATAGCGCTCTGCCGCATCGATGAACGCCTGCTGCTCGGCCTGAACCTGCTCGGTCGTCTGCATGAGGGGAGGAACCATGGCCATCTCCAGCGATCCCTCCTCGCGCACGGTCGAGGCGGCGGCCCCCGTGGAGGTGGACACATCGAGCATCTGGGCGATCAGCACCACGTCGTGACGGTGGATGCGGTCGGCGATTTCCTGGTGCGCCGGGATTCCCGCATCGTCGTAGATGCTGAGGAATCCCGAAAGGCCGCTCGGCATCACGTCCTCCATGGAGCTGCTGCCCTCGGCGCCCGCATCGCCCATCGGCGGCAGGTCGCCCATCGCGCCGTCCATCGGCGGCAGGTCTCCCATGGAACCGTCCATCGGCGGCAGGTCTCCCATGGAACCGTCCATCGGCGGCAGGGCCGAGGTGTCCATGGAGGCCGCCGGCGGAAACAGCAGAGACTGCTCGTAGACGATCATGCCCAGGCCGCCCTCGCAGAAGCCCTCGTAGAAGCCGAGCATCTTCTCGTCGGGCCATTCCGTCGATTCCTGCAATTCCGATCCCGCGCAGCTTTTGCCCAAACGGTTCTTCACGGTAACATGGGCTATGTTCAGGGGAGAGAAGATCGCGCTCATATCGCCGCTGGGGCCTTCGACGGCTGCCTGGGGGTTCAGCTGGTCTCCCAGAAGGACGCTCTCCCCCGTGGTGGCGGGGTCGGTACCGGTTTCGGCGACGGGAGTGCCCTCGGCGCCGCAGCCGGCAAGCGACGCCGAGGCGGCGATGCCTGCCACGGTGGTGGCTGCGCCGGCGAGGAACGAGCGGCGTGAGAAGGTCGGGGTGGACGAATCTGGGGAACGATGCATGGTCTCCTCCTCCGTTGTGGTCGGTTGAGCGCCCGGGTGGTGCGTCATGGGGCTAACGGTACGGAAAGGGAGGAGTCCTGTCTGTAGGACATCGGCCCGTTACGTGTAGGACATCATTAGTAAAAGGGCTTTTCGGCGGGGTTTGACCCCCTCTTTCGCATCTCCGCCACAGGGCGGCCGCTATACTGGAGAGGCGAGAAAGGAGGGGGGACGATGGCTGGCGGAAGAGGCGCGGAGATACTGAGGCAGGCTTGCCTGCAGGCCGGCCCGCTTTGCTACTTGGTGACGCTTGCGTTCAAGCTGCGGTTGGCTCAGGATGCCCTGGCGGGTCTCGCCCCGGCGCAGGCGGCGGGGCTGCACGTGGCGTCTATGGCCCTGGGCGCCCTTTGCTGCATGGCCCTCGTGCGCCTGCGGCCGAGGGGCGGTCAGCAGTGCGTGGCCGCCGTCGCGGCCATTGCCCCCGCCGCCCTTCTGGCCGTGGCGCTCGTGTGCGGCGACGTGGCGTCGCTTCCCGTGTCTCTCGGCTTGGGTGCGACGTGCATGGCGCAGTTCTTCCTCATGGCGCGTTGCCAGCCCCTCGGATTCGCCGAGGCGCTTTCCGCCGCCGCCATCGCCTTCGGCATTGCCGGCGGTATGGCCGTCCTGCTTCACGGGCTGCCTCTGCTGTACCACCTCGGCGTCGGCGCCCTGGGGCTTCCCCTGACCTTCTCGGGAATCGTCGTGGGGCAAAATGCTTTTCGAAACGTGCATCTCGCTCCGTCGGCGGAGAGCTCTCTCGGGCTGTCGTCTGGCCTTAGCGCCGATCGTGCCGAAGATGCCGTATCCACCCCTTTCGAGGCCGCGCTCGGCGTACAGCAGGAGCGCGATTCCTCGTTGCCCGGGCTGTTCGCCTCGTCGCTTCGCTCCGCCGCGCCGGTGCTCCTCGTCTGCCTGGCGTGCGCGATGAGCCTCGGGGGCTCGTGGAGCCTCAACCCCTTCTATGACGCGCGCGCCGAGCCGCTCCCGTTCTTTATCGGGTCGCTTGCAGCTGTGTTCATGCTGCTGTGCTTGCGCGTCGCCTGGGTGCGGACGCGCAGCGGCGACGCGCTGCTCCTTGCCTCTGCCCTGCCGCTCTCGCTCGCCATCGTGCTCATCGCCTGCTATGCCGTCGCCCCCACGCCCTTCGAGTACAGCGTGGCCGCCATGTCCGAGTTCGGCTTTCTTTCGGTCATATGGGCGTGCTCCCTGCTGCTCGACCGCTCGCCGCGATTCCCCGGCTTCGCGGGCACCGCGCTTCTCGTGTACTTCTTGGCCCTGTTCGCCCTCTTCACGTTCGTCGGCAGCCTGATGAGCCTCCGAATCGCCCGGGCCGCCATGGCGCTGGCGGCCTGCCTCGGCCTGCTGTTCCTCATCGGCTTCGCGTATACGGCCCGCAGAGGACAATCCTACGGCACCGTCGAAATGCCGCAGGTGGGGGTCTCTGGCGACGAGTCGGCCTCGGCGCCCTTTCGCGAGTCGGTCGACGCCCGCTGTGCGGAGCTGAGCGAGTCCTGCGGCCTCTCGGCCCGCGAGGCCGAGCTGCTGCCGTTCTTCGCTGCCGGCATGAGCGCTACGGCGATAGGGGAGAGGCTCTTCATTTCCCCGAAGACGGTCAACAGCCATCGCTACCGCATGTACGGAAAACTCGGCGTGGCGAGCAAGGACGAGCTTATCGACCTGATTTGGGGCGGCCGGCAATAGCTGTTCCGCTGCCCCTTCCGCAGATGGGGTCGCTAGTCTTCCAGCAGCTTCTCCAAAGCCGCCAGCTTCACGCAGCAGCAGAACACGTCCATGGCGGCGTCCAGCTCGTCCAGCGGGGGCAGGGACGGGGCGATGCGGATGTTGGAGTCGGCCGGGTCGTCGCCGTAGGGCCAGGTGGCGCCGGCGCCGGTCATCGTCACACCGGCCTCGCGGGCCAGGCCCACAATGCGGGAGGCGGTGCCCTCGGGCCCCTCGAAGCTCACGAAGTAGCCGCCGCGCGGACTCGTCCAGGTGGCGATGGCGGCCTCGCCCAGCTCGCTTTCCAGCTTTTCCACCACCAGATCGAACTTCGGCTTCATGAGCGCGCCGTGGGCCGCCATGTGCTCGGCCAGGCCCGCGCCCTCCTTCAGAAAGCGCGCGTGGCGCAGCTGGTTCAGCTTGTCGTGGCCGATGGCCTGGGCGTTCATGTGGCGCTTGACCTCGGCCACGTTGGCGGGGCTTGCGGCCACGGCCGCCACGCCGGCGCCGGGGAAGGTGATCTTCGAGGTGGAGCCGAACTTCAGGTAGCGGTCGGGGTTTCCCGCCTCGGCGCATGCGGCGGCGATATCGAGCACCGTGTCCTGCTCGGCCGGGTCGTCGGAGAAGTGGTGCGCGGCGTAGGCGTTGTCCCAGAAGATGCGGAAGTCGGGCGCGGCGCAGTCCATGGCCGCCAGGCGGTGCACCGTCTCGTCGGAGTAGGTGACGCCCGACGGGTTCGAGTACTTCGGCACGCACCAGATGCCCTTGATGGCGGCGTCCTCGGCCGCAAGGCGCTCCACCTCGTCCATGACCGGCCCGTTCTCGTCCATGGGCACGGGGATCATCTGGATGCCCAGCGCCTCGCAGATGGTGAAGTGGCGATCGTAGCCCGGTACGGGGCAGAGCCATTTCACGGCGTCAAGCTTGCCCCAGGGCTCACTGCCCAGGGCGCCGAACATCATATAGCGGGCCATGGCGTCGTACATGGCCGTGAGGCTGGCGTTGCCCAGCACGATGACGTTGTCGGGCGCATCGTCCAGCAATGTGGCCATGAGGCGCTTCGCCTCGGGAATGCCGTCCAGCACGCCGTAGTTGCGGCAGTCGGTGCCGTCCTCGGCACTCAGGTTGGCGGAGGAATCGAGCACATCGAGCATCGGAAGCGACAGTTCCAGCTGGGCCGCCGACGGCTTGCCGCGGGCCATGTTGAGCGCCAGACCACGGGCCTGCATCTCGCTATAGCGCTCGCGAACCTGCGCGAGCTCCTCTTCCAATTCCGCCGTCGTGAGGTCCGCGTAGCGCGCCATGGGGCATCCTTTCGCCGTAAAACTGTTCGTACGCTCAAGATGGGAGCTTTCACTCCATCGCGGTAAAGTATAATCCCAACAGTCAGTTTTAAGAAGGAACAGGCGACTTCGCGGCGACGAAAAGTCGTGCGGAGTCGGGGTTGGCGCACAGGTCCGCGCGGTTTGCGGCTGCAGCCGGTCTTTGGGCCAACCCCGACTCGCGTCTTTGCGCGAGTCCCGCAGAAAGGGGGAGCTATGATTGAGAACGACTTCTGGGTAGTTTTCGCCATGCTCATCTACTTCGTAGCCGTCGTTGTGATCGGCTTCGTCTACGCCAAGCGCTCGAACTCGTCTTCCGAGGAGTACTTCCTCGGCGGCCGCGGCTTGGGCCCGTGGCTCACGGCCCTGTCGGCCGAGGCCTCGGACATGTCCGGCTGGCTGCTCATGGGCCTGCCCGGCGTGGCTTACTTCACCGGTGCGTCGGATGCCATGTGGACGGCCATCGGCCTGGTCATCGGCACGTATTTGAACTGGAAGTTCGTCGCCAAGCGCCTGCGCAAGTATTCCGAGAAGGCCGGCAACGCCATCACGGTGCCCGACTTCTTCTCGAACCGCTTCCATGACCACAAGCACATCCTCATGACTATCGCCGCGGTCATCATCTTGCTGTTCTTCACCATTTACACCGCCTCCTGCTTTGTGACGGTGGGCAAGCTGTTCGCCACGCTGTTCGGCTGGGATTACGCGGCCATGATGGTCATCGGCGCCATTATCGTGTTCCTCTACACCTTCATGGGCGGCTACCTTTCGGTCTGCACCACCGACCTCGTGCAGGGCACGCTCATGTTCTGCGCGCTTGTGACCATCTTCGTCGGCAGCGTGACGGCCGCCGGCGGCGTGGACAACACCGTGGCGTTCCTCCAATCCATCCCCGGCTTCCTGTCGGCTACCGAAATTGCCACGCCCGTTCTTGACGAGAACGGCCTGCAGGTCATGATCGACGGCCTGCCGCAGTTCGGCGATGCGAACACCTACGGCATCATCACCATCGTGAGCGGCCTGGCTTGGGGCCTCGGCTACTTCGGCATGCCCCAGGTGCTCATCCGCTTCATGTCCATCCGTCATTCCGACGAGATCAAGAAGTCCCGTATCATCGCCATGATCTGGCTCGTGGTGTCCATGTCCGCCGCTGTGTGCATCGGCCTCATCGGTCGCGCTTACCTGCCGGACTGCTTCGCCTCCCAGTCGGCGGCCGAAAGCGTGTTCATCGTGCTCGCCCAGATTCTCCTGCCGTCGTTCTTCTGCGGCCTGGTGGTGTCGGGCATCTTCGCCGCGGCCATGAGCTCGTCTTCGTCCTACCTGCTCATCTCCGGCAGCGCCGTAGCCACCAACATCTACAAGGGCCTTATCAAGCGCGATGCCACCGACCGCCAGGTCATGATCGTGGCCCGTATCACGCTCACCTGCATCTTGGTGCTGGGCTGCTTCCTCGCCATGGATCAGAACTCCTCCATCTTCAACATCGTGTCCTATGCCTGGGCCGGCTTCGGCGCATCGTTCGGCCCGCTCATGCTCTGCGCGCTGTACTGGCGCCGCACCACCCTGCAGGGCGCCATCGCCGGTATGCTGACTGGCGCTGCCACGGTGATTATCTGGAACAACTTCATCGCCCCGCTCGGCGGTTGGTTTGGTGTATACGAGCTTTTGCCCGGCTTCGTGCTGGCGCTTATCGTCATCATCGTGGTGTCCAAACTCACCCCCGAGCCCAGCAAGGAAGTCACCGACGACTTCGACACCTATATGCAGCTGGATGTGTAACGAGTGCGTTAGAGGAGGAGCGCCGGAGTGGCCGGCGGCGCCCGCGCGCAGGTTGCGCAGCGAACGGAACAGGACTAAATGTCCTGTTCCGCCGAGCGAGCCATTGCTTGAGCACGGGCGTTGCCGGCCACTCCGGCGCTCCGGACAAAACGATTCCTCAACGAGGCATCCCAGGCAGGGGTGCCTCGTTTGCGCTAGGGCTACCATGGTGCCGTAATCCGTACAGGTGAGGAGGCATCATGCTTAAGGCCATCGAGATCAAACCGGACGTTTTCTGGGTAGGCGGCATCGACTGGAACGAGCGCAACTTCCACGGCTACACCACCGAGCGCGGCAGCACCTACAATGCGTACCTGATTCTGGACGAGAAGATCACCCTCATCGACACCTGCAAGAAGCCCTTCGTCGGCGAACTTGTCGACCGCATCGCCGGCATCATCGACCCGGCCTCCATCGACTACATCGTGTCGAACCATGTGGAGATGGATCACTCCGGCGGCCTGCCCGCTCTGGCCGAAATCGCCCCGAACGCCACCATCATCACCGGTGCCCCCAAGGGAGTGCAGGGACTTACTGCCCATTACGGCGACGGGCTGAGCCTTAAGGGCGTGAAGACCGGCGACACGCTGGGCATCGGCAAACGCACGCTCAGCTTCGTGCAAACGCCCATGGTGCACTGGCCCGATTCCATGGTCACCTACGACGAGTACGACCAGATCCTCTTCTCCAACGATGCCTTCGGCCAACACTACGCTTCGTCCAAGCGCTTCGATGACGAGGTGGGCTTGCCCGAGGTGCTCGTGCAGGCGCAGAAGTACTACGCCAATATCGTCATGCCCTACGGCAAGAACGTGGAGGCGGCCCTGAAGGCGCTGGCGGGCCTGTCCTTCGATATGATCGCTCCGGCCCACGGCATCATCTGGCGCAGCCATGTGCCGGAGATTCTCGCCATGTACCAGAAGTGGAGCAGCAGCACGCCGGAAGAGTACGCGCTCGTGGTCTACGACTCCATGTGGCACACCACCGAGTCTATGGCCGTCGAAATCACCGAGGCGTTTATCGAGATGGGCATTCCCGCGCGCCTGCTCGATTTGAAGGTGAACCACATCTCCGACATCATGGCCGAGGTGCTGAATGCCCGCTACATCGCCGTCGGGTCGCCCACGCTGAACAAGACCATGATGCCCACAGTGGCATCGTTTCTCTGCTACATGCGCGGTCTGGCCCCGGCCGGGCGCGTGGGCATTCCCTTCGGCAGCTACGGCTGGGCCCCCATGGGCCCCAACGAGGTGTACCAGGCTCTGGAGAGCTGCAAGTTCACGCTGCCCGAGGCGCCGTTCACCCATCAGTGGGTAGAAGACGAGGCGGGCCTGAATTCGCTGCACGACGCCGTTATCGACTACGTGAGCCTTTTCCACGAGAAGGCCCAGTAGCAAAGCACCTCTTGTCCTTCCGCAATCCTGCTTCCGCAGCGCCCTACGTAGGAGCAGACTTCAGCCTGCCCTCATCAGCTGCTAGCTCAGTCCGTCTTCGATAAGAGAGAGCAGCTCCTGCTGCGTGTGGATATCCAGCTTGCGATACATATTCTTGCGATGGGTGTTCACGGTGTTCCGCGAGATGAACAGCTCCTTCTCGATATAGGTCACATCACGTCCCCGTGCGAGCAGCGTGAAAATCTCGGTTTCCCGCTCAGTGAGCCCATGGGCGGCTGCCACTTCGCGGCACCGTGCGTCCAACGACTCATGGGAGAGTTTGAGCAGCCTCGGGGAGAGCAAAAGCAGCGTGCGCTCAGGCAAGACGAACACGTAGGCTGCCACTAGCACGGCAACGGCGAAGAACCCGACATAGGGGAGCAGGTCGAACCCCTCCGAGAGCGTTGCAAGGTGCTGCATGACCTTGGCCGCGCCAAAGCCGCAGGGGAGGGCCAGGCACTGCAGCCCGAAAACGAGCCCCACGATGCGCCGGGCGGGAATGTGCCGCATGAACACGACGCTCCAGGCGAGCATCCACATGGTGGCCGTGATGAGGGCGTAGGCCACATAGATGACGGCATAAGAAAAGAACAGATGGTTGTAGGCGAGGGGGAGCGCCGAAGAGCCGGCGACACCTATGGCAAAGGCCGCGCGATAAAACAGCTCCATACGGTAAGCGCCCCAACGTTCCATAAGGTGGAGAATGACGGTCATGACGATTGCCGAGGCAATGAGAACGCACAGATAGACGAGCCAGAACAGCCCTTGATCGAGCGGAGCGCTCGTCATCACGACATTGCATGTCCAGACAAACTGGACGACGAAGGCAAAACAGAACAAGGAAACCGCCATGCGGGCGGGCACGTAGCGCGGCCCCTCCACGTTCTCGTTTGGCTTGGCACTAGGGCCTTCGCCCAAATCTTCGCCGGCAAAGCCTTTCAAGCCCCAAAAAGAGAGGAGGGGGAGCCCTCCGGCGAGGACGGCCTTCCCGACAGCGCCGAGAGAAGTCACGACAATAAACGGAACCCACTGAAGGCAGAGCGCGACACAGAGCACCACGACCATCTCGCGAATGTCGAATGAGGTGATGAGAAGCCCCCACGCGAGCGTATAGCGCACAACAAAAGCGGCGGCACCCAGGCCAATGAGAACGGCTGCGATGGTCACGGCGGGTCCCATAGCGGTTGTTGTGATGCTCAGCGCAACGCCGGCGATACCGGACAGCGCGCCAAGAATGCCGCAAAGGAGAGCCCCGCGGCCTTTCGGCGCCTTGGTGCCGCCCTTGCGTTTCGACAGCTTTGAGGGCATCAACCCCAGAGCGACAAGCGTGCATCCGCCGAGAAGCAGTGCTGTGATGAAAAGCGGATCGCGCACGACGCCGCCGCCGTACGCTACGGTGTCTCTGAGAAAGCCTTCGAAGCAAATGAGCAGGTTCACCCAAGCGCTGAAGGCGGCGAAGCCAACGAGCAGCCTTGCCCGAGGGCCATCGAGATATTTCGCGAGAAAAGGCGCACCCGATTCCGACGCTTTAAGGTCTTCTCGCTTCAGCGAGACGTTCTCTTCCCGGTTGCGTCCCCCCATGTAATCCCTCCCAGCATTTCAAAAGGAACCACTCCATTATAAGCCCGCCCTGTTGCGCCTACTAAAAAACAATGTGCGTACTACCTGGGGGAAAGGTGATTTCACCTTCTCGTGGTGAGGCGTTTAGGGGCGGTTTCACCATAGAGACGGTATAGCCGGACGGCTCTGGCGCCTCCATAGTGGTCTGCGGGGCCGCAATCCTCGGCTCTGTCAAGGCTATGAGAAAGAAAGGGGATGGGGAATGGAGAACCATCACGAGATTGAGAAGCTGCGGGAGACGCTCGCTGGCAAGCGCGGCCGCATCGCGTTGAGCCGCCGCAGCTTCCTGCGGGGTGCCGGCGTCATGGCGGCCGGCGCTGCGGCGGCAGGCATGGTGGTCGGCTGCAGCCCGCAGACTGAGGGCGCTTCGGCCTCCGGCGCCGCAGGGTCTGGCGAGGCCATGGCCAGCACCGGCGCGGGTGCTGCAGCCACAGGCAACGAAGGCAAGACCATGGGCGAGGTGCTCGGTGCCGGCTGGCTCGGCGAAGAGCCCGAGATTGCCGAGGACGAGATTGCCTCTGTTCAGGAAGCTGACATCATCGTGTGCGGCGCGGGTCATGCTGGCACCGCTACCGCTCGTCGCGCCGCTGAGCTTGGCGCGAGCGTCATTGTCGTCGAGATGCAGCCCGAGGACACCTTCAGCGCCCTTGGCAACGACATTGGTCATCTGAATTCCTCTTGGCAGGTCGATCGCGTCGGCGTGCCGGAGTACTCTGTCGTAGACTTCATGAACGAGTATCAGATGTACGGTGCCGGCCGCGTCCAGCCCACGCTGCTTTCCCAGTTCGCCAACCGCTCCGGCGAGGCGCTCGACTGGTTTATTGAGGACTACACTGAGGCCGAGAAGGACGAGCTCATCCCGCTCAACTGGCCAGTCGTCGAGGGCTACAATTACAAGAAGGGCCCCTTTACCTCCTATGTGGGCACCTGTCAGTTCGGCGGTTCCGTCGGGATGACCGATGCCGTGAAGCGCTCCCAGGACAAAGCTAAGACCGCCGGCGCGCAGTTCTTCTTTGGGCAGCCGGCCGTGCGCCTCGTGCACAACGAGGACGGCACCGAGGTCACCGGCGTCATTACCAAGGATTCCAGCACGGGTGAATACACCCAGTACAATGGCCGTGCTGTCGTTCTCGCTTGCGGCGACATCGGCAGCAACTCTGCCATGTACAACGCCATCTGCCGTGAGAACTACGAGCTGGGCGAGTACAAGGACTGCTCCGCTATGTCCGGGCGCGACGGGTCGGGCATCGCCATGGCCATGCGCATCGGTGCCAAGGTGGAAATCGCCACGGGCGGCGATATGGGCAGCCACGCCTTCATTCCGCTGTCTCCCATGGAGGGCGTGGAGTGCCTGTGGCTCAACAAGTACGGTGAGCGCTACTGCAACGAGGCCTTCGGCGGTCCGCTGCTTTCTGGTTGCGCCGGCGCTCGCGAGCCTGGTGACCGTGCCTATTTGGTGTGGGGCAACGACTGGCAGGAAGTCTTCCTGAACCAGCTCGCCGGCCACCTGGCCCCCAAAGAGTGGGATGATGAGGCCATTGCCAACGTGAAGTCCTATATGGACGCCGCCGTGGGCTCGGGCCCGGAAGGTGATGACACGTCCGGCAAGTTCCTCTACTGCGCCGATACCCTCGAAGAGCTTTGCGATTACATGGGCATGGAAGAGGGTGTGAAGGCCAACACCCTGGCCGCCATTGAGAGGTGGAACGCTGCCCACGATGCCGGCGTCGACACTGAGTTCGGCCGCGATCCTGAGACCATGTGGCCCATCAAGGACGGCCCCTTCTACGGCTACCCGTGCTCTAAGCGCGTCGGCGGCGGCTCGCTTGTAGCCACCTCCGGTCTGCTCGTCACCGGGCGCCAGCAGGTGCAGGGCCGGGGCTTTGAGCCCATCAAGGGCCTGTTCGCCTGCGGTAATACGTCGGGTGGACGTTTCCCCATGGGCTACAACGGTATCATGAACGGCGTGTCCATCGGCATGTGCCTGTGCCTCGGCTACACGCTGGGTGAGTTCCTCGCCACCGAGGACTTCGATCGCTACTGCACCTTGGGTGCCGGCAATGCTGAAATCAAGCAGTCCGAAAACGGCATGGCCGGCCCGCCCATGGGCGGCGAAGGCGAGGGCGACGGCGGTGCCCCGGCTGGCGACGGCGGTGCCCCCGAAGGTGGCGCTCCAGATGGCGGCGGTGCCCCGGCCTAAGAACGGCCTTCTGAGCACCTAGGTGCTGACACATCCCCGATGACTCGGGACGCACTCCTCTCCCTCCCTCCAGCGTCCCCGGGCATACATTGAGAAGAGTCCCCCCTCCCCAGGGGGCTCTTCCGCGTCGCGGGACCCATCGTCCTTTGTTTGTAGGTGTAAAGGCAAGCGCGGTCTTTTTTGGGCAAATAATCTCGATATGGACGCGTTCCGCAAAGAAGGCGAAAATAAGCAAGCCTCTGAACAGGGATTATTGCCCCCTCTTGCTCGCACGGCGTCCAAAGCAGCTGAAAATGTGTCCATATCGCCGTTGTTTGACAAGAAAAAATTTCGGTAGGGCAAATAATCGCGATATGGACACGCAGAACGAGCAGCACCCTAAATCGGGCACATTTTTTTCCTACAACCCGCCTTTGCGGGAGGGGCGAGCTTGAAGAGGTTCGACCATGAAAAAGGGCTCCTGCGGGAGCCCTTGTCGGTGTCGTTCGATAAATCGCTTGCTAGTAGCGCGTGTAGATCATGCCGGAGTGGACGCCGGAGATCTTGACCACATCGCCGGAGCGCGGGGCGTGGATCATCTGGCCGTCGCCGATGTAGATGCCACAATGGTGGTCGTTGCAGCAGATGTCGCCGGGCTTGGGGTTGGACACGCGGGTGTAGCCCATGAAACTGGCGGCAGTGCCCAAACGGCTGTGGCGGCCGAGCAGGCAGTAGCTCACCAGGCCGGAGCAGTCGTAGGAGTTCGGGCCCACAGCGCCCCACTTGTAGGGCTTGCCCAGCTCGCCGTAAGCGCGGTCGACTGCCGTGCCTCCGACCGTCTGCGGCTTCGAGTTGTTCGAAGACCCGCTGCTCGATCCGCCGCCGGAGCTGGAGCCGGACCCCGAGCTGGAGCTTCCCGAATCGTCGTCATCGTCGTCGCTGTTGCTAGAGCCTCCGCCGCCGTTGTTGCTGCTTTGCTGCTGGCGGCGCTCCTCGGCCTCGGCCTGGCGACGGGCCTCTTCCTCGGCGGCCTGGGCGGCGGCGCGAGCGGCGGCCTCGCGGGCCGCCTCTTCCTCGGCCAACAGCTGCGCGGCCTCGGCGGAGAGGGACTGGTAGGTCTCATCCATCTGGGCCACGAGGGCCTCGGCCTCTTCTTCGACGGCCTTGGCCTCCTCGGCCTTCTGGGCAGCGACGTTGCGCTGCTCCTCGTAGACGGCCTTCTCGGATTCCACCTCGGCGCGCAGCGTCTTGGTCTCTTCAACCATATCGGCGTCGTTCTGATTCATGTCGTTCAGAAGGTCCCAGTTCGAGGCGAAGGCCTGGAACGTGGTGGCTCCCAAGAGCAAATCAAGGAAGGTGGAAGAACCGGAACGGTACATGGAACGGGCGCGGTTGCCCAGATGGTCCTGCAGCTCGCTGATGCGCGAAGAAGCGGTGTCGATGCGGCCTTGGGCCTCGTCCATGCGGGCCTGGGCGTTATCACGCTCGGTGCAGGCGTTGAAGTAGTTATCGGAAGCGCGGTCGAGCTTCTCCTGCATGGCATTGAGCTTCTCGAGGGCCGCGTTCGCCTCGGCCTGCTTTTCAGCGGCCGTGACGGCATGGGCAGTTCCGGGGGTCAGCGGCGGCAGGCAAAGGGAGATGCCGAAAACCGCGGCGCCACCGACAAAGGCTCGTCTGCTAAAGGGACGTGTATGCTCACTCATATAAAAGTATCCTCCTGGTTGAGCATCTAGTGCGTTGGTGCAAACTCGTTCGGCTATCATAGCACGGAACAGGGGTCTCCACGACCCCCACAGAAGGGATTCACAAACCCCCGAAGGCTCCATCCGCTGCGGAAATAATGCCGTTCGCGGCGGGCGCGTGTTGCGCGGATGCGGAGCTCACAAGACCTGGTGCCTCGGCGTTTTCTTTACTCTATATATAGTAAGAGGGGCGTAGGCGCCTCCGTGCGGGCGGAACAGGGGATGGGGAGGAATCGTGGAGACACGCCCGGGGGCGTGTAAACGGTTGACACCACCCGACTCGTACCGTATTATTCATTCGCTCGCTTTTCCCGGGCATTCGGGAAGCGCGAGTGGCAGCTTGAAAAGTACACATGAATTAAGCGCCGAAATGGGCGTGTGCCCGAGTGGTTAAAGGGGACGGGCTGTAAACCCGTTGGTTATGCCTACCTAGGTTCGAATCCTAGCGCGCCCACCATTTCGCCTGTGTAGCTCAGTCGGTAGAGCACTTCGTTGGTAACGAAGAGGTCACCGGTTCAAGTCCGGTCGCAGGCTCCACTTGGCGGTGTAGCTCAGTTGGTCAGAGCACACGGTTCATACCCGTGGCGTCACTGGTTCAAATCCAGTCACCGCTACCATTTAGATTTACCGCGTCCTTTCTGGGCGCGTTTATTTTGTTGCAATTCGTTTCGCTATCACCCTTGAAGGAGGATGAAACATGGCTAAGGAGAAGTTCGAGCGTTCCAAGCCGCATGTTAACATCGGTACCATCGGTCACGTTGACCACGGCAAGACGACGCTGACGGCCGCCATCTCCAAGACCCTGTCTGAGAACGACGGCTCTCATGGCACCGCTAACGCCGACTTCACTGCCTTCGACATGATCGACAAGGCCCCCGAGGAGCGCGAGCGCGGCATCACCATCTCCATTGCTCACATCGAGTACGAGACCGATACCCGCCACTACGCTCACGTCGACTGCCCCGGTCACGCCGACTACGTGAAGAACATGATCACCGGTGCTGCCCAGATGGACGGCGCCATCCTGGTTATCGCTGCTACCGACGGCCCCATGGCCCAGACCCGCGAGCACATCCTGCTCGCCCGTCAGGTCGGCGTGCCCTACATCGTGGTCTTCCTGAACAAGTGCGACATGGTCGACGACGAGGAGCTCATCGAGCTCGTCGAGATGGAAGTTCGCGAGCTGCTCGACAGCTACGAGTTCCCGGGTGACGATACCCCGATCATTCGCGGCTCCGCCCTGAAGGCCCTCGAGGGCGACAAGGCGTGGCAGGAGAAGGTCTGGGAGCTCATGGAGGCTGTCGACTCCTACATCCCGACCCCCGACCGCGACGTCGACAAGCCGTTCCTGATGGCTGTCGAGGACACCATGACCATCACCGGCCGTGGTACCGTTGCCACCGGTCGTGTGGAGCGCGGCGTGCTCCACGTGAACGACCCGCTGGAGATCGTCGGCATCCGCGAGACCGCCAACACGGTCTGCACCGGCATCGAGATGTTCCGCAAGCTGCTCGACGAGGCTCAGGCTGGCGACAACATCGGCTGCCTGCTGCGCGGCATCAAGCGCGAGGAGATCGTCCGCGGCCAGGTTCTCTGCAAGCCCGGTTCCGTGACCCCGCACACTGAGTTCGAGGGCCAGGTCTACATCCTGACCAAGGAAGAGGGCGGCCGTCACACCCCGTTCTTCGATGGCTATCGTCCGCAGTTCTACTTCCGCACCACCGACGTAACCGGCGTTGCCCACCTTCCCGAGGGCACCGAGATGGTTATGCCTGGCGACAACGTGACGATCAAGGGCGAGCTCATTCACCCCATCGCCATGGAAGAGGGCCTGAAGTTCGCTATCCGCGAGGGTGGCCGCACCGTGGGCTCTGGTCGCGTGACCAAGATCTTCAAGTAAGCATCCCTTACTGAATGATTTCAAAGCGGGGCCTGTCTTTTTCGAGGCAGGCCCCGCCCCCTGCGCTTCATGTGTATAATCAATCCTGCATTTCGTTTTATAGGTAAAAGGAGAATTCATGCGTACTCTGGTCACTTTGGCCTGCACCGAGTGCAAGCGCCGTAACTACACGACCAAGAAGAACAAGCAGAACAATCCTGACCGCATCGAGCTCAAGAAGTACTGCAAGTGGTGCAACGCCCACACAGTGCACAAAGAGACCCGATAAGAGGTTAAGGAAGAAACAGGCATAGGCCAGTAGCTCCAATTGGTAGAGCGGCGGTCTCCAAAACCGCATGTTGGGGGTTCGAGTCCCTCCTGGCCTGCCAGCTTGTTTATGTGAGCAGCCCTGGGCTGCTTTTTTGGCGATTAGACAAGAGATGTTCCATAAGGAATCCCATGGCAAAGAAATCAAAGACACAGAAAGCCAAGGCCTCCGCTGCTCGTCAGCAGCGCAAGGCCGAGCGTGAGCTCGAAGGGCAGAACCCGGCTCCGGTGGCCGCCGAGGCGACCGAGGAGAAGAAGGGCTCCCTGTTCAAGAAGGGCTCCGAGGACAAGTCTGCGTCTTCCACTGATACCGCGAAATCCTCCAAGAAGGAGGAGAAGCCGAAGAAGAAGCGCTTCCAGTTCTTCCGCGATGTGAAGTCCGAGATGAAGCGCGTCACGTGGCCTACGCGCACCGACGTGCTCCGCTGGAGCGGCGTGGTCGTGGTGGCCCTGCTGTTCTTCGGCGTGTTCGTGGCTCTTCTGGACAACGTGATTATCACGCCGTTGCTCGTGTTCATCTCCGGGATTGGGGCGTAATCGATGGCTAAGAAATGGTACGTGCTGCACACCTACTCGGGCTACGAGAACAAGGTGAAGTCGAATCTCGAGCAGCGCATCGAGGCCATGGGCCTCGAGAACAACGTCTTCGGCATCGAGATCCCCACTGAGATGGTCACCGAGATTAAGGAGGGCGGCCGCCGTGTGGAGAGCGAGAAGAAGGTGTTCCCGGGCTACGTGCTCGTCCGCATGGAGCTGGACGATCGCAGCTGGGCCGCCGTTCGCAACACGCCCGGCGTCACGGGCTTCGTGGGCAGCCAGGGCAACCCCCAGGCGCTGACCCGCGAGGAATACAACAAGATCATGAAGCGCACGAGCCGCGAGGCTCCGAAGAAGACCTCCACGAACCTCGAGGTCGGCCAGTCGGTGAAGGTGACCCACGGTCCTCTCGCCGAGTTCGACGGCACCGTTTCCGAGGTTATGCCCGACGCGGGCAAGGTCAAGGTCATGGTCTCCATCTTCGGCCGCGAGACCCCCGTCGAGCTTTCCTTCGACCAGGTGGCCAAGATCTAATTTTGCAAGCACTTTGACTTGCTGGGCGTGCCCGCGTGGACCGGGGCTTCTCACGACCAGCGAGTTTTGAGTGATAGAGAAGTAAACGTCGATACATCTGAAAGGTAGTCACAGATGGCTGACAAGAAAGTCACTGGATTTGTAAAGCTGCAAATCCCCGCCGGTGCTGCCAACCCGGCTCCTCCGGTTGGCCCGGCCCTCGGCGCCCAGGGCGTCAACATCATGCAGTTCTGCCAGGCGTTCAACGCTCAGACGCAGGACCAGGCCGGCACCATCATCCCGGTCGAGATCACGGTCTACGAGGACAAGTCCTTCACCTTCGTGTGCAAGACCCCTCCCGCGGCCGTGCTCATCAAGGAGAAGCTCGGCATCAAGAGCGGCGCCGCCATCCCCCAGATTCAGGTGGCCGGCACGCTGACCGAAGATCAGCTTCGCGAGATCGCCGAGATCAAGATGCCCGACCTGAACGCGAACACCATCGAGGCCGCCATGGAGATTGTGGCCGGCACCGCTCGCTCCATGGGCGTGCGCATCGAGGGCCGCGAGATGAAGAAGAAGTACGTGCCCAGCCGCAAGGTTGCCGCTATGCTTCAGGGCAAGGCCGTCGACTAGTTCGACTGATTAAACGACAGTGGAAGGGCTGGAAGCGCCCGCCATTACCACGAAAGGAAGTTCAATGACTAAGCACGGAAAGAAGTACGCCGAGGCCGAGAAGCAGATTCCGGCCGAGGCCCTGCGTCCTCTTGAGGCCATGAAGCTGCTGAAGGAGATCTCTACGGCCAACTTCGACGAGACGGTGACGGGCGACTTCCGCCTGGGCATCGACACCCGTCAGGCCGACCAGCAGCTGCGCGGCACCGTGAGCCTGCCCAACGGCTCCGGCAAGACCGTCCGCGTGGCTGTCTTCGCCGAGGGCGAGGCGGCGCGTGCTGCCGAGGAGGCCGGTGCCGACATCGTGGGCACCGACGAGCTCATGCAGCGGATCCAGGCCGGCGAGTTCAACTTCGATGCCGCTGTGGCCACGCCCGATCAGATGGGCAAGGTCGGCCGTCTCGGCAAGATCCTCGGCCCCCGCGGCCTCATGCCGAACCCGAAGCTGGGCACCGTCACTAACGACGTGGTCAAGGCCATCAATGAGCTGAAGGGCGGCCGCGTGGAGTACCGCGCCGACCGTTACGGCATCGCGCACGTCATCCTCGGCAAGGTGAGCTTCACCCCCGAGCAGCTCGCCGAGAACTACGGCGCTGTCTATGACGAGATCCTGCGCATGAAGCCGGCTGCGGCCAAGGGCAAGTACGTCAAGTCCGTCACAGTTTCCGGCACCATGACTCCCGGCGTGGCCGTGGATTCTACGGTGACCCGCGCCTACACCGAGGCTGCCGAGTAAATCGACGCTTCTCTATCGAAGAGAACGGGCCCCGCGCTGCGGGGCCCGTTTTTTGTTTTCGCTCGTGAGGGGCGTTTGTTGGGCGGCGTTAGTCGTCGAAGAAGTCCTTGGAGATGCGCTCGTAGAACGAGGCGCCATCGGCGCGCAGGAGGGTGACATCGAAGGGGGCGCGCTTGAGATACAGCTTGCGCAGGGGCCGCTTGAAGGGGACGATGTCGCCATCGACGAACAAGGTTGCCTCGCGGAAGGAGTCCGTGTCCTCAAGCGACACCTCGATGATGTCGCTGCTGTCGGTGACTACGGCGCGCGAACGCAGGGTGTGGGGTGCGAGGGGCACTGCGATGAGCCCCTTGAACCCTGGGGACACGAGAGGGCCTCCGGCGGAAAGCGCGTAGGCCGTCGAGCCGGTGGCGGTGGACACCACGAGGCCGTCACCGCGCATGCGGGCCACGTTGACGCCCGAAACGCCCAGGGTCAGCTCGATAATGCGCCCCAAGGCACCGCGGGTGATAGCGGCCTCGTTCAGGGCGAAGAACTGCCGGGCGCCCGCGAGTCCGCGCCCGTTCACGCCGAACTTGTCCAAAGGAGCGCCCTGAACCCCCTCAGAGGCGCTGTCGCCCACGCGCGCGTCGTAGGCGTTGCGTTCCTCGTCGTCGCCGTAAGGATCGCGTTCTCCCTCGCAAACGACCTCGATGGAGAGGACGCTGCGGCACTCGACATGCAGATCGCCGGCCAATCCCTCGGCCACCAGGGAAACGAGCCCGCCTTCGTCGGCGTTGGCGAGAAATCCTAAGCGCCCGAAGTTGATGGGAAGAATGGGTGCCTGCTTGTCCCGCAGCAAATGGACCGTATGGAGCACGGTGCCATCGCCGCCGAGCACGACCGCCATGTCGGGAGGGACAGAGAGCTGCCGGCGCACCTCTTCGCGTCCCTGGTCGGTTCCCAGCGACGAGGAGTCGGCGAGCAGCACGTCGACTCCCTGGCTGGTGAGGTAGGTGGTCAGAAGCAGCGAGGCGTCGATGGCCTGGGGGTTGGAGTTATTGCGTACGACAAGTATGTGCATGGGGGACTACTTTCCGCTTTTGCTAAGATAGGTAAATTATACCCCTCAACTCTGAAGAGTCCGACCATGCCCGACAAGCTCCAACGAGCCCGCCATATTCGCCCGAATCCGCCCGCGCCGGCGGCGGGCGATAGCGCGCCCGAAAGGCTCGGCCGGCATGGGCGGCGCGCGTCCGGCGGCTCCGGCCCTGTTGCGGTGGAGCCGATGTGCGAGAGGGAGGACGCCGCTTTTTTGCCCGCGGTGCCGCGCAATAATCCGCGCGCGAATCGCGAGGCGCGCCGTGCGGCCCGCGGTCTTCACCGTGGCGTGGACAAAACGCTGCTGAACCCTCCGGTTGACCCTGGCTCCACGGGGCTCATCCCCGTGGTCGGCTCTCATGCCGGCCTCGATAGAACCATTCCCTCGGCCACCGCCGAGCGGTCAATCCGCCAGCAGGAGCTCATCGTCGCCGAGGCAACTGACGAGGCGACAGGCGCCGAAGAGCCCATCGACGCCGGCGCGCTGTCCGCCGAGTCGGTCGGAGCCTCGGCGGCCCTCATCTCCGTCTGCGTCATCATCTCGCGCATCACCGGCTTCGCGCGTACCTGGGCCATGGCCTTTGCCCTGGGCTCCACCTTCGTGTCCAGCTCTTACCAGGTGGCGAACAACTTGCCCAATATGCTCTACGAGCTCGTGATGGGCGGCATGCTCATCACGGCGTTTCTGCCGGTGTACCTTTCGGTGAAAAAGCAGCTGGGGGACAAGCGCGGCAACGAATACGCATCGAACCTGCTGACCATCGTCGTGGCGCTGCTTGCCATCGTGTCGGTGCTCTGCGTCGTGTTCTCGGGGCAGATCATCTACACTCAGAGCTTCTACTCGAACCAGGACGAGATGGCGCTCGCGGTCTTCTTCTTCCAGTTCTTCGCTGTTCAAATCGTGTTCTACGGCGCCTCGTCCATCGTCTCGGGGCTTTTGAATGCGAATCGCGAGTACTTCTGGTCCTCCTTCGCGCCGGTATTCAACAATATTATCGTCATCGCGTCGTTCATTCTGTACGCCGTCATTGCCCAGACCGACCAGAACCTGGCCTTCCTCGCCATCGCCATCGGCAACCCGCTTGGCGTATTCGTGCAGATGGCCTTCCAGATTCCCGCCTTGAAGAAGGTGGGCATTCATCTGCGCCCGCGCATCAACTTGCACGATCCGGCCCTGGCCGATACGCTGCGCTTGGGCGCGCCGGCGGTGTTCGTCACGGTGTGCTCGTTCGCCACGGTATCGGCCCAAAACGCCGCCTCGTACTGCTTCGCCGACAACGGCCCCTCGGTCATCGCCTACGCGCGTCTGTGGTTCACGTTCCCGTATTCGTTTCTGGCGGTGCCGGTGACCACGACGCTGTTCACCGAGCTTTCCGACATGCAGGCCGACGGCAACACGCGCGGCGTCGTCGCGGGCATCATCGATGGCACGCGGCAGATTCTCTTCCTCATGGTTCCCATGGCCCTCTACCTTATGGTGTTCGCCACGCCGCTGGTGACGCTGTACCACATCGGCGCCTTCACGGCCGACGCCATCGGGCAGATTTCGAACTATCTGGCTGTTATGGCCGTGGCGCTGCCGTTTTATGGCGTGAACGCCTATCTGAACAAGATATTCAGCTCGATTCGGCGCATGGGCGTCTTCTCGATCATCAACTTTGTTGCCGTAGCGGCCCAGGTGGCGGTCACGCTGGGCGCGGCGTGGGGCTATCAGCACGGGCTTCCCGTGACGCTTGAGGCCGTGGCGGCGAGCACCATCGTGTCCTACGTTATCGGCGACCTTGTCGCCTTCGCGTACCTGCGGCGCCATTTCGGGCCTATGGGCCTGGGAGCGGTGCTGCGCTCGTTCTTTGTGGCGCTCGCTTTGGGCGGCGCCGGCTCGGTGGTCGGCTACGGGGTGCTCGTGGCGCTCTCGCTCGGGCTGGGGCCTCTCGATGGCAGCGTTGGGCGCGCCTTCGCCTATGTGCTTGCCGGCGGCTTGGCGGCATTGGTGGTCACGTACGGTCCGGCTGTGCGCGGCAACTGGCCCGAGGCCTCGTTTGTTTCCGGCGCCGTGAGGAAAGTGGCTCGCAAGCTGAAGAGATAGTGCCGTACCCTGCGCCTCGTGAGCGCCGAGGAATGGACGCGACGAGGCGGTCGTGCGGCGGCGAAGATGAATTGAGAAAGCGTGGTTTCATGGCAGTGAAGTTGAAGTCCCCGGCGCAGATCGAGGCGATGAGGGAGGCCGGGCGCGTGTCGGCCTTGGCCTTGCGACGCGTCGGCGAGGCCGTGGAGCCGGGCATCACCACAGCAGAGCTTGATGCCATCGCGGAGAAGACCATCCGCTCCGAGGGCGGCATTCCCGCCTTCAAGGGCTATGGCGGCTTCCCCGGCACTATCTGCGCCTCGGTGAACGAGGCGGTCGTGCACGGGATTCCCTCGAAGCGGCTCGTGCTGCGCGAGGGGGACATCATTTCCATCGATACGGGCGCCATCGTGGACGGATGGGTGGGCGACAATGCCTGGACTTATCCCGTGGGCGCGGTTGCTCCCGAAGTGCAGCGGCTTTTGGAGGTAGGGGAGCGCTGCATGTGGGAGGGGCTCGACAACGCCCGGGCCTCCAAGCGCCTCGGCGACATCGGGCACGCCGTGCAGTCTCTGGCCGAGGCAGCGGGCTACTCGGTGGTGCGCGACTACGTGGGCCACGGCATCGGTCGCGCCATGCATGAGGACCCCAACGTGCCGAACTTCGGGCGTCGCCGCACGGGTCTGAAGCTTTTGCCGGGCATGGTGCTTGCCATCGAGCCTATGGTAAACATGGGCTCCCGCAAGGTGAAGGTGGGCTCCGACGGCTGGCTCGTGCGCACCCGTGACGGCAAGCCCTCGGTGCACTTCGAGAAGACCGTGGCTATCACCGAAGACGGGCCTTTGATCCTCACCACCGAGGAGGGCCACGAGCGGCCGGTCTAGGGTCGCCCGCGGTATCGGCCCTTCGGAACCCCCGATACTGCTGCCCCATTGGATGTCAACATTCTCCAAAGGGTGCAGGGTTTGCAGGGGCGGCTCTTGACCCTTAGGGTCAATTGGTTGCGCAGGGTACAAGATTGATGGTTAAGGGACCGCCGTGAAAGAGGCTTGACGAAAAATCCCATTGCCCCTTCAGCTGATCGATGTCGAGCGCATAACACTTTGAAGATGCGCCGGCCTCTTCTACGGTAAGAGAGGCGGTTTCGAGTTGGTCGACTGTGAGCTCCATCTCCTTGTATATTCGGTAACTGTCTCTTTCATAGTCTGTCTCGATCATATCTCGGTAAGTAGCTTCATCGAGGGACGAAAGACGGATGAGGATAATGAAATCGATGCTTGACGAGGGGTTGCGAATCGTAAGATGCCTGGATGCATCTTGGTAGTAGGGCACATCGGCTTTGAGGGACGGAAGGGCAAGCTCAATCGACGGACTATCGAAGGAAAGAATTCGTTTGCCCATGCCTTCCGATGACGAAGGAAGATTGAGGTGGGCATGAAGAGCGAGGATGATATCTTCGTCAACCTGGTAAATGGGGCCGCTCGTAAGGCGGAGGTGCTCGGCGCTATGCTTTGGCGCAAAGGCGTCGGCAATCGTGGGGAGGGAGGGAATGGCGAGAACTGACCCGAGCACGCAAACCGTGAGCAGGAGACAAGCGGCAATTTTCGCAGCGAAATGCATCTTGACTCGAAAGGTGGATCTCGCACGTGAGGCGTTGTGGCCTCCCTTTGGGGCGACGTGCTTTTCTGGATCGTTCTCCAGGATTAAGGAAATAGTGCGATCGGCCAAATCGGGGGGAGCTTCAATGTCTTTCATAGCTTGGATGTAGCGGCTAATGTTCATGGCCTCTCCCATCTTCTAAATACCTACGGAGTGTTTGGCGGGCGCGCCTTAAATTGGTTCGCACTGTGTTGTGCGGCATATTCGTCATTTCGGCGATCTCTTTCGTGGTGTACTGCTCCACATAGAAGAGATAGATGAGTTTTCGCTGATTGGGGGAGAGCTTCTCGACAAAGTTCCAAATCTCACTCTCCTCGTCATGGTGCGACTCGTCGCATGCGTTCTGCAGGAAAGCAGCTTCCGTGTAATCGGTTGGATCGACGAGGATCTCCTTCGTTCTTCGCGATTGTTCGTGAAAGAAGCGCTTGCAGCGATGGGAGGCTGTCTTGAAAAGCCATCTTTTGAGGTGCTCGTCGTCGTGAAAGAGAGGAGCAGATTGGTAAAGGGCGACAAAGACCTCTTGATATATATCTTCGGCAGTGTGTCGACGCAAAACCTGGCTCAAGGCGAAGCGATAGACATCGCCGCCGAAAGTTCGTATCGCATATTCAAGCAGGTCTTTGCGGTTAATGATGCAGTCCTCGCTATCCATCGGGGTTCTTGGTCGATAAAGCGAAGCAGGCAGGTGAATTGTTTCACATTCACACAGTGTACACAACAAGGAGAAGACGGTCTGCTGGCGCTCGTCAAATTGGGCAGGTGCAAGCTAGTTGCAGGCCTCTTTGCTTGGTTGGCTTTCTGTGATCGTTTTTGATTTATGAAACATTTCAGCAAGAAAGAGTGCTGTTAGAGCGTGTGGACGTTGGAGCGGAGAGGAAGGAGGAGAGATCACGCTACCAGTAGCAGCCTGCGATAACTAAGAAAGAAGGACGCCATGTCGAAAACGAGAAAAGGGATGCTGTGCATTTGCATGGCAATGCTAATGGCTTGTACTGTTTTTGCGTCGGCCGCATATGCTGCGGAAACATACGGCCTTCCAGTGTCTAAATCCTACAAAGGAAGCTATATCGTGACCGGAAAGAATTGGGTTGAGGATTCTTTCAGCAGTAGTTTTTTGGGGATGGGAACGCAGGCCAGCTTGGGGGGGAGGTACGATGGCGAAAGGAACAGTTAAATTGCGAGCTCGAGCTGCAAACCAGAATATGAAACTCGTCAAAACTGGAAGTTGGAGTGCGAACAGTCGAAGCATAACCTACGCTAACCCCTTTTCGGTGTCAGTAACTTACAGCGACAATAGCGGGCGGTTTTGCTCCTACGGGCAAATGGCTTTTGTCGGGGACACCGCACTCACAGGAACGATACAGGTTCCTGCTTCCCCGTTCCGGACGCTTAAGTAAGGAGTTACAGAAATGAGAATAATCAATATAACTCGCTCTAATCATTTCGTACTGACAATTGTTGCTGTGCTTGCTGCATTCTGTCTTACGTTGTGCGGGGGCTTTGCGTTTGCTGGCGATAAAGAGGGGCGAATGGTCGATCGCGGGGAGTTTCTTGTGAACGAGGCCGGGCAGACGTACGGTACTGCCTTCGATGCGGAGAGCTCTGAAGCTGAGCCAGATCTCATTGAGGCAGTTGCTACCAATGGCCAAGAGGGGTATGTGCTGAAGGTCGACCTCGATAAGGCATCGCATGCAGACGAGGGCGTCGACGAGTTGTTGATCTCCCAAGAAGAGCGAAGAGAGATGGCAAGCGGGCTTCTCCTCGAGAAGATGAACGACCGAGACGAAAGATTCGACTACTCAATTGAGGAGGCAGAGCTTGCCCTTGCGTACGGACTCTGCTCTGAGAGCGTGCCATCGGCAAAGATGCAAGATGCTCTTGGCGTTTCAGCTGATGACTCGATGGCGCGAGTGCGTGCCATCGAGAAGGATACGCTTGTGGAAATGATCTATGAAGTCGATGAGGCTATGACCGTTTACATTCCCGTGTATGAGATAGATGGCGTTACTCGGATTGGAGAGTTTCCCGTAAGTCAGCTATAGTGTCTTCCCTTTGTCCCTCCGCTCGCCACAGAGGGACAAAGGGAGAGGAGCCGCTTTTGGCATTGGGCGCCGAAGGGGAAAGCGGAGCGATCTGCGAGTACCTTTTCCGGCGCCCAATGTCACAGCCTGCTATTCTGCCTGTGCGCTCTCGCGTTCGTTGGCGGCACCTATGAAAGCTTTAAAGAGGGGGTGGGGGTTGGTGGGGCGGCTCTTGAACTCGGGGTGGCCCTGGCTGGCGACGAAGAAGGGGTGGTCGGGCAGCTCTATCATCTCGGTGAGGCGTCCGTCGGGTGAGAGGCCGGAAATCACAAGGCCTGCCTCCACGAGCCTGTCGCGGTAGGCGTTGTTCACCTCAAAGCGGTGGCGGTGGCGCTCGTAGATGACCGGCTCGCCGTAGGCCGCCTCCGCCCGGGTGCCCGGCACCACCTTGCAGGGATAGGCGCCCAGGCGCATGGTGCCGCCCTTGTCTTCCACGTCTTCTTGCTCGGGCATGAGGTCGATGACGAATGGTGCGTCCGCAGGCGCGTCCTCGGCGAACTCGGCGGAGGTGGCGCCCTCCAGGCCGCACACGTCGCGAGCGAACTCGCACACGGCAGCTTGGAGTCCCAGGCAGATGCCCAAGAACGGCACGTTGTTCTCGCGGGCGTAGCGGGCGGCGGCAATCTTCCCCTCGAAAGCGCGCTGGCCGAAACCGCCGGGCACCAGGATGCCGTCCATGGCGCCCAGCACCTCGGCGGCGTTCTTGGCGGTGAGTTCCTCGCCGTCGATGAGGTGGACGTTTACTTTGCGACCGTGGGCGATGCCTGCTGCCACGAGCGCTTCGTTGATGGAAAGGTAGGCGTCGGGCAGGCTCACGTATTTTCCCACCACGGCGATATCCAGCTCGCCTTCGCAAGCGTCCTTGGCTTTCAGGAAGGCGCGCCAAGGCGCGAGCTTGATCTTCCGGGGCGCAAGCCCCATCTTCGCCAGGGCCGAGATATCGAAACCCTGCTCGTAGAGGCTCACGGGCACTTCGTAGATGGAGGGAGCATCTGGGCAGGCGAGCACATCGTCGGTGTCCACATCGCAAAACGATGCGATCTTCTCGCGCACGCTATCTTCTATCTCGTGGTCCGAGCGGCAGACGATGAAGTCCGGCTGCACGCCGAGGCTGCGCAGCTCCTTCACGGAATGCTGCGTGGGCTTGGTCTTCACCTCGTGGGCCGCGGCGATGTAGGGCACGAGCGTCACGTGCACGAACAGCACGTTGCCCGGCCCTGCCTCCTTCTTGAACTGGCGCGCCGCCTCGATGAAGGGCAAACCCTCGATGTCGCCGATGGTGCCGCCAATCTCGGATATCACGATGTCGGCGCCCGACTGCTCGGCTGCGCGGCGGATGCGCTCTTTGATGGCTTCGGTCACGTGCGGGATGACCTGCACGGTGCCGCCGAGGAAGTCGCCGCGTCGCTCGCGGGCGATAAGTGTCTGGTAGATGGATCCTTGGGTGAAGTTGCTCTCGCGGGAGAGGTTCTCGTCGATGAAGCGCTCGTAGTGGCCGAGGTCAAGGTCTCCCTCGTGCCCGTCCTCGGTGACGAACACCTCGCCGTGCTGGAACGGGCTCATGGTGCCCGGGTCCACATTCAGGTACGGATCCATCTTCTGCATGGTCACCTTGTAGCCACGGGCCTTCAGAAGCTGGCCGAGCGAGGCGGCCGTGATGCCCTTGCCGAGCGAGGAGACGACGCCCCCAGTAACGAATATGTGCTTGGCCATGACGCGGTCTCCTTTCGCCCCGCAGGGCTCCCTGGGCATAAAAATACGCCGGGACAGGCGGCCGGCGCCTCTCCCAACGTTGTCCCATAATGCGCCGCGAATGTTTCCAGCGGGAAACGCGTACGGAATGTAACGAGCCTGAAACACAGGGAGCGGCACATCGGCGGTGCGTGACAGTCTGACAACGGCGCATCCATCGAGCGATGACGGATGCCGTGCGCGCAGCCCTTTGCGGGAGGGTCATCTTTAGACTGGGCGTCAACCTTGTTTCGAGAGAAAGGACGCATGTATGTCTACACTGCTTGTTTTGGGCTATCCCACCGAGGAGAAGGCCAAGGAGGCCTACCAGGAGGTGCTGAACCTCGGCAACGACTTTATCGTGAACCTCCAGTCGGTGGCCGTGGTCGCCCGCCGCGACAACGGCAAGTTCGATGTGGTGACACCCGGTCAGCCCATCGGCAACTCCACCGTGTGGGGCCTGTTTTGGGGCATGCTCTTCGGCCTCATCTTCCTCATCCCCTTCTGGGGCGCGGCCATCGGCGCGGGTCTGGGCGCGCTCACGGGATTTTTCGTGAAGCGCGGCGTGGATGAGGACTTTCAAGACCGGGTGCGCAACCTTCTGACCCAAAAGGACGAGGCGGCCGTGTTCATGGTGGTCAGCTCCATGACCGAGGACAAGTTCGCCGAGGCCATGCGTCCCTTCGGCGGGGACATTCTGCAGACCTCGCTGTCCATCAAGGACGAGGAGGAGCTCAAGTGCGAGCTGGGCAAGTGCTAAGCGCTCGCTAACCCTTTTGCCGATCTTTGGGCCCGCGCGGTGCACGCCGCGCGGGCCTTTTGGCGTTCTGGGCCGAAGGAAGCCGCCGAATCCCCGCGAGGGGATGCGGCGCGGTGCGCTATACTGAATCGGTTATCGGGGCGCCGCAGGCAAACGGCGCCGGCAGTGGAATCCGCGTCGTGAAAAGGAGTGCCGCCCATGCGCATTGGATTCGACAACGACAAGTACATCGAGCTGCAGGCCGAGCGCATTCGCGAGCGGGTCGACCAATTCGGTGGCAAGCTCTACCTCGAATTCGGCGGTAAGCTCTTCGACGACTACCACGCCTCGCGCGTGCTTCCCGGGTTTTTACCCGACACGAAGATCTCCATGCTGCAGTCTATGAAAGACGATGTGGAGATCGTCATCGCCATCAACGCCAACGACATCGAGCGCTCGAAGGTGCGCGGAGACTTGGGCATCACCTACGACGAGGACGTGCTGCGCCTCATGGATATCTTCCGTTCCATGGGCTTCAAGGTGGGCTCGGTCGTCATTACCCGCTATGCCAACCAGCCCGATGCCGACGTGTTCCGCAAGCGCCTGACGGCCATGGGCATCACGAGCTACCTGCACTACTCAATTCCGGGCTATCCCAACGATATCGACTTCATCGTCTCCGACGAGGGCTTCGGTAAAAACGAGTACATCGAAACCGAGCGCCCCATCGTGGTGGTAACCGCCCCGGGCCCCGGCTCGGGCAAGATGGCCACCTGCCTCTCGCAGCTCTACCACGAGCACAAGCGGGGCATCACCGCCGGCTATGCCAAATACGAGACGTTCCCCATTTGGAACTTGCCGCTCACCCATCCGGTGAACATCGCCTACGAGGCGGCCACGGCCGATTTGGACGACGACAACATCATCGACCCCTTCCATCTGGAAGCCTACGGCGAGACCACGGTGAACTACAATCGCGACGTGGAGATTTTTCCGGTGCTGCGCGCCACCATGGAGCGCATCGCGGGGGAGTGCCCGTACCAGTCGCCCACGGATATGGGCGTGAACATGGCGGGTCTGGCCATCTCCGACGACGAGGTCTGCCGCCAGGCCGGCAACAACGAGATCGTGCGCCGCTACTTCCAGACCGCCGAAGAGATCAAGCGCACGGGTGTGGGCGAGGAGGCTCTGAAGAAGATAGAGCTGCTCATGAACCAGGCGGGCATCAACCAGAATCTGTCGCCGGCTCGCTCGGCGGCCCTGCTCAAGGAAGAGATGACCGGCGGTCCTGCCGGCGCCATGGTGCTGCCGGACGGGCGTGTGGTCACGGGCAAGACGGGCAATCTGCTCGGCGCGGCATCGGCGCTGCTCATGAACGCGCTCAAGGGCGTTTCGGGGGTCGATGACGAGCTCTACGTTATCTCCGACGACGTGCTCGAGCCCATCTGCCACTTGAAGACCGAGCATTTGAAGAGCCACAACCCGCGCTTGCATTCCGACGAGACGCTGCTGGCGCTTTCCGTCAGCTCGGTGCACAACCCGCTGGCAGAGAAGCTCATCGACAACGCCGATAAGCTGCGGGGCTGCGACGCCTACTTCTCGGTTATCATCTCGGCGGCCGACGAGAAGCTCTACAAGACGCTGGGCATCAACGTGTGCTGCGAGCCGAAGTACGAGCAGCATCGCTTCTACCACAAGTAACACGCCATGGAGCACCTCTTCGCCGACGGCACCGCGCTCACGGTGCCCTTCGGGGCCGACTTCTTCAGCGTGGCCGTGGGCGTTATCACCGGGGCCATGTTCGCGTGCGACCGCAAGCTCGATATCGTGGGCACGATTGTGCTGGGCCTGATGACCGCTTATGGCGGCGGCATCATCCGCGACTTGCTTTTGCAGGACGACGGCGTCTACTTTATGGAGTTCCCCGGCGTCATTCTCGTTTGCATTTGCCTGGCGGTGTTCGTGTTCTATTTCCGCGGGCTGTTCCGCCATTCGGGCCAGTTGCTGTTCTTCGCCGATGCGCTGTCGGTGGCGCTGTTCGCCCTGGCCGGCGCCAACAAGGCCTTTCAGTGCGGCGAGGAGTTTGTGATGGTGGTCATCTTGGGCGCGCTCACGTCCGTGGGCGGCGGCGCTTTGCGCGACATATCGGTGGGGGAGACCCCCGGCGTGTTCCAACGCTCGAACTTCTATGCGGTGGCCGGGGCGGCCGGGGCGCTCGTGTTCGCGGCCATGGCCTTCGCGTCGGCTCCGCTCGTGCTGGCGGCTTTGGCCTGCGTGTTCACGGTGGTCTTCCTGCGCTATCTTTCCGTTTACTACGATTGGAAGACGGCCAACGAGGCCGACCTCACGCCGAAGGTGGCCCACGGCGCCCATGCGGCCAAGGATTTCCTTTCGGAGATATTCCGCCGCGCCACGCTGCACCGTAAGAAGGTACCCGCCACGCGCGCGTCGTGGTTCCGACGTCGAAGGGGCTAGCTATGACTCCGCGCATTCTTCTCATCTACACGGGCGGCACCATCGGCATGACCGAGGATTTGGCTACGGGCGCTTTGGTGCCCTTCAGCTTCGAGCACCTCATGAAAAACGTGCCGAAGCTCGCCCGCCTCGGCTACGATGTCGATCTGGTCGAGATGGAGCCCATCGATTCGTCGAACATGAATCCGGCCCACTGGGCGGAAATCGCCTCGATCATCGCCGAGCGCTACGAGGAGTGCGACGGCTTTGTGGTGCTGCACGGCACCGACACCATGGCCTACACCGCCTCGGCGCTCTCCTTCATGCTGCCGCACCTTGCAAAGCCGGTGATTCTCACGGGCAGCCAGCTGCCCATCGGCGAGATTCGCGAAGACGGCACGGAAAACCTCATTGCCGCCCTGCAGATTGCCGCCGCGCGCACGGCTGCGGGCGAGCCTCAGGTGCAGGAGGTGGCCATCGCCTTCGGGCGGCGCTTGTGGCGGGGCAACCGTGCCACCAAGGTCAGCTCGACGGATTTCGGTGCCTTCGAGTCGTTCAACTACCCGCCCTTGGCCGAGATGGATCTGCACATCGTCTTTCGCGAGCGCTTGCTCGCGCGCCCGGAGCCGGGCACGCTGCTGCGCCCGGCTCTTGCCATGGACGATGCCGTTTCGGTGGCCTTCCTCTATCCGGGCATGACCGAGGCCGTGCTGCGTTCGCAGTTGGAAATCCCCGGGGCCAAGGCGGTCGTCCTGCGCACGTTCGGCGCGGGCAATGCGCCCACCGAGCCGTGGTTCGTGCGCGCGGTGTCCCAGGTGGTCGAGGCGGGTCGCGTAATTGTGAATGTGACGCAGTGCCCCGCCGGGGGCGTGGAGGACACGCGCTATGCCACCGGCGACGCCCTCGTGCGAGCCGGCGTCGTCTCGGGCGGGGATATGACGTTCGAAGCGGCGCTCACCAAGCTCATGCACTTGCTCGGCCAAAAGCTTTCCGCGTCCGATGTGGCCGCCCGCATGCTCGTCCCGCTTGCCGGCGAGCTCACCGCCGGCGAATAGCTACATGGTATCGCGGGGGTGGGCGTGGGCGTATTCCTCGTGAAGATGAGTGCGGTCGAGGTGCGTGTACACCTGCAGCGTGGACATGTCGGCATGTCCTAAGATTTCCTGCAAGACGCGCAGGTCGGCGCCGCCTTTCAGCATATGGGTGGCAAAGGAGTGCCGCAGGGTGTGGGGGTGCAGATCGAAGCGCCCTATAACCCGCCCCGCCTTGCGCGCAAGATTGAAGATGCTCTGGCGCCCGAGCCGTCCTCCCCGCTGGTTCAAAAACACCGCGGCCAGATCATCGGCGCGGGGGGAGGCGGCCTTGAGGGCCAGGGCGGGGCGCCCCTCGGCCAGATACTGGCGCAAGGCCCTCTCGGCGGCGCCGGCAATGGGCACGATGCGCTCTTTGGCGCCCTTGCCGAACACGCGCAGGAAGCCGTCGTCGAAATTGACGCCGTCCATGTTGAGCCCCACGCACTCGCTCGCGCGCAGGCCGCAGCCGTAGAGCACCTCTAAAATGGCCCGGTCGCGCAAGTCGCTCGGGCGCTCGCCCACAAAGGCATCCAGCATCTCGCCCACTTCCTCGATGGAAAGCACGTCGGGCAACCGGTCGGCGGCTTTGGGGATGTCCACGGAATCGGCCGGGTTCGCCTCGGTGAGCCCTTCGCGCACAAGGAAGCGATGGTAGCCGCGCACGGCGGCGATGCGGCGGCGCACGGTGGCGGTGGAAAGCCCTTCTTCCACGAGGCTCTTCTCGAAAGCCGCCACGTTATCGCGGTTGACGTCCGCAAAGTCCGTCACGCCCTCGCCGTCCAGAAAGGCGAGATAGCCCTCCAGGTCGCGCCGGTAGGCCTCGGCGGTGCGCGGGGAGGCGCCCCGCTCGATGCGCAGGTGCGACAGATACTCGTCTAGGGCGTTCTCGAATTCGAACACGGGGCTCCTCTCGCTCGCCCCCGCCTCTGCGGCCTTTATCGCGCGGGACGCGAGGCGCAGCACGACGCGGGGCTCTCATCTCTTTGCCATTGTAGCCGCTTGGCGGCGCGAACGGCGCGGCTCTTCAAATCTCGTTCACAGTCTCGGAGCCCCGGTCCCCTTTCCCCACTCCGCCCCACCGCGCGTGATGACTTGGCATATCTAGTGCCCCGTGTGCTCAATACCTCAATACTAATACAATATATGGGAAAGTACTCGCTATTCCTCCCGTAGTGCTTCCATATCTTGAGGGTAACAAGTGGGGCGAAAATGGGCCAAAAGTGGGAGAAAATGTTGCGAAGTGGGGGATAGTGGGGTAATATGCAGAACGTGGAAAACGACCGAGCGGGATTTCGAAACGCACTACACACGAAATCAAATCCCACTCAAAACGCAGCAGGGGAAAGGAAGCCGTGCCGCAAGCTGCCGACAATGAAGGAACGCCCGAGCTGCCTCGTCACGAGGTAGACCTCAACGGCGAATTCCATTTCAAAGTCGATGGCAAGGGACGCATGGCCCTTCCCGCGAAGTTCCGCAAGGTTCTTTCCAAAGATCTCGTGGTGACGCCGGAGCTGACCAACGAGTGCGTGTACGTGTTCGAGACGCCCGATTTCAACGAATGGGTCGAGAAGCTGTTTATCGATCGGTTCGGCGAGTACAAGGAGTCCGACCGCGAGCACGTCAAGCTTCGCCGCGTGCTCAAGAGCCGCGCCCGCGATGTCGAGGTGGACGCCTCGGGGCGCATCATGCTGTCGCCGGAGGTGCGAGCCGCCGTCGGCATCGACAAAGAGGTCGTGGTCGTGGGCAACACGGGCCGCTTCGAGATCTGGGATGCTGACCGCTTCAAGTCCATGAGCGACGAAGTCGATCTGGGGCTGTTCTACAGCTAAGAGGCGAGGCAAGAGAACCGTGACAAGCGAATACCGGCACATACCTGTTCTTCTCACCGAGTGCGTTGACGCCCTCAAGCTATCGGATCATCCGGTGTTTGTGGACGCGACGCTCGGTTTCGCGGGGCACTCCTTCGAGGCGGCCAAGGCATTGGGCGCCGAGGGCCTGCTCATCGGCGTCGACCAGGACGAGGTGGCCTTGACCGAGGCCGCCGCGAAACTGGAGACGATTCCCGAGGACGCACGGCCCGCTCTCGCGCTTCTGCGCGGGAACTTCGGAGACCTCGACGACTTGCTCGCATCCTGCGAGATTCCCGGAATCGATGCAATCCTGTTCGATTTGGGCGTCTCGTCGGTGCAGATAGATACGCAATCACGCGGCTTCTCCTTCAAGGAGAACGGCCCGCTTGACATGCGGATGGATCCGGGGAAACAAACCCTAACCGCAGAAGAGATCGTCAACACCTACAACGCAGCAGATCTCACTCGGATCATTCGCAGCTACTCGGACGAGAAATGGGCGAGCCGCATTGCGGACTTCATCGTGAAGGCGCGCGCGGAAGCCCCTATCGAAGAGAGTGGCCAGCTGGTCGACGTGATCAAGGCGGCCATTCCCGCCTCGGCAAGGCGCGCCGGGGGACATCCCGCCAAGCGCACCTTCCAAGCCCTTCGGATTGAAGTCAACTCGGAGCTGACCGTCCTGCGTCGCGGCCTTGACGCGGCGGTTCGCTGGCTTAATCCGGGCGGCATCATCGCGGTGATCAGCTACCACTCTTTGGAAGACCGCATCGTGAAGGACACCTTCGCCTCGTTTGCGGACCGCTGCACCTGTCCGCCGGACATTCCGGTGTGCGTGTGCGGCAAGCAGCCGGTACTCGATTTGATCACCCGCAAGCCGCTGCTTCCGAGCGCGGAGGAAATTGAGCGGAACCCCCGCTCGCGCAGCGCCAAGCTGCGCGTGGCGCGCAAGCGCTAGGGGAGGCCGGTAAACGACAGAAACTTGAACAAGCCCGAGGACGCTGTCATCGGGCTTGTTAAGCCTTAAGACGCAAGAGATCGACTAGTGAGGAGGGCCCCGTGGGCGCTACGTCTTACACGCACAACGCGACACGCCCCGGCGCCGGCCGCACTTCTTATGGGCGCACGCCCCGCGGGCGCTCGTCCTCGCCGGCTGCGGGCTATCGCGGCGCGCGCTACGTGCCCACCTCCCTCGCCGAGCAGCTCGCCTTCGACGACGAGCCGTCCATCTCAGTCGTGCCCGGTGCCGGCCGCCGCGCCCGGGCCCAGGCCGAGGGCATTTCCGCTGCGGCCTTGTCCTTGGCGAAGGTTTGCGCCGTCGTTTGCATCGTCATCGCCCTTATCGCCATGGCCCGGGTGGCCATCACCTCGGCGGCGGCCTCCTGTGCTTTGGAGACGCGCGCCATCGAGAACAACATTGAGGCGGCCCGCGCCCAGGGCAACGATTTGGAAGTGTCCCAAAGCGTGCTCGCCAACCCCTCGCGCATCAAGGCCCAGGCCACCGCGCTCGGCATGGCGGCCCCCACATCCGACATGACCGACCAGATCGTTCTCCCCCCCGACATCGTCGCCACCGACGGTGCCGGCAGCCTGTCGCTGTCGGAGTCTGTGGCCCGGCTGGCGAGTCAGTAGGCGCCATGGACAACCGCCGCTACAACGGGCGCGTCGAGCGCCGAAGCCGCGACCTCAGCCTGGCGCGAAGCAGCCGGGCTTCTTCGCGTTCCGGGCGAGAGCGGGCTTCCTATGGTCGTCCCGCCTCGGCGCCGGGGTTCTCTTCCCGCAACGACTGCCGTCGCGCCGGCCGGGGCTCGGCCCGCGGCGGCTACGGCCGCCCTGCGCGGACGGGCGTGGGCGCCGCCATCGACGCGGCCATGCCCTCGGTGTCCGGCCGCGCCAAGGTGCTGCTTCTGGTCTTTGCCGCCATCGCCGCGGTGTTCTTCCTGCGCCTGGTGTTTCTGCAGGTGCTCGTGGCCGATCAGTACTCGGCCATGGCCGAGGAGTCCCGCACGGTGAGCTTCGAGACCACGCCGCGCCGCGGCACCATCTACGACCGCAACGGCATCGTGCTCGCCACCTCGGTGGAGGCTACGACCATTTACGCGAATCCCGTGGAAGTGACCGACCCGGCGGCCGAGGCGGCCGCGCTGGCCTCGGTGCTGGGCGGGGAAGTGGCCGACTACCGCGACCTTCTGGCCACACCTTCCACTACGTTCGTCTACATCAAGCGTCAGGCCGACGTCGACAAGGCCGAGGCGGTGCGCGAGCTTGGGCTCGACGGCATCTACTTCATCGCCGACACGCGCCGCGAGTACCCCAACGGGGCCATCGGCGGCCAGGTCATCGGCTACTGCAACGTGGACGGCGAGGGCATCACCGGCCTTGAGCTGCAGTACAACGACATCCTCTCCGGCACGCCCGGCGTCTACGTGGGCGAGCGCGGCGAGCAGGGGTTCCCCATTCCCGGCGGCGTGAAGGAGGAACAGCCGGCCGTCAACGGCCAGGACATCATGGTGTCGCTGGACATCAAGATGCAGGATACGGTGGAACAGGCCCTGGCCGAGGGCGTGAAGGACCTGGAAACCGAAGAGGGCAGCTCCATCGTCATGGACGCGGCTACCGGCGAGATCTACGCCGCGTGCTCGCTGCCCTACATGAACCCGGCCGATATGTCCTCATCGGAGGTGGGCAGCGAGTCGGTGAAGGCCATTACCCAAGCTTACGAGCCCGGTTCTACCTTCAAGTCCGTCTCGGCGCTCACCATTCTGGAGCAGGGGACCATGGGCCCTGAGGACACCATGTTCTGCCCGAGCTCCATCTCCGCCGATGACTACGACGTCTCCGACTCCCACGAGCGCGACGGGGCGACCTACTCCCTGCGCGAGATCTTGAACCACTCCTCGAATGTGGGGATCTCGCTGGCCACCGAGCAGGCGGACTTCAAGTACTTCTACAACAACATCAAGCGCTTCCACTTCACCGAGCCCACGGGCGTGGATTACCCCGGCGAGGCCGGCGGCAACGTGCTGGACTTCGACCAATGGGCCAAGATCACCGGCTACAACGTGAGCTTCGGCCAGGGCATTGCCGTGACCCCGCTGCAGATGGTGCGCTTCTACGCCGCCATCGCCAACGACGGCACGCTCGTGACCCCGCACTTCCTTATCTCGAAGCCCCAGAGCGGAGAAGTGGCCGAGTGGGAGAGCGAGGACGTGGGCGTTGACAAGGGAGCGCTCGCCGACATGCGCTCGATGCTGCGCTCGGTGGTCACCGACGGCACCGGCGCGGCTGCCGATATCGAGGGCTTCGAGGTGTGCGGCAAGACCTCTACCGCCGAGATCGCCTCGGAGGAGGGCGGCTACAAGAAAGAGGTGTACAACATCGGCTTCTGCGGCTTCATCGACCAGTCGTCGAGCAATTTAGTTTGTTTTGTAGGAGCCAACGAGGTTTACGCCATGCGCCAGACCACCAAGATCTTCAACGATATAATGGAAAACGCAGTCAAGCAGTACAACATCACGTCGAACGTGTCGAATTAGAGGAACGATAACGCCATGACCAAGACCTGCGCAGAGCTTTTCCAAGGGATGGATTGCACGATCATCGGCAATGGGAGCGAGGAGGTGGCAGGACTCGCTTTCCGCAGCAACGAGGTGAAGCCGAACGACATGTTCTTCTGCATCGTTGGCACCGTTGTGGACGGCCACAGCTTCGCCCAAGACGCCATCGACCGGGGCGCCACGACCTTGGTGGTCGAGCGCAAGGTGTACCTGGCCGACGCCACCGACGTCACCGAGGTCGTGGTGTCCGACTCCCGCAAGGCCATGGCCTACGCCTCGGCCAACTACTACGACAACCCCTCCCGCGACTTCTCGCTCGTGGGCATCACCGGCACCAACGGCAAGACCACTACGACCTATCTGGTGGAGCACATCGCCGAGGTGGCGGGCAACCGCTGCGGCGTCATCGGCACCGTGGGCAACAAGATCGCCGGCGAGATGGAGCATGCCGAGCGCACCACGCCGGAGTCCCCCGACCTGCAGAAGCTCTTCGCCCGCATGGCCGAGGCGGGCTGCACGGTGGTGGCCATGGAGGTGAGCTCGCATGCGCTGGATCTGAAGCGCACCTGGGGAACGAACTTCGCCGTAACGGCTTTCACGAACCTCACCCAGGACCATCTGGACTACCACCATACCTTCGACGACTACTTCGAGGCCAAGGCCCTGCTGTTCTCGAAGGACTACCCGGCCCGCCGCGTTATCTCGGTGGACGGCTCATGGGGTCGCGAGCTTTTGCGCCGCTGCACCGCCGCCGGCGACGAGGTCATCACCACCGGCTTTGATGTGTCGGCCCAGATTCACCCGGTGGAAGTGACCTACGAGGCCACGTGCACCCGGGTCGTCTTGGAGGTGCGCGGCCAGCGCGTCCCGGTGACGTACCCGCTCGTGGGGCGCTTCAACGTGGAAAACGTCATGACCGCCTTCGGCTGTGCGCTCTCCCTCGGCATTCCCGTTCAGACCATCGTGGAGGCCCTGGGCACCATGCCCGCCGTTCCCGGTCGCTTGGAGCAGGTGCGCACCGAGGTGGATGCGCCGATCTCCATCTACGTCGACTACGCCCACACCCCCGATGCGCTCACCAAGGCCATCGCCTCCATCAAAGAGCTGTCACAGGGCCGCACCCTCGTGGTCTTCGGCTGCGGCGGCAATCGCGATGCCAGCAAGCGTCCCATCATGGGCGCCGCGGCGCTGGGCGCCGACTACGCCGTGGTCACGAGCGACAATCCGCGCCACGAGGATCCCGACGCCATCATTGCCGACATTGTGGCCGGCATGGAGGATACCGAGCGCTTCGCCGTCGAACCCGACCGTCGCGCCGCCATCGCCGCGGCCATCGAGCTTGCCCAGCCCGGCGATGCCATCCTGCTTGCGGGCAAGGGCCACGAAGATTACCAGCTCGTGGGCGACGAGGTGCTCTCCTTCGACGACCGCGTGGTCGCCGCCGAAGAGCTCGTGCGCGCCTTCGGCGAGGCGGAGAACGCTTAGGCGAAAGGATACGGCGTGCGCCTTAACGCAAAACAGATTGCCGCCTACACCGGCGGACAGTTCCTCGTAGACCCTATCGACCCCAGCGCCCTTATGACGGGTGTCACCTGGGATTCGCGGGAGGTGCAGCCAGGCTGGCTCTACGTGGCCCTGCCCGGCGAGCGCGTCGATGGGCACCAGTTCGTGGAAGCGGCCCTGCGCGCCGGCGCGTTGGGCGCGCTGGTGACCGACGCCCCTTCGCATGCCTGCGCCCTTCTGGCCAAGGAGCTGGGGGCCGCCATCATCGAAGTGCCCAACACGGCCAGCGCTATCACCGACTTGGCCCGCGCTTGGCGCGGGCATCTGCACGGGCGCGTCATCGGCCTGACGGGTTCGGTGGGCAAGACCACGACGAAGAACCTCGTGCGCGATGTGTGCGCCGCTTACGGCTCGGTCGCGGCCACCAAAGCCAATCAGAACAACGAGCTGGGCGTTCCCCGCACGCTGCTGTCCGCCGATCCCGAGACGGCCGTGGTGGTCGTGGAGATGGGCATGCGCGGACGCGGGCAAATTGCCGAGCTGTGCGATTTCGTGCGCCCTGCCTGGGGCCTGGTCACGAACGTGGGGGAGAGCCATATCGAGCTTCTGGGCAGCCGCGAGAACATCGCCTGCGCCAAGGCCGAGCTTTTCGAGGCCCTGCCCGCTGGTACGGGCCGCGCCTTCGTGAACATCGCCGACGATTTCACGGACGTCATGGTTGAGCGGGCGCGGCTGGGCGAGCGCGCTGTCGCCGTCACCGGCTTCACGGGCCACCCCGATGCCGCCGCCCGTGAGGCGGCCGAGCGCGAGAGCGCCGGGTGCGACCAGGCCGTTTGGGCCGAGGATGTGGCGCTGGACGCCGAGGGGCGCCCTTGCTTCACGCTGTGCGCGCGCGATGCGGCCGACCACGACGAGGGCGCCCTGTTCGCCACCGTCGAGCGCGTGCCGTGCGCTTTGGCCCTCACCGGTGCCCACAACGTGGACAACGCCTGTGCCGCCGCGGCCGTCGGCTATGCCCTCGGGCTCGATCTGGCCACCATCGCCTCGACCCTCGGCGCCTCGGTGCCGGAGCCGGGTCGTCAGGAGGTCATCGCGGCCCGGGGCGGTTTTACCGTGATCAACGACGCCTACAACGCGAGCCCCGATTCCATGCGGGCCTCGCTCGCCACGTTCGCCGCCACCGAAGTGGCGGGCCGCCGCATCGCCGTGCTCGGCGACATGGGCGAGCTCGGCAGCTTCGCCGAGGCCTGCCACAAAGGCGTCGGTGCCGCCGCGGCCTCTCACCCTATCGACCGGCTCATCTGCGTGGGCGAGCTCGCGCAGCATATCGCCGAGGGGGCCGAGGCCGCCGGCATGGATAGCGCGCGCATCAGCCGCGCAGCCACTATCGCCGATGTGCTTGAGGAGCTGGATGTGCTGCTCGAGCCGGGCGATGCCGTGCTCGTGAAGGCGTCGCACTTCATGGGACTTACCCGTATTGTCGAAGGATTGGTCAACTAATGTTCTCTCTGTTCTCCGCATACCCGACGTTCATGATCTTTCTCGGCGTGGCCATGGCCATGGTCATCACCATGGTGCTCATGCCCGCCTGGATTCGCTTCTTGAAGACGAGCCACATCGGCCAGCAGGTGCGCGCCGACGGCCCCCAGAGCCATCTGGTGAAGCAGGGCACGCCCACCATGGGCGGCGTCATCATGCTCATCGCCGTCATCGCCTTCACCCTGCTCGCCTCGGTGGGCGCGCCCACGGCCGAGCTGTGGCTGCTTTTGGGTGCCACGGTGCTCACCGGTGTGCTCGGCCTCATCGACGACGCCTCGAAGGTGGCGCACGAGCGCTCGCTGGGCCTCACGCCCAAGGCGAAGCTCGTAGGGCAGTTCCTCATCGCCGCCATCTTTGTGCTTTTGGCCGTGAACCTCATCGGCATTGAGCCCACGGTGGAGATTCCCTTCGTGGCCACCATCGATTTGGGCGTGGCCACGACGGTCGTGCCCATCGGGGACGGCTTTTCCATCCCGTGGCTCTATCTCGTCTACTGCCTCATCCTGCTCGTGGGCCTGTGCAACGCCGTGAACCTCACCGACGGCTTAGACGGCTTGGCGGCGGGCACGGTCATGGTCGTCATGCTTGTCATGGCCGCCATCGCCTTCCGCGCCGGAGTGCTGGAGCCGGCCCTGTTCGCGGGCGCTCTGGCCGGTGCCTGCATCGGCTTTCTCTGGTTCAACTCGCACCCGGCCGACATCTTCATGGGCGACACGGGCTCCTTGGCCCTCGGCATGGCCCTCGGCTGCCTTGCCGTGGTCACCAAGACCGAGTTCGTCGTCATCATCATCGGCGGCCTGTTCGTGGCCGAGGCCCTCTCGGTCATGATCCAGGTGTTCTACTACAAAAAGACGAAGAAGCGCATCTTCCTCATGGCGCCTTTGCACCACCATTTCGAGAAGAAGGGCTGGTCCGAGACGAAGGTAGTCGTGCGTTTCTGGATTGTGTCGGGCATGCTGGCCGCCTGCGGCTTCGTGCTCTACTTCGCCGCGACGTTGGGAGTGTAGTCTATGGTTGAGAGCGCCACCTCGTTGATAGCCGGAAAGAAGCACGCCCCGACCTGTCTCGGGCGCGTGCTCGTTTTGGGTCTGGGGAAGTCCGGAACGGCGGCGGCCGACTACTGCCTCGATCTTCTGGGCGATCGCGTGGAATCTCTGGCCGTGGCCGCCGGTGCGCCCAACGACGCCGCCTGTGCCTGGGCCGAGGGCGCCCGCGAGCGCGGCGCCACGGTGCTCTTCGACCACGAGGTCATCGAGGGCGCCTACGACGTGTGCATCGCAAGCCCCGGCATCTCCGAGAACGCGCCGTTCTACCTCAGCGCCAAGGCGGCATCGACCGAAGTGATCAGCGAGGTGGAGTTCGCCTGGCGCGAGAGCGCCTCCGCATCGCGCTGGGTGGCCATTACGGGTACTAACGGCAAGACCACCACGACGGCGCTTGCATGCCATCTGCTGCGCGCAGCGGGCATGAACGCGGCGGCTGTGGGCAACATCGGCGAGACCTGCATCGCGGCCGTGGCCGCCGGCGCCACCGATGTGTACGTGGCCGAGGTGTCCAGCTACCAGCTGGCCTCCACGCGCCTGTTCGCGCCGGATGTGGCCGTGGTGCTCAATATCACCCCCGACCACCTTTCCTGGCACGGCAGCCTTGAGGCCTACGCCGCGGCCAAGTGGAAGGCGCTCGCCAACCTCGCCCAAACGGGCGGTACGGCGGTGCTTAATGCCTGCGATGATGCCGTGCGCACGAAGATTCGCGAGACGCGGGCCGCGGGCGGCTTCGGCTTTTCGTACATTCCCATCGGCACGGCCGCCGGCGCCGGCGGCGATATGCGTGCTGCCTGCGGTTCTGAGAACGCCGCCATCCGGGGCGACGGCGGGCGGCTGTCCGTTGCCTGGGACGGCCAGCTCTTCGATTTGGTGTTCGTGGACGACCTGCAGATCAAGGGCGGCCACAACCAGCAGAACGCCCTGGCCGCCGCCAGCTGCGCGTTGGTGCTGGGCGCTACGGCCTCGGCGGTTTCCGAAGGGCTCATGTCCTTCCGGCCGCTTGAGCACCGCATCGAGCCGGCGGGGCTGGTGGACGGCGTGGCCTGCTACAACGATTCCAAGGCCACCAACGTGGACGCCACGCTGGTGGCGCTTTCGGCCTTTCTGCCCGTGAAGCCCATCGTGCTTCTGGGCGGCCGCGACAAGGGCACCGACCTGACCCCGCTCGTGGCGGCCTGCGAGGAGAACGCGCGTGCCGTGGTCTGCTTCGGCGAGGCCCGCGAGCGCTTCCTCGCCGCCTTCGAGGATTCGAAGATTTCCCCGGTGCTTTCTGCGGCCACGATGGAAGAGGCCCTGGATGCGGCCTTGTCCCTGGCAGCCGATGGGGATGTGGTCGTGCTCTCGCCGGCCTGTGCGTCCTTCGACGAGTTCTCCTGCTTCGAAGAGCGCGGCGACGTGTTCAAAAAGCTCGTGGCCGATCGCGCGGCGAGGAGCTAGCCTTTGCCGCGCCGCTCCCAACATAGTGCGACTTCTGCGGGCCCCTCCAGTCAGGGGCCTCGCATTCTGCTGCTCTTATGCGTGCTCGCCCTTGTGCTCGTGGGGCTCGTCATGGTGTATTCCGCCTCGATGGTCAAAGCGCTTGATGCCGGCAAGCCCGCGTCGGATTTCTTCACCGACCAGCTGGTCTATGTGGCCTTGGGCGTCGTGGCGGCGCTCGTGCTGTGGAAGGTCATTCCCTACCGCTTTTGGGTGGGGCCTGCGGTGTGGATCGTGTGGGCCGTAGCGCTGCTGCTCATTTTGGCCGTGTGGTTCGTGGGCACGGCCAACTACGGAGCCAAGCGCTGGCTCTACATCGGCCCTATCGGCCTGCAGCCCTCGGAGTTCTGCAAGATCGCCTTCATCCTGGTGGCCGTGCGCCTCATCGTCGACTGGCGTGCGGGGCTGGTGGAAAGTCGCGCCACGATGGTGCGCGCCCTGCTGTTCATTATCGTGCCCGTCGCCATCATGTACCGCACCCAATCTGATCTGGGCACCACGGCCATCTGCTTCGTGGGCATCCTCGCGGTCATGTGGATGGGCGGCGTGTCGCGCCAGGTGATCTTCGCCTGCCTCGGGGTAGCGGTGGTGGGCGGCCTAGTCGCCATCTTCGGCACGGGCTATCGCTCCGACCGTCTTGTGTTCATGGACCCGTGGAACGACGGGAACGACGGCTACGGCACCGGCTACAACATCATCCGCTCCTACTATGCGCTCGCCGAGGGCGGCATCTTCGGGGTGGGTCTGGGCAATTCCCATGAGAAGTTCCAGTACCTGTTCGCCTCGGAGAGCGACTTCATCTTCGCCGTCATCGGCGAGGAACTGGGGCTGGTGGGGGCGCTTGCGGTCATCGGGCTGTTCTTCTGCGTGCTGTACGCGGGGCTGGCCATTGCCGAGCGCGCCAGCGACGACATCGGTTCCATGATCGCCGGCGGGGCTACGGTCATGCTCGTCTTCCAGGCGTTCCTCAATATCGCCTGCGTCATCGGGGTGTTTCCCACCACGGGAAAGCCGCTGCCCTTCATCTCCGCGGGCGGCACGTCTATGATCGCGTCGTTTATCCTCGTGGGGCTCATCCTCGCCGTGTCCGCGGCGCCGGCTGCGCCCTCCGTCTACGAGCAGCGCCGGGCCGATTTGCGGCTCGTGCGCCAGGAACCGGCCCCGTCTCGGGCGCGGTCGGGCCGCACCAACCGTTCGGGCCGGGCGGGAACGTCGGGCCGCTCGAACCCAAGGAGGTAACCTATGTTGGCAGTTCTGTCCGGTGGCGGCACCGCCGGCCACATCAATCCCGCCCTGGCTCTGGCCGAGGAGCTGGAAAGTCGCGGGTGGGACGTGCGCTTCGCCGGCACTCCCGCGGGCGTGGAATCGCGTCTGGTACCCGCGGCGGGCATTCCGTTTGCGGCCTTCGAGGCCTCCGGGTTCGATCGCGCGCATCCCGCCTCGCTCGCCAAGGGCGTGGCCAAGATTGCCGCCTCCACGAGCAAGGCGAAGAAGTGGTTCGGCGAGATCAAGCCCGATGTGGTCGTGGGCTTCGGCGGCTATGTGTGCATCCCGGTGGCCCGCGCCGCCGAGAAGACCGGCGTGCCCGTGGTGCTGCACGAGCAGAACTCCGTGGCCGGCATGGCCAACAAGTACCTGGCCAAAAAGGCGAGCGCGGTGTGCCTCACCTACGAGGGCTCTGCGGCGAGTCTGCCCACTGCCGCCCCGGTCACGGTGACGGGAAACCCCGTGCGCCGCTCGGTCATCGAGGCCGACCGCGTTGCCGGCCGCGCGCTGTTCAATCTGGCCGAGGACGACTTCATGCTGCTCGTCTTCGGCGGCTCGCTCGGCGCCCGCCACATCAACGAGGCGCTCGTGGCGCTCAAAGACGAGCTGCTCGCCCGTCCGAACCTGCACATCGTGCACATCACCGGCCCTAAGGAGCTGGACGCCGTCACCGGGGCGCTGGCGCTTGCGCCCGATGAGGCGCGACGCTGGCACTTGATGGGATACCAGGACCGCATGGGGGAGACCCTGGCGGCGGCCGATGCCATCGTGTCGCGGGCCGGCGCGACCTCCCTCGCCGAGATTTCGGCCCTGGCCATTCCGGCGCTGCTCGTGCCGTACCCCTACGCCACGGCCGACCACCAGACCACCAACGCCCTCGCCTGGGTGGAATCCGGTGCGGCCTTCATGATGCCCGACGATGCGCTGGGCGGTGAGGAGTTCAAAGAGAAGCTCTTCGCGCTCGTCGACGATGGGACGGTGCGCGCGAAGATGATCGAGGCGGCCCGGGCCCAGAAGACGGGCGAGGCCGCCAGCGCATTGGCAGATGTTGTGGTCGGCGTCGCCAGCGCGCGCTGATGCTTTACAATAGCGAGATTCCACCAACATGAAAGGCGAGGGCGACATGGCCAGCGAACAGGAGCAGCTTCACTTTATTGGCGTCGGCGGCGTTGGCATGAGCGGCATCGCCCGAGTTGCCCACGACCAGGGCATGAAGGTTTCCGGCTCGGATATCAAAGAGAGCCGCTATACCAAGCAGCTGCGCGATGCGGGGCTTTCCATCTTCATCGGCCAGGATGGCGAAAACATTCCCGAGGGCGACACCACGGTGGTCGTCTCCACGGCCATTCTGGAGAACAACCCCGAGCTCATCGAGGCCAAGCGCCGCGATCTTCCCATCGTGCACCGCGCCCAGATGCTCGCCCGCCTCGGGCGCGATCTGGACACGCTCGCCGTGGCGGGGACCCATGGGAAGACGACGACCTCGTCCATGCTTGCCAGCACGCTTGATGCCATGGGTTACGATCCCACCTTCCTTATCGGCGGCATCGTGCGCGCCTTTGGCACCAACGCCCACTCGGGCACCGGCGGCTACTATGTGGTCGAGGCCGACGAGTCCGACAAGTCCTTCACCTATCTCTCTCCGGCGGCGGCCATCGTCACCAACATCGAGGCCGACCACCTCGACCATTACGACGGTCTCGAGGAGATTTACGCCCAGTTCGCCGAGTTCCTCTCCGGCGTGCGCAAGGGCGGCCCTATCGTGGTCTGCGGCGATGACGAAAAGCTTGTGGAAGTGGCCCGAAGCACGGGACGCACGGTGACCACCTACGGCTTTGCCGAGGGCTGCGATGCGCGCATCCTCGCCACCGAGGCCCAGGGCGTGGGCACCCGCTTTACTCTGCGCTTGCCCGATGGACGCGTGGTGGCCAGCCGCATCAAGCAGAACCCGGGTCTGCACAACGTCTCCAACGGCGCGGCGGTGCTCGCCCTCATCTCGCTGTTGGGCCTTGATGTGGAGCTCGCTGCCGAGAAGCTGCAGGAGTTCGCCGGCGTGCGTCGTCGCTTCGACCTGATCGGCGAGGCTGCGGGCGTCACCGTTGTGGACGACTACGCCCACCATCCCACGGAAATCGCCGCGACCATCAAGGCCGCCAAGGCGCTTGACTTCAACCGCGTGCACGTGCTGTTCCAGCCGCACCGCTATTCTCGCGTCGCCCTGTTCACCGACGTCATGCGCGATGAGTTCGGCGCCGCCTTCGACGAGGCCGACACCGTCACCTTCATGGACGTGTACTCTGCCGGCGAGGCGCCCGTGCCCGGCGTGAACGGCAAGACCTTCCTGAACGTGATTATCGAGCACGGGCATCCCAACGCCACCTTCGTGCCGCGCCGCATCGATACCGTGCCCTTTATGATGGAGCTCGCCGCGCCGGGAGACTTGGTCATTACCATGGGCGCCGGCGACGTGACGGCCATCGCTCCCCAGCTCGTGGACGAGCTGGGCCGCTAGGGAGACCCATGGCCCGTCACGCTTCACCGGTACAGTCGCTGCTCGTGGACGATCGCTTCGATGGCGACGTGTATGCCCGCGAGCCTTTGAGCCGTCACACCACCTACCGCATCGGGGGCCCGGCGCGCTTCTTCGTGCGTGCGAACTCCGTGGGCGCGCTCACGGGGCTTATCGAGGTCTGCGAGGCCGAGGGCACGCCCTGGGTGGTGCTCGGCCGCGGGTCCAACGTGCTCGTTTCCGACGAGGGCTTCTCCGGCGTGGCCATCGCGCTCGGTCGCGATTTCCGCACGCTGCGCTACGACGAGGGGCGCTTCACCGTGGGCGCCGGCGCCACGCTTTCCTCGGTGGTGCAGGAGGCCTTCAAGCGCATGGTCGGGGGCTTCGAATTCGCCGTGGGCACGCCGGGTACTGTGGGCGGTGCTCTGCGCATGAACGCCGGCACGCGCGATGAGTGGATAGGGGAGCGGGTCATTTCCGTCACCACCTTCCGCCCCGGGCGCGGGTTGGCGCGCCGCCATGGGGGCGATATCGAATGGGGCTACCGGACGAGCTCGTTTGCGCCCGATGAGGTTATCGTGGAATGCGAGCTGGCCGCTGGCGTGGCCGACCCGTATCAGGTGCGCGACAAGATGGAGGGAAACCTCGCCCGCCGCAAGGCCTGCCAGCCGCTTTCCGAGCCCACCTGCGGCAGCGTGTTCAAGAACCCCGAGGGCGCCTCGGCCGGCCAGCTCATCGAGCAGGCGGGGTGCAAGGGCGCCGAGGTGGGCGGCGCGCGCATCTCGGAGCTGCACGGCAACTTCATCGTGAATCGCGGCGGTGCCACCGCTGCCGATGTGCGCGCGCTCATGGCCCTGGTGCGCGAGCGCGTTTTGGAGGCGACGGGTATCGAGCTTACCCCCGAGGTGCGCCTCGTGGGGTTCGAGGACGGCGACCGTGGCTAGGCGCGCAAACGGTCGCAACGTGAACGTGCCGCGCGGCGCTTCGTCCCGGTCCGGCTCTGCCCGCGGTGCGTCGTCGCGGGCGGGCGCTCCGGCCCGGCGAGCCGCCTCGGCTCCCGTCCGTCCCGCCTCGGGCCGCACTCCCGCCGCCCGTCCCGTGACCACCTCGGTGCGTTTGGGGGATTTGCCCCAGGCGCGCACCGGCCGCAGCGCGCCGGCGGCTCGCTTCATCGCCAAGCCGAAGAAGTCCGCCGCGTTCAAGGTCTTCATCGCCGCCATCGCGCTCGCCTTTGTACTGAGCATCACCTATGCGGGTCTGTATTTCAGCGGGGCCTTCGCTATTACCGGCGTGAAGGTCAACGGAGCCGCTCACCTTACCAACGACGAGATGGCAGTTCTCGCCGCCGTGCCCCAGGGCACCACGCTGCTCAATGTGGACACGGCCTCCATCGCCAGCAGCGTCGACCGCGATGCCTGGGTGGCTGATGTTACCGTGAACCGCATCTTCCCCGATACCTTGGAGATCAACGTCGTCGAGCGGCAGATTGCCGCCATTGTGGAAGTGGCCGCCGATAATGCGAAGATCACTCAGCAGTGGGCCATCGCCTCCGATGGCATGTGGCTCATGGAGATTCCGGCTCGCGATTCGGAGCTGGGCGCTTCCATCTCGCCGCAGATCTACGAGGATGCCGAGCGCGTGCTGCACATCACCGGCGTGCCCTTCGGTCTTACTCCCGAAGTGGGCACCTACTGCGCCGACGGCAACGTGAACAACGCCCTGGCCATTTTGAGCGGTCTGTCCACCGACTTGGCCGAGCAGGTAAAGACGGTGACGGCCACCGACGCCGCCTCTACCTGCCTGACGCTGGACAATGGTATCGAGATCGCCTTCGGCACGGCCGACAACATCCGCGACAAGGAGCGCATCTGCCTGCAGATCATGGCCGACAACCCCGGCAAGGTCTCCTACATCAACGTGCGCGTCCCCTCCCGCCCCACCTGGCGCGCGGTGTAGGGGGCCCGTTCGCCCTGCCTGCCCAATGGCTTGCGGGAGAGGCGGCGGTTGCGACGCATCCCGTATCAGCGCGCCTGAAGAGTCGCATGAGCGTCGTAAGGCCGTGCGCGTCAAAGTGCCGTTTCGGCTAATTTTAAATTTGTGATAAAATTAGCCGAAACACCAGGAAGGAGCACCTGTGGAATATATCAAGCGCGATATCGAGGGGGAGTTTCTCTCTTATGCGTCGGAGTTTCCCCTTGTGCTTCTCACGGGCATGCGTCAGTGCGGCAAGTCGACGATGCTCGCCCATCTGGCGAAGGACGGCCGTGCGACGGTGACGCTCGACGACCTGCAGGAGCGTGCCCTCGCGCAGGATGATCCCCAGATGTTCCTTCAGCTTCACGAGCCGCCCCTCATCATCGACGAGGTTCAGTACGCCCCTCAGCTCTTTCCCTACTTGAAAATATATGCCGACTCGCATCCTGACGCCAGCGGCAGCTTCTGGCTGACGGGATCGCAGCCGTTCCCGCTCATGAAGCTTGCGGGAGAGTCGCTCGCCGGGCGCGTGGGCATTCTGCACATGCTGCCTCTCTCCCAGCACGAGCTGTACGGGTCCGGCCCCTTGCGCCCGCTGGACATTGCCATACCCGAGCTCAAGGAGCGGCTCGCCGAGCAAGAGCCAGCGGCGCTTCCCCAGGTGTACGAGCGCATCTTCCGAGGCTGGATGCCGGCCGTGGCCAACGGCCGCACGCCGAACGTGGACCACTTCTATCGCAGCTATATGCAGACCTACATCGAGCGCGACGTCCGCGAGTTGGACGGGGCTGCCAGCGCTGTCGACTTCTCGCGGTTCATGGCCGCTGCGGCCGCCCAGGTTGGGCAGCTTCTCAACATCGAGTCTATGGCGCGGGATGTGGGCATTCCACGCGCCAAGGCTCAGGAGTGGCTCGGCATCTTGCAGAAGTGCGACATCGTGTTTTTGCTGCAGCCCTATTCGAACAACGCAATGAAGCGCGCCGTCAAAACCCCGAAGCTTTACTTCAATGACACGGGCCTTGCCGCCTGGCTCGGTCGCTGGAGCTCTCCAGAGACTCTGGCGGCAGGCGCCCTGTCCGGCCAGATTTTCGAGAATTATGTAGTGAGCGAAATTACGAAGACCTTTGCTAACAGCGGTGACGTGGCGCAGCTGTGGTTCTATCGCGATCGAGACGCCAAGGAGATAGATGCGGTCATCGAGCGGGATGGAGCGCTTTATCCCATCGAGATAAAGAGGAGCGCCAACCCCCAGCGCAGAGATATCGCGGCGTTCTCGGTACTGGCGAGGTCCCCGCTTGACCTTGGAGTGGGGATGCTCGTTTGCCTTGCCGAGCGCTTGGGTGCCTTGGACGAGAGTTGCCTTACGTTTCCCGCTTGGGGCATCTAGACAATTTGGCATCGAAAAGCGTGCGTGAGAGGCGGCCCGACGGGACGGCCTTTGTTTTTCTGCCGTTAATGTCGTATTCGTGTATGCGGGGGGCCCTTTAGCGGGGATTTCCGTTGCAAACGAATACCCATCGTGTACAATGTCCTGCATAAATGCCGCCAATCAGGCGGAAGGAAGGGCGCGCCGCTTGAGCGACGCGCGAGAAACGAGATAAACGCAGCAGTAAAACGCAGCAGGTGTGGAGGACGAAATGCCGAACATTGCAGGCACTGAACATTTGGCCGTCATCAAGGTCGTCGGCGTAGGCGGCGGCGGCACCAACGCCGTGAACCGCATGGTCGAGGCTGGCGTGCGCGGCGTGGAGTTCATCGCCGTGAACACCGATCGCCAGGCTCTTCTCATGTCCGATGCCGACAAGACCATCCACATCGGCGAAGAGCTGACCCGTGGCCTGGGCGCTGGCGCCAACCCCCAGGTGGGCTGCCAGGCCGCCGAAGAGAGCCGCGCGGAGATTCGCGAGGCGCTGGCCGAGGCCGACATGGTCTTCGTCACCGCCGGAGAGGGCGGCGGCACCGGCACGGGCGCGGCCCCCATCGTGGCCGAGATTGCTCGCGAGGAGATTGGCGCCCTTACCGTGGGCGTCGTCACCAAGCCCTTCTCCTTCGAGGGACGCCTCCGTCGCAACCAGGCCGACCAGGGCATCGATTTGCTCTCCCAGAAGGTCGACACCCTCATCGTCATCCCCAACGACCGTCTGCTCGAGATCGTCGACAAGAAGACATCCATGATCGATGCCTTCCGCATCTGCGACGACACCCTGCGCCAGGGCATTCAGGGCGTTACCGACCTCATCACTATCCCCGGCCTCATCAACCTCGACTTCGCGGACATCCGCACGGTCATGAAGGATGCCGGCACTGCCATGATGGGCATCGGCATCTCCACGGGCGAGAATCGTGCCCTCGATGCTGCCCAGCAGGCCACGTCTTCGAGCCTGCTCGAGTCCTCCATCGCCGGCGCTTCCCGCGTGCTGTTCTCCATCGCCGGCGGCCCCGACCTCACTCTTACCGAGGTTTCCGAGGCGGCCCGCACCGTCGAGGCCTGCGCCGACGAGAACGCCAACATCATCTACGGCCAGATCATCGACGAGGAGCTGAAGGACGCTGTGCGCATCACCGTTATCGCCACGGGCTTCAAGGTGGGCGCCTCCCAGTCCTCCATGGATTTCTCCTCCCGCAAGGACCTGTTCGCCTCCACCGAGGCTCCGGCGCCCCAGCCGGTCCAGCAGGCCCCGGTCACCTTCTCGGCCCCGGCACCGGCCAGCCGCTTCACTGACGAGGACTACATCCCCGACTTTTTGAAGCGCGCCCGCTAGAAGAGAGGCGAACAGAGGCCTTATGGCACTTCCCGAACCAACGCTGCAGGCCCGCACTTTAGCGGGCCTGTCCTTTTTGACTGATGAGCCGCTCTTTCGCGCGACCGGCGTGCGCATGGGCTTCACCCGGCGTGCGGGCGGCGTGAGCGCGGCGCCCTACGATTCGCTCAACCTCGGAAGCCACGTGGGCGACGACCTGTCCGCGGTGCGCGACAACCGCCTGCGCCTGCTTGACGCGGCGGGGCTTGCGGGAACCGAGCTGCTGATGCTCAACCAGGTGCACGGTGACGTGGTGCTCGCGCTGTCCGATTCCGCCCGCGAACCTTGGGTCGATGTTGTTGAGGCCGCCGAGGAGGGGGCCGACGGCGCGGCCGTGGCGGTGCCGAACGTGACGGCTCTGCTGTGCTTCGCCGATTGCACCCCCGTCATCGTCGTCTCGCCGACCGGCGCCTTCATGGTGGCCCACGCGGGCTGGCGCGGAGCCCTGGCGGGCATTCCGGCCAAGGCGGTGGAGGCGCTTGCGGCCCTCGACGCCGAGCGCGGGGTCGCGGCAGACCCGTCGGCCTACAACGCTTACGTCGGTCCGCACATCGGCGCGGAGTGCTACGAGTGCGGAAGCGAGCTCGTCGGACGATTCGCCGACCGCTTCGGTGCGTGCTGCGCCGTCGGCGAGGATCGTCTCGATTTGGAGGCTGCTGTGCGCGCCAGCCTTGCGGAGGCGGGCGTGGCGGCAGAGCGCATCGCCTCATCGGGGGAGTGCACCGCCTGTTGCGACGACCTCTACTTCTCATATCGAAAGAGCGGAGGCCGCTGCGGACGCCACGGCGCCTTCGCCGGCCGAAAGGAATAGATCATGGGTATTGCCGAGCGTTATCAGAAGGTGGCTGCCGAAGTGGCCGAGGTGACCGTTACGGCTGGACGGGCGCCCGAAGACGTGCTTTTGGTGGCCGTGTCGAAGACAGTGGGGCCCGATGGCGTGGCCGCGGCCCTGGAGGGCGGCACGCGCGACTTCGGCGAGAACCGTCCCGACCAGATCGTGCCGAAGTCCCAAGCGTTTCCCGAGGCCCGCTGGCACTTCATCGGCAACATTCAGTCGCGCCGCATTCCCGAAATCGTGGCCGCCTCGTCGCTCATCCATTCGCTCTACCAGCTTCGCCATGCGGAGAAAATCGAGCGCGCCGCCGCCGAGCTTGGCAAGGTGCAGGACGTGCTCATCGAGGTGAACGTGTCGGGGGAGGAGTCGAAAAGCGGCGTCGCTCCCGCCGACGCCGCCGCGCTGGTGAAGGCCTGCGCCGCGCTGCCCCATGTGCGGGTGCGCGGCCTGATGACCATGGCTCCTGCGGGCGATAGGGCTGCCGCGCGGTCCGCCTTCGCGGGTCTGGCTGCTCTGGCCGACGAGATTCGCGCCGAGCTTCCCGAGGCGGAAGCCGTCGCGTTTACCGAGCTTTCCATGGGCATGAGCGACGATTGGCGCGAGGCCATTCCCTTGGGGGCGACCATTGTGCGCGTCGGTCGGGCCATCTTTAGTGAATCTTATCAGGAATAGCGCTCAACCTGCTATGATGAGCGGAACACTTTGCGGGGCACCAGTGCCCCTGAGACCTTAGAAGTACGACGGGCGGCAGCGCCCACACGAAGCAGGAGGCCCCATGGACGGCAAGAGCATGTTCGGCGATATCAAGTCGAAACTGGGATTTGGCCGTAAGGACGATTACGAGGAGTTCTACGAGGACTACGAAGAGTACGACGAGGGCGACGACTACGGCGAGTACGGCTACGACGAGTCCTACGGCCGCGCTGCCGGCTCTGCCTACGATCGCTACGACTCGGTGACCACGCGCGAGCCCGGCGGGCGCCCCCGCGGCCGCTCCTCCATGCCGCGCCTCGTCTCCATCGACGATGTGCGCGCCCGCACGGCGGTGCCCACGCTGCCCGAGGACGAGGCGGCATCTCCGCGTCGCGGCGGCTCCAATTCGTTTCGCACTATGGTCGACTCCTCGCTGCCGCCGCAGATGACCCCCGAGGGCACGGCCGCCGCGTCCGCTGCCGCCTCGGCGGTGCACCATGCGCGCTCCGAGGGCCTGAACTCTCTCTTCGAGCCCACCACGCCCCCTGCCGACGATCGCGTGTCCTCGTCGCGGGCGACGAGCGCCTCCTCTTCGCGCTTTACTCCTTCTCGCACGCTGAAGGTCATCGCCCCTTCTGTCTACAACGATGCCGAGGCGGTCTCAACGGCCCTGAAGCTCGGCAACGCCGTGGTGCTGAACCTCGCGGCCACCCCCGACGCGCTGGCCAAGCGCATCCTGGACTTCTCCTTCGGGGTTGCCAGCGCGCTGGATGCCAACGTGGAGTGCGTGGGCAACAAGGTGTTCGCCCTTACGCGCATCGACGAGCTGTCCGAGGCCGAGCGCTCGTATTTGCGCACGCAGGGCATCGCATAGGCCTCTTCAACGATTCTCAGGGCAAAGGAGCCTTCAAGTTATGCTGACCTACCTTCTCGTGAGACTGGCCGACGCCTACTCCATGATCATTTTCATCTACGTGATGATGTCTTGGCTGCCCAACACCCAAAGCGGCGTTATCGGCGATATCTACCGCGCTCTGGGCAAGCTCTGCGACCCGTATCTGAACTTGTTCAGAAAATTAGTTCCGCCCCTTGGAGGAATGGTGGACGTGACTCCCATCATTGCTCTGCTTGTATTACAATTCGGGGTACGTTTGCTGGTAATGATCTTCTAGGTTCAGAAGGCCGGCATTCCGACGCTACAGCAACGTAACATCGTAAGAAACTGAGGTACCTACATGGCAATCACCGCTTCCGACATCCACAATCAGAGCTTCTCCATCGACCGCAAGGGCTACGATGTGGATGAAGTGGACGTGTTCCTGGAGCATGTCGCCGATGAGATCGACATCCTGAACGACACCATCGCCTCGTTGCAGGACCAGCTGGAGGCCGACCGCTTCAGCGGCTTCGACGCCCCGGCTGCTTCCACGGTGGCCATCTCCGAGGTGGCTGTCGCCCCGGTCGACAACGCCGAGTGGGATGCTCAGCTCGCCCAGAAGGACGCCATCATCGCCGATCTGGAACGCCAGCTTTCCGACAAGCGCGCCGACGACAATGCCATTGCCCAGGCCCTCATCATCGCCCAGCGTTCCGCCGATGAGATTCTCGCCAAGGCCAACGCGAACGCCACGGAGACCATCCAGGATGCGCGCGACGAGGCCCAGCGCATCATCGACCGCGCCAACACCGACCGCCAGGACGTGATCGATGCCATCCGCAAGCTGCAGGACGACCGCGAGGACGCCCGCGAGGAGTACGCCGACCTGCTGAAGGACATCATCTCCGATGCCTCCCGCAAGCTGGCCGACATCGGCGCCAACGTGCCGGCTGCCGCCAACGCCTTCGATGGCGAGTACGATGTGGTGCCCGGACTTACCGGCAACTTCGAGATCGACGAGTACGTGGCCCCCTCGGCCTACGTGACGCCGGCCGCTCCCGCTGCCCCGGCTGCCGCGACCGGCATGGCTGTGGCCGCCGCCACACCGGTTGCCTCGGCCTACGAGAAGGACCTCTCCGGCTTCGGCGACGCCGACGACTTCGAGTTCGAAGAGATCGACTAAATTGTTCCGTGCGGCCTGACGGCCCTACGGACTACTCGACGCTGCGAGGCTCTGGCGCATTTCATATTCACCCTTGTTTTGCACTCGGCGTTGGCCGAAGCCAACTTGGTGCAAAGGCGGGCGAATCTGAAACGTGCCAGAGCCTCTCGCTGACTTTACGAACGACCAGTGCGTCGTTCTTTTATTTTGTGGAAGAAAGGCGAGCGGGCCTGTAAGCCGGGTTCTGTCTTAGGACGGCCATTTATCTCGAGCGCGAGTCGCCTCGCGCCTCTAGCACGCAACCCGAGCGCACGGCGGGCAACCGTAGGGCGCTCCTATTTGCGCTTGCTCCAGATGGGGTTTACCAAGCCGCGCTGTTGCCAGCGCGCTGGTGCGCTCTTACCGCACCGTTTCAGCTTTTCTCCTGTTTCGTGCGTGCCGCTCGTACGGCACGTTTCGCGCAGGGGAGTTTTCTTTTCTGTGGCACTGATCCGTCGGGTCGCCCCGCCCAGCCGTTAGCTGGCATCTTGCCCTGGGGAGCCCGGACTTTCCTCGCACCCTCGATGGGATACGCGACCGTCTGGCCCGCTCGCCTGTGGTATTGTAGCAGAACTTGCCAAAGCGGGAAGCATGTTTGCGGTGTCATCCTGAGCGGAGCGCGCAGCGTGGAGTCGAAGGATCTCAGCGGTAACGAAGGGAATACCTGGAGGTAGCAATGAAAACGATAGCGTTGGTGGGAGCCTCCGATTTAAACATCGACCATTTCGTCTTGCGCTGCGCTGCCGGCGCCTTCGATGCGGTGATCGCCGTCGACGGCGGCTATGCGTCCCTCGAGGCCGCAGGCTGCGTACCCGATCTCGCCCTGGGCGATTTTGATTCGCTGGGCTATGTGCCCGAAGGCGTGCCCGTGAAGGACTTCCCGCCCGAAAAGGACGCCTCGGATATGGAGCTGGCGCTGGAGGAGGCCCTGGCCTGCGGCGCCGATGCGGTAGAAGTGTACGGTGCGCTCGGCGGCCGGCTCGACCATACGCTGGCAAACCTTCAGCTGCTCGCCTCTTTCGCCGAGCGCGGTCTTGAAGTGCGGGCCGTGGGCGCCGATTCCCAAATCGCGTTTCTCGTCGGTCCCACAGAGCTGTGCGTGGAAGGCGAGCCTGGTGCCCTCGTATCCGTCTTCTCGCTCAGCGACGCCAGCACGGGCGTGGTGGAAGAGGGCCTGAAGTACTCCCTCGACCACGTCACCCTCACGAACCGCACCAGCTGGGGCCTTTCCAACGAGTTCGCCGCCGCCCCTGCCCGCATCGCCGCAGAAAGCGGCACGCTGGCGGTGTTCCTGCCCCTGTAGGGCGCCCGCCCGCGCCCGCGCCGCCCGCCGCGCGTCCCGTCTTCCCTATACTGTTTTCACAACCTCATAGCTGGGGAGCTTGCAGCCGTACGGCGGCCGGGCAGGCTGAGAGGGAGCACCGCATTGCTCCGACCCGACGAACCTGATATGGGTAATGCCAACGAAGGGAGTTTCCATGGTCGAACGTATCGCCGCATCCGAGATGGCGTGCGCTTCCGCCGCCCTGGCCGATGCTGCCGGGCTCGTCACGCAGATCGATTTCGCCCGCGCGGGCATCGTCACGCCCCAGATGGAGGCCGTGGCCGCCGCTGAGGGGCGCGACCCCGACGTCATTCGCGTCGCCGTCGCTGCGGGGCGCATCGCCATTCCGGCGAACATCCATCACGAGAGCCTCGCGCCCGAAGGCGTGGGCGAAACCCTTGACGGCGTGCCGCTTTCCACCAAGGTGAACGTGAACCTCGGCATCTCCGGGGATTTGGCCGACGAGGCTTTGGAGTGGGAGAAGGTGGATGTGGCCCTGGAGCTGGGCGCCGACGCCATCATGGACCTCTCGAACTCCGGCAAGACCCGCGCGTTTCGTCGTCGGCTTATCGAGAAGTCGCCGGCCATGATCGGCACCGTGCCCATGTACGATGCCATCGGATATCTGGAAAAGGCGCTCATCGCCATCACTCCCGAGGACTTTCTGGAAGTAGTGCGCGCCCATGCCGAGGACGGCGTGGACTTCGTCACCATTCATGCGGGCATGAACCGGCGGGTCATCGAGTCGTTCAAGGAAACGGGGCGCCTCACCAACATCGTATCCCGCGGCGGCTCTCTCATTTTCGCCTGGATGGAGGCCACGGGCCGCGAGAACCCCTTCTACGAGTACTACGACGAGGTGCTGGCCATCTTGCACGAGCACGACGTGTGCATCTCGCTGGGCGATGCCATGCGCCCGGGCAGCGGTTACGACGCCACGGATGCGGCCCAAATCGCCGAGCTCATCGAAATCGGCAAGCTCACCCGCCGCGCCTGGGATGCTGGCGTGCAGGTGATGGTGGAAGGTCCCGGGCACATGGCCCTCGACGAGATCGCTGCCAACATGAAGCTGCAGAAGCGGCTGTGCCACGAGGCGCCCTTCTACGTGCTGGGGCCGCTCGTCACCGATATCGCGCCCGGCTACGACCATATCACCGCGGCCATCGGCGGCGCGGTGGCGGCTATGTCGGGCGCCGATTTCCTCTGCTATGTGACACCGGCCGAGCATCTGCGTCTGCCCGACGCCAACGATGTGCGCGAGGGACTCGTGGCCACTAAAATCGCGGCTCATGCGGCCGATATCGCCAAGGGAGTGCCCGGTGCCCGCGACCGCGACAACCGCATGAGCGACGCGCGCCGCCGTGTGGCCTGGGAAGAGATGTTCGGCCTGGCGCTCGATCCCGACCGCGCCCGTGCCGTTTTCGAGAGCGCCCCGCCTTCCACCGAGGGCACCTGCACCATGTGCGGCAAGATGTGCGCCATGAAGACGGTGAACGACATCATGGAGGGACTCACGGTCGACTTGGACGCGCACTAGGCGCGAGAAAAGTTTTCCCGTGAAATTTGCAAATTTCACGGGTTTGTTAGACATTGGATGTCGAAAGTGCCGCGCCGTGCGTCAGCGGCGGTGGATTGACCAGGCCTTTTGCGGTGCGTTTTTGCCCCAAGCTGAGCAATCTGGCAAGGTAATGTCTAACAAACCCGGTTTTTTTGAAAATCAGGGACAGAAAAATCGTCTGAAGCGATTCGAAGCCCCGTACGCAGGCCTCCGGAATCGAGAAAGGTTGCAATATGGAACACGAGAAGCCCGTTTGGTCGCCTGAGGCAATTCGCGAGGCGCTCAAGCTCTACGCGGTTACGGACAATGCGTGGCTAGGGGAGCGGACGTTGGCGGAATGCGTGGAGACGGCGCTCGCCGGAGGAGCGACCTTCGTGCAACTGCGCGACAAGCACGCGAGCGCGGACGAGCTGCGTGCCGAGGCCGCCGAGTTGCTGGCGCTCTGCCGGGCGGCCGGCGTGCCCTTCGTGGTCAACGATGACGTGGAGTGCGCCCTGGCCGTTGGCGCTGATGGCGTGCACGTGGGCCAGGACGATATGGCCTGCGAACGCGCCCGCGCGCTGCTTGGCCCCGATGCCATCGTGGGCGTGAGCACCCAAACGGTGGAGCAGGCCCGCGCCGCCGAGGCGGCCGGGGCCGACTACCTGGGCGTGGGCGGGGTGCGTGGCACGGCCACCAAGCCCGAGGCCGGCGTGCTCACTCCCGATGAGTTTCGCGCCATCGCCGCCGCGGTGGATATTCCCATCGTGGCCATCGGCGGCGTGAGCGCGGAGACGATGCCGCTTCTGGCCGAGCTTGACGTGGATGGCGCCGCCGTCGTGTCGGCCATCTTCGCCGCCGACGATATTGAGGCTGCCACCCGCGAGCTTTCCCGTATCATCGACGAAACGCTTTAGCGCGATACTCCGAAGAGCGCCGCAGCTCTCGCCTCGTGTCATCCCAAGCGGAGGTACGTAGCGCCAGAGCCGAAGGATCGCCAAGAAAGGAAGGACTTCCATGCTGGGAGATGAGAACAACAACGATCTGGTGGACCTTTCCGCCGTCGACCGCTTGAGATGCGCGCTCCTCGTCATCGACGAGCTGGGCGACCCAACCGGCACGCCGCTGGAGCCGGTGCTTCTGCCCTCCATCCTGCAGACGGCCAAGCTCACCGAGGCCGCCCGCAAGGCGGGCATGCCCGTCATCTTCACCAACGACGCGCACATCCCCGGCATCGACCGCGAGTTGGCGCTGTGGGGCACCCACGGCATCGCCGGCACCCTCGAGGCGCAGACCTCACCGCTTTTGAGCCCCCAACCCACCGACTACGTGGTGGAGAAGCGCCGCTACAGCGGCTTTTTCCAGACGGGGCTTCTTCTGCTGTTGAACGAGCTGGGCGTCGACACCCTCATCTGCTGCGGCATGGACACCAACATCTGCGTGAAGCACACCGTGGCCGATGCCTACTTCAACAACTTCAACATCATCGTGGTGGGCGACGCCACGGCCACCTTCCTCGTGGGAGACCAGGAGGAAGGCCTCGACTACATGCGCACCTGCTACGCCGCCAAGATCATCGACACCGACGAGGCCGTGAGGCTCATCGAAGGCTAGCCTACGCGTGACGATTGACCATCGGAAGGAGGCGACCGTGCGAGGTCGCCTCCTTTTTATGAGATGATAGGCGCACTCGTATGTGCGGAGAAAGGAACGCCATGAAAGCGGTTCTCACCATTGCCGGGTCCGACTCCAGCGGGGGAGCGGGCATCCAGGCCGATTTGAAGACCATCATTGCCCATCAGCTGTTCGGGGAGAGCGTCATCACGGCGCTCACGGCCCAGAACACCATGGGGGTGACCGGCGTGCTGGATGTGGACCCGGCCTTTGTGGGCCAGCAGATCGATGCCGTGTTCGAAGATATTCGCCCCGACGCTGTGAAGGTGGGCATGGTGTCGTCACCCGAGATTGTCGCGGCCATCGCCGAGGGACTTGTGCGTCATAGGGCTGAGAACATCGTTGTGGACCCGGTTATGGTGGCCACGTCCGGCTCGGCCCTCATTGCCGATGCTGCCGTGAATGCGCTGGTGGAGAGGCTCTTCCCGCTGGCGAGCGTCATTACGCCGAACATTCCCGAGGCGGAGGTGCTCGCGGGTATGGGCATCACCGCGCCGGATGATGTCGCGAGGGCTGCTGACCTCATCGCCGAGCGCTGCAAGGCGGCGGGAGAGGGCGGCGCGGGTTCTGGCGACTTCGGCATTCCCGCCATCATGATCAAGGGAGGCCACGGCGTGGGCGACCCCGATGCTGCCGATGACTATCTGCGTTTGGCCCACGGCGAGCGCGTGTGGCTGCGGGGGCCCCGTATTGCCAACGAGAATACCCACGGCACGGGATGCTCGCTCTCTTCGGCCATCGCTTGCCGGCTGGCGCAGGGCTTCGCCGTCGATGTGGCCGTGCGCGAGGCCAAGGCCTACGTTGCCGGCGCCCTCGCCGCCGGTCTGAACCTCGGTCGCGGCTCCGGTCCTCTCAACCACATGTGGCAGTACGGCCCGGTTCCCTGCTAATACTTCGCATAAAGCGCTTCGCTCAAGCCCCGCCGGTGCCCAGTGTGCTGGCGGGGCTTTGTCGTTAGCGCCTCATCCTCCGTAAAAGAAAACTCGCTTTTGACACTTTACAATGTAAAGTAAAGTGGTTATGATTCCTCCTGCATCGAACTTTACGATGTAAAGCCCGTGTAGCGCTTTGCTGCATGAAACAAGGAGAGGCCCGCAAGACGGGCCGATGCGAAGGAGGAACAATGGAGGGAACGAACGTATCGCGTCGCGACTTCCTGCGCGGCGCCGGTGTTGCGGGCGCGGCAGCAGGGGCCCTCGCCCTGGCCGGAGGCGCGCACGTGCCGGTGGCCGTGGCCGATGAGGCTGAAGGCGCGGTGCCGGCCATCGCGAAGCTGGCCAACGAGACGGCCTGGATTCCGGTGCAGAAGGCAGCTTGCCCCGGCCCCCGCGGCCCCATCGCCTTCGAGGCCGAAGCGATTCCGGCCGATAAGATTTCCGCGACGGAAGACCACGACATCGTCGTTGTCGGCGCCGGTATCGGCGGTCTCACGGCAAGCCTCAAAGCGGCCGAGGAAGGCGCCGACGTGGTTTGCATCGAGAAGATGACCCGCGGCCGCGGCTGCTTCGAGTGCTTCGGCGCCGTGAACGCCGCGTGTCAGAAAGACCTCGACATCAAGCCCCAGCTGCTGCTCGACGAGATCTACCGCAGCGCCTACTGGCGCACGCGTCCCGAGCCGGCCCGCACCTACGTGCGCCGCTCCGGTGAGGCCACCGACTTCTGGCAGGCCATGCTGGACAAGGGCCCCAACGGCTTTCTCATCACGCCGGTGCCCGAGGTTCCTTCCACCTGCGGCATGCCGTGCCTGACCGACCTCATCCCCACCGAGCTCGGCTTCTACGACAGCCCCTGCCTGCCGCCCGACGCCGGGGTGCGCTCGGGTTACTCGGGCATGTACGTCTGCCTGGAGATGCAGGAAGTGGCCCAGGGCTACGACAACCTCGACATCCGCTTCGAAACCCCGGGCGTGCAGCTCGTGCGCGAGGGCGACGGCCCGGTGACGGCGGTCATCGCCAAGAACCCCGACGGCACCTATGTGCAGCTGAACGCGAGCAAGGGCGTTATCCTTGCCACGGGCGGCTATGACGCGAACCCCGAGCTCATGCAGGCTTGGACGCGCCCCGAGGACTACGCCTCGTCCAGCTGGTGGAACCCCGGTTGGGGCACCACGGGCGACGGGCATCTCATGGGCATCCAGATCGGCGCTCAGATGGACCCCTGCCCGCAGCCGGTCATGAACTTCCGCTGGGGCAACCCCGACTCCTTCTACGATGCCCGCACGTGGAACGCCATCTACTTCGCCATCCTCGTGAACGGCGACGGGCATCGCTTCGTGCGCGAGGATCTGCCCTTCCAGAGCGTGTCGAATGCCCAGAACGCCCAGCCCGATTACGGTGCAAACTGTTGGGAGATCTTCGACGAGAACATGATGGAGGGCATGGACGACGCGGCTATTGAGGAGTTCAAGGGCAAGGGCTGGCTCTTCGAAGGTGCCACGCCCGAAGAGCTCGCCGAAGCCTGCGGTGTCGATCCGCAAGGCCTGGCTGACGCCATCGCCCGCTACAACGGCTTCTTTGCGGCGGGCGTCGATGAGGACTTCGACCGCGACTTGTCCACCACCATGCCGTTCACGGGAAAGCGCTACTTCGCACTGACCACCAACAGCTGCGTGCTCGCCACGGTGGGCGGCCTCACTATCGACGAGAACGCCCAGGTGCTCGACGTGAACAACAAGCCCATCGGCAACCTGTACGCCACGGGCAACGCTTCGGGCAACTTCTTCGCGGGCAACTACCCGCGCCATATTCCGGGAACGTCCATCGGCCGTGCGGTCACCTTCGGCTTTGTGGCCGCCGAGCATGCCTTGAAGGGGGAGTAGACCATGAGAAGAACCGACAAGCTGGCGGGCGGCCTGCGCCTTGCGATGACGGCGGCCGCGACGATGGCCCTGTGTCTCGGCCTTGCCGCCTGTGCGCCGCAGCAGCCGGCTTCCGATGCCAACGAGGCCGCCGGGGCCTCTACCGAGGAGCAGGTGGATGCAGCGGCTGAGGCTGGCATGTATCAGTCCGACGAGCAGTGCCTGTCCTGCCACGGCGGCTCTTACGAGGCCCTGGCCTCCACGACGGCCGACTACGGCATGAGCAATCCGCACAACTCCATTCACGGCGGGTACAACTCCTGCGTGAACTGCCATGCTCGCGACAAGGAAGTCACCGACAACCAGTGCGATAACTGCCATACCTGGCCCCACAACCCCGAGACGGGACCGGGCGCCGCGCTCTCGAGCGCTGCGTAAGGGTCCTTTGCTTTTCAAGTGGCGATAAGGCGGCGCGTCCGTAAGGGGCGCGCCGCTTTTACTATACTGGGTATACTGGGCAAGGTTGCATTCGATGAGAGAGGGAGGTGGGCCGTGAGCCAATCCGCAAGCGAAGAGGCACGTCCTGCGCTGTCTCGAGAAAGCATCGTGTGCGCTGCCACCGTTCTTATAGAGCGAGAAGGGCTTCGGTCGTTTACCATGCGCTCGCTCGGGAAAGAGCTCGGCGTGTCGGCTATGGCGGTCTACAGCCATTTCTCGTCGCGCGGAGAAGTGCTTGCCGCCGTGCTCGAGCGTTTTATGGCTACGATGGATACCGATCCGGTGCCCGGGGAGCGCTGGGACGATACGCTGCGCCGCACTATGACGTCCATCTATCGCGAGGGCGTGGCGCACCCGGAGATTTCTTCTATAGAAGTTGAACCCGGCAGCGGCGACGAGGGCTTGGCTTCCCATACGGATAAGATCATTCGCCTCCACCTTAACCAGGGGATGCCGGAGGACGTGCTTTCTTGGGCGTGGGCCATGGTTGACGCCTATCTGACGGGTTTCACGGGCAATGCGGTTGCCGTGCGCAAGGAGAAGGCGCGACGCGAGCGAGGGAACGCCAGCGAAAACACCGAGGCGCCCGAGGCTCCGTTCTGGCGGAGTATTGTGGACCGGGCCTATACCGATGAGGCCTTCGCGCACGGTGTGGAGATCATCATCGAGGGCGTGCGCGGTCTGGCGGCGCCCGACCCCTGTGAATGGTACACGCCCGAGGACGCGGGGGAGGGCCCGCTTCTGGCGCATTAAGCCCGTCGGCCCCGGGCCCGCCAGTGCCAGTGCCATTCCCCGCATTTTTCATAATTCCCGAAATTGGGACTTGACGGGGCGGGGTCGCTTCCGTAACATACTCACTTGCGCTTACCGCTTTTGCGGTTTCGCGAAGAAGTGTCGTTGGGGTGTCGTCTAATGGCAGGACAGCGGTTTCTGGTGCCGTATGTGAGGGTTCGACTCCTTCCACCCCAGCCATTTTTTCGCAGAACGCATTACGTGGCTCCGTCGTCTAGCGGTTTAGGACGCCGCCCTCTCAAGGCGGAGGTCGCCGGTTCGAATCCGGTCGGAGCTACCAGGGAAATCGGGCCGGGAGGCTAAACCCCTCCCGGCTTTATGAAGCGCACAACGTGGCTCCGTCGTCTAGCGGTTTAGGACGCCGCCCTCTCAAGGCGGAGGTCGCCGGTTCGAATCCGGTCGGAGCTACCAGGGAAATCGGGCCGGGAGGCTAAACCCCTCCCGGCTTTATGAAGCGCACAACGTGGCTCCGTCGTCTAGCGGTTTAGGACGCCGCCCTCTCAAGGCGGAGGTCGCCGGTTCGAATCCGGTCGGAGCTACCATGAACTTTCCGGGCCGCCCAGAGGGCGGCTCGTTTTGTGTTCGGAGGCGGAAGGGGCGTTTGTGGAATACCTGATCGTGTGCCCGCTGGCTCTTCTGGCCGGTTTGGTGGACGCCGTGGCCGGCGGGGGAGGGCTCATCTCGCTGCCGGCGTATTTCTTCGCGGGCCTGCCGCCCCATGCGGCTATCGCCACGAACAAGCTCTCCTCTACGATGGGCACGACCATCGCCACGGTTCGCTATGCGCTCTTTGGCTATATGGCTCCGATGTTCGTCGCGGCGGGTGTCGCGTGCGGCCTTGCGGGCTCGGCGCTCGGTGCCAATCTGGCGCTGGTGGCCGACAGCTTCGCGCTCATGGTGTTCATGCTCGTCTCTCTTCCCTTTGTGGCCGTGCTGGTCTTTCGCGTGCGGGATCTGAACAAGTTCGCCGAGCGCCCGCTGCCGCGCCATCGCGCCCTGGCTCTCACGGGGCTCATCGCCTTGGCCGTGGGTGTCTACGACGGGTTTTACGGGCCCGGCACGGGAACCATCCTCATGCTCTTGCTGACGATGGTGGCCCATCAGTCCATGCGGGAGGCTGCTGGCACCACGAAGGCCGTCAATCTGGCGACTAACGTAGCGGCGCTTGCGGTGTTCCTCGTCAACGGGGCCGTGCTCATTCCGCTCGGCCTGGCTGCCGGAGCCTTCAACATCGTGGGCAACTGGATCGGCTCGAGCCTCTTCGACAAAAAGGGAGCTGCGGTGTTGCGCCCCCTCATGCTCGTTGTCATCGCCCTGTTTGCCGTGCGCCTTATAGCCGATCTGCTCGCCTAGGCGAAAGCGGGCGCGCGGCTTGGCCCGCCGTGCGAGTTAGTCGTAAAGCTCTGAGGACACGAAGGTCAGCAGCGCCTCGCGCTCGTTGGGGACGCGCTCGTCGATGACGGCGTCCAGGGCCGCGTCCAGGATGCGTCCCACTTCGGGTCCCGCCTCCACGCCAAGCGCCATGACATCGCGCCCGTTCACGGCAAGGTGCTTCACCGAGAACGCCGCCTCTTCCTCCAGAATCTGGCGCATGAGGGCCCGCAGCTCCTCGGCCGTATTGGCGCGAGGCGCGCAAAACGGCGCCTGGGCCAGGGCGTCGGCGCGCTTGATGTCGCAGAGCGCCTCGAACAGGTCGGTGCGCCCGCCGAGTCGGCCGAGCATGCGGCGCACCGCTCGCGTGTTGGCGGGCACCACATCGTCGTGGGCGCGCACGAGCACGGGCACGTCGCGGCGCAGCCACGCGGGGAAGGGGAGACGGTGCATGATGCCGCCCGCAAGCTCGACGCTGACGGCGGCATGGCCGTAGAAGTGCTCCACCTCGCCCTCGAAGAAGGCCGCTGCCGGCTTGCCCATGTCGTGGAACAACGCGCTCCAGCGCTGCAGCGGCTCGGGGGGCGTGCGCTGGACGACCCAGGCGGTATGCTCGAGCACATCATATATATGGTACTTCGTCACTTGGGCGCAGTCCTTCATAGCGACTAGCTCCGGCAGCACGAAAGCCAGCACATCGACGCACGTCATAAGGGCATCGTGGACGTGGTCACCGCAGACGAAGCGCTCTAGCTCGCGGTAGATGCGCTCACCGGATACCTTGCGCAGCAGGCTCTTCGACGCGACCATGGCCTCGAAGGTCGCCTCGTCGATGGCAACGCCAAGCTGCGAGGCGAAGCGGCAGGCCCGCAGAATGCGCAGCGCATCTTCGGAGAACCGCGTCAGGGGGTCGCCCACGCAGCGCAAGATGCCCCGACGCATATCACTCAGACCGTCGAAGGGGTCGATAATGCCGCGCTTCGGGTGATAGGCCAGCGCATTAATAGTGAAGTCGCGGCGCTTCAGGTCCTCTTCAATAGAAGAAGCGAAGGCGACGGAATCGGGGTGGCGCCCGTCGCTGTAGGAGCCATCAGTGCGATACGTAGTAATTTCAAGCGGCTCGCCTTTGCGCACAACCGTAATGGTCCCGTGGGCGACACCGGTCTCTGCCGTGCCCCAGCCGGCGCCTTCGAAGGCGTCCCTTACGCGCTGCCAGGGAAGGCTCGTGGCGATGTCGACGTCGTGGACGGGCCTTCCCAGGAGGGCGTCGCGCACGAATCCCCCCACGCACCAGGCCTCGCCGCCGGCGTTCTCGATGATGCGCAGCGCTTCGCTCGCCGCAAGGGGAAGTTCGAGCCTGGTCGAAGAGGCAGCAGCTAAAGGGGCCTTTACAGAGGGAGCCTTGACGCCGCCATCTTGGACCTGTGCCGGTGAGCCATAGGAATAGGGGCGGGAAGATGTGTTCGGATTGCGGTGAGCGGCTGCCATGTTTTATTCCTTCGATTCAGTGATTTTCCCTAAGTATACTGGTCTTTCTTCGAATGAAGGGCGAGAGCGCTGTGCACGTGGCCAAAAAGTTTTAATAAATTTCAAAATCCCTCTTGCGCGATTGGGGAAGAGCTGTATTATATGCAAGCTGTCTTTTTCGGAGGTACGAAAGACAGCGTTCCTTGCGAACCTTCGGGGTTGTCAAGCGAGAAAGCAAAATTGTTGAGGTTTTGTGAAGCGCTTGACGGACACTTCGAAACCCTGTAAAGTACTTCCTTGCGCCGCTCACGAGGGCAGCGCGGCGGGAGAGGCTCCCGCGGAACCTTGACAACCGGATACTGAGGATGGAATTCGAGAGATGAATCATCTCGAGGATGT